>CAZODJ010000007.1:0-10281 GCA_964578555.1 uncultured Candidatus Kuenenia sp.
TCGCGCTCTGGCAGGTGGCCGGCGAGTTGCCGTGGTCCTGGTGCATGGCGATCGGAATACTCGGATAGAGTTCGGCGGCGGCCAGCATGAGGTGGCGGAGGTAGTTGTCTTGGCTGTAGGAGCGGGCGCCTCGCGATGCCTGCACGATGACGGGTGAGTCGGTCTCCTTCGCCGCCTCCATGATCGACTGAATCTGCTCCATGTTGTTGACGTTGAAGGCAGCCAGGCCGTAGCCGTGTTCGGCGGCATGGTCGAGCAGAATGCGCATCGGAACGAGGGGCATGGAAGAATCTCCTCAGGCGGGGGCGGGATATCAATCGCGGGGCTGGAAAGCATAGAAACTCGCAGTTTTCTTCACAAATGCCCCCCTGTGAAAAGGCCACGTGCTACGATTCCGAAGTCTCCAGCAGCGGACGCGGCCATGGATTTCAAGCCCACCACCGACCCCCTGAAAAGTTTTCTCTTCGTGGCAGGAGGCTGGATCTGCGTAGGCTTGGCCGTGATCGGGTCGGTGCTTCCCTTGCTGCCGACCACGCCATTTCTTCTCTTGGCCAGCTGGTGCTTCTACCGCGGCTCGCCCCGAATCCATGCCTGGCTGCACCGGTCGAAAACGTTTGGCCCCACGCTCGACGATTGGCAGCACTATCGCGGCATCCGACGGAGCGTGAAGAACCGGGCCTTCGCGCTCGTGGGGGCGGTGGTGCTCGTCAGCCTGGTGCTCGGCAGCCTGCCCTGGTGGCTCAAATACATCGCGCTGGCCGCCGTGGCCGTCGGCCTCTACACGATCTGGAACGTGCCAACCATTCCCGACGAAGCCCCGCTCGCCCCCCGCACGATCGCGGAGTGATGGCCCCAATCCCCAGCAAGCCCCGGGCGCGAGCCCGGGGGCCAGAGCGGACCCTAGTTGTCGATGTCGCTGTTTGGTTCGGGGAGGAAGAAGCTTGCGAGCAGGCCGATGAGGGAGATCGTGGTACCCACGATGGCGGCGGCGGTGGAAAACTTGAGTGGGGCCGACTCGTAGGGCATGAAGCCGGCGACGAGCGATGTCACCGCAGCCGCCGAGGTGCCGATCATGCGGCCGCCGATATTGGCGGCGAAGCTCTCGCCTGTGCCACGAAGATGCACCGGGAAGACGTGCGGCAGATAGTTACCCCAAAAGGAGAGCTGACCGACCGTGACGAGCCCGACGAGAAACATCCCCACCGACATCGTCGTCACCGGCAGCCGGCCCAAGTAGGCCCACTCCAAAGGTATTTCGAAGAACGTGGTGTTGGGCCAGCGGACAAAAAACCAGAAGACGAGCGGCACGAGGAGGAGCCCGGGGATCTGCAACATTCTGAGTTTCCAGCCCCAGGCAAGTGCCGCCGCCAAGACCACGGCCATCAGGCAGCGGCCCACAAGACCGCCGAGCTCCTGCACCTTCGTGTATTCGGCGGCCGTCGTCTGGCTGCTGCGGGCCCCCGCGGCGCGGGCCACTGCGGCAAGCTTTTGTGAATCGTTTTCGCCCTTCTCCCGCGCCGCAGCAGCAGCCTGCTCGCCCGCCTTCGTCGCCGCCTCCTTCACCTCCGCCAGCCCGGGCACCATCTGCGGCATCTGCTGGATCGCCCCGAAGGCGATGCCGAGCGTACAGGCGAAGCCGATCGCCGTGGTGAGCGTCGTGCGGCGGAGGTCGGGGGCAAACAGCGCTGCGATGCTCGGCCGCTTGAGGGTGCCTGCCGCCCGCTTTGCCGCCCATACCGGAGACTCAGGCAGGAAGGGGCGGATGAGAATCAGCGGGAGCGCCGGCAGGAGCCCCGACATCAGCGTGTACCGCCAAGCCTCATGCTGGTGGGCCGGATCGATCGTTCCCAGCCACGAGAGCCAGGCAGGAAGTTGGATCGCCGGAAATCCGGCGCCGTACTGGATGGCGATGCCGTTCGCGACGGCCACCATGAGCCCACCGATCGACGAGAAGGCCTGTGTGTAGCCAAGCACCCGTTCCCGCTGCTTGGGATCGGGAAAGAGTTCCGCCAGCCAGGCCACCGCCGCGACGAACTCCACGCAGACCCCCACGAACACAAAGCAGCGGCAGACGAGCAGCATCCACAAGCTTGTGGAAAATCCAGCGAAGAAGGCGGCAAATGCATAGATGAGAATGCTCCAGGTGAGCACGCGGCGGCGGCCGAGCCGGTCGGTGAGATACCCGCCGAGCAGGCCAAAGAGACCGCCACACAGCGCCGGCACATAGAACAGGATGCCGACCCAGCGAAGGAAGCCCGGACTCCCCGGCTGGAAGCCGCCGAGTTCCAGGAGCGCCGGCCGGGCGATCAGCGGCAGCATCAGCAGTTCGTAGATGTCGAAGGCGAAGCCGATGGCGGCGATCGCGCAGACGAGCCAGCCTGTGAACGTCAGGCGCCCGGCGGCGGTCATTCCCGGAGACGCCGGGGAGCCTTCAGGAGAACGAGCCATGCAACGACCTCGCGGGAGACCACAAAAACGGATTGCCGATCAGGCCTCTCAG
Organism: uncultured Candidatus Kuenenia sp.; assembly: GCA_964578555.1. GTDB lineage: Bacteria > Planctomycetota > Planctomycetia > Pirellulales > UBA1268 > CACORA01. The sequence goes on from CAZODJ010000007.1 coordinate 2,501, forward strand.
CCTATCGGCAACCCGACCCCCCGTCATCGTCGAAGCATCATGGGCCGATCGAGGGCGGGCACTTGGCGAGGAAATCGCGGGGGCCGCGGGTCGTGTAGTAGGGATAGGCGACGGTGCCCGATGGCGGACCGGCGGGCGTGGTGGCCCCGTAATCCGAGCCCGCGAGCGCGGCCCGCTCCTCAGGCGAAAGATGGTGCTTGGCAAGGCCGCCGTAGCGACCAACGTGCCGTGGACGACAGGTGCCGTCGGCGCAGTCGTTGCAGCCCTCGGGACCGCAGGTGCCGGTCTCGCAGCCTCCCGGGCCACAGGCACCGGTTTCACAGGCGCCCCCCTCACACCTCCCACCGTGGCGGTGGCTGTAGGGTCCGTCGGCATTCAGCAGAAACAGCCGGTCGACGAGGGAGCAGCCGCTCGCCATCGAGATCACCGACATTGCCAGCAGCAGTCCGTATGTGCGTTTCATGGGAGGTTCCCGTGGGTCCAAACCGGAAGCATCGTCTGGCAAACAGTATCGGTCGCCAGGGTCGCACCGATTGAGAAAACCCCACGCCCTCCAAGCTGGGCAACCTGGTCAAGCGTCACGCAACGAAGAAACCCGCTCGGGGCTGCCTGTGCCATGTCGCCGGACGTTCGCGGAGGGCATCGTGCCCTCCGCTCTCTCGGATGCAGACGGCGCTTCGCAATCCTTGCTGCGCTTGTCTGCATACGCCGGCTCCATGGCACAGGCAGACCCGAGCTCCGTCAACGCGTCGGCCAAGAGCCGTTAAGCCGTATACCGCCCGGCGATGAGCGAGATGTTCTGGCCGCCGAAGCCGAAGCTGTTGGAGAGGGCGTAGTTGCACTTTCCTTCTCGGGCTTGGTTTGGCACGTAGTCGAGATCGCAGTTGGGATCGGGAGTCTCGTAATTGATCGTCGGGGGCAGCACACCGTCGCGGATCGCCAGCAGGCAGACGATCAACTCCGTGGCGCCGGCCGCCGCGATGAGGTGGCCCATCATGCTCTTCGTGCTGGAAACGGGAATCTTGTAGGCCTGCTCGCCAAACACCGTCTTGATGGCGAGCGTCTCGACCTTGTCGTTGACGTCGGTGCTCGTGCCGTGGGCGTTGATGTAGTGAATGTCGTTGAGGCCCAGCCCGGCGTCGGCCAGCGCCATGCGGATGCAGGATGAGGCGCCGCGGCCCTCCGGGTGCGTGTCGGTGATGCGGTAGGCGTCAGCCGTCGAGCCGTAGCCGAGGATCTCACCATGGATGTGGGCGCCACGCTTCTTCGCATGCTCGAGCTCCTCGAGCACCACCATCGCAGCTCCCTCGCCGAGCACGAAGCCGTCGCGGTCGTTGTCGAAGGGGCGGCTGGCCCGGGTCGGCTCGTTGTTACGGGTCGACAGCGCCGTGAGAAGATTGAAGCCCGTCACGCCGAACGGGTGGATCATGCTGTGGGTGCCGCCGGAGAGCATGACGTCGGCATCACCGCGGCGGACGAGTTCGGCGGCCTCGCCAATCGCCTGGCTGGAGGCGGCACAGGCAGTCAGGCAGTTGAGGTTTGGCCCCTGGGCATCGAACATTCCGGCCAGATGGGCGGCCGGCATATTCGGCTCCTGCTCGACCTCGGTGAGCGGGTGCAGCGTCTCGAGGCCGAGCTTCGTGAACTTCGCCACGTCGAGTGTGTCACCCGTGATCGCCGCCATCATCATGTTGGTGAAGGAGTCGAAATCCTGCTGGCCTTCGCCGCTACCGAGGTAAACACCCAGCCGCGTTGGGTCGGCCGGAAGCCCCTTCTCAAGCCCCGCATCGCGCATCGCCTGCAGCGCGGCCCCGGCGGCAAATCGCGTGTGGCGACCGCAAAACTCCCATCGCTTCGGATCCTCTCCCTCGTCGGCGACGCTCCAGTCGCGGACCTCGGCCGAGATCTTGGTGGGAAACTTGGAGGCGTCGAAGACGGTGGTGAGGCCGACGGCCGACTTCGCCGCCTTGAGGTTTTGCCACAACTGCTCCACCGTCACACCCAACGGCGTGACGCACCCCATGCCGGTAATCACGACCCTCCGCCTGCCGGCACCCATCGCGTTGTTTCCTTCCACAAGAGTTTTACGAGGCCGCCGCGGTCACCAGTCGGGCCGCGTCAGCGGCTGCCCGGCCTCGTCGCGACCGACGTCATAAATATGCATCTGGTCGAGCCATCGCAGCAATTCCTCCGGCTCGAACAATTTCGGCACGCCCTCGCCCGGTTCGAGATGGGCGAAAAAAATCTCCGCCGCGCCCTGCACCTCGTCGCCGACGGTCGTCTTCACTCGGGTCAGCGATCCCGCCGGCTTGAGGTCGAGGATCTCGGCGTGGAACTTGAGTGTGTCGCCCGGGACTGCGTCGAAGTGGAACTCGGCCCCCGACACCTTCGCCAGAACCACCCGCCGGTTGTAGTCGATCGCCTCGGCGACCAGCAGCCCGGCCGCCTGCGCCATCCCCTCGACGATCAAGGAGTTTGGCATCAGGGCCACGCCGGGAAAGTGGTCGTGCATGTGCTCCTCCGCCAGCGACACGTTCTTCACTGCCGTGGCGTACTTGCCCCGCACGAACTCTTCAAAACGATCGATCCAGAACCAACGCATGGCGGATATCCGGCCGGCCGATCAGCCGCCCACCTTGCTCTGCACGTATCGCACCATGTCTTCGACGGTAAGCGTGTTGGCAAAGTTCTGCACGCTCGGATTGGCCTCGAATTTCGACAGGTCGGCGAACGGCATCCGGGCTTTCAACGCCGCCAAGCCCGCGGCATTCAGCTTGCCGTCGGCGACATATTCGGTGCTCGAGAGAACGTCCTCGGGGAACAGTTCACCACGCGGGATCTTGATGCCGAAGGCCTTCTCGAGGCGAAACACGATGTCGAGAAAGTCGATCGACTCGGCGCCGAGATCGCCAACCATCGTCGCCGTGGGCGACACTTCGTCCTCGTCCACACCGAGGGCATCGACGAGAGCAGCCTTCACCTTCTCAAAGATTTCATCACGCGACGGCATCGACTGGTACCTTGGGAAAACAGGGGAAATAACCAAACGCTAGACGCCGGTTGTACTGTCGGCCCGCCAGATTGGGAACCCGAAGCCGACGGCCGCCGGCGGGCGCCAGTCATACAATCAGGAAAAACAGCCGGGCAACTGCGGTTTTCTACGGGCTTCATCGCACGAGCGAGGGCACGCTCGGGAGCGGGGCGGCGGCCGGCGCAGCCGCATTGGGGCCACCGTAGACGACCCGCCGTGGGGCGGATCCGCCGCGGGAAGCGGGGTGGAGCAATGCCCACAGTTTCCGCATTTCCGACCGTACTCGGGCATCGATCGCGTCACCATACGGCCGCCGATCGGCCATGTTGTACCGTTCGAGAACGAGCCGCGCCGTGAGGCTCGTCCGATCGCCCACCGTGCCGCTGGCCTTCACTTTGGTCGTGGTTTCGTCCTGGGAAATCACTTCCGCGGTGACGGTGAGCACACGGCCCGGCTCCACGAAGTCGCCGTATTTCACGTTCTTCGCCTGGCGCAGCACGACGATGCTGTGGGCGAAATCCTCGCCCAGGCGAATGGTCCAGGCGGCGGCCTGAGTCATCGCCTCGAGCATGAGCACGCCCGGCATCACCGGAAAGCAAGGGAAGTGGTCGGCGAGATACTCCTCAGAGAGCGAGAGTGTCTTGATAGCCGTGATGCTCTTGCCGGGCTCGACGGCGATGACTCGATCCAGGAGTGTGAAACGCATGGCTGCTCCGTACACGAACGCGGCGGCGGGAAGGGCCGCAGTATACCGGCCCGCAGGGTGCTGCCCACACCCGGCGGTCACTGTGGCAACCATTTTCCGACCGCCTGCCACGCTGACAGCCGCCCCGACCGCTGCGACCGCAAAAGTTTCCCAGGCGAAGACCATCCAAACCATTTTCGCCGCGATTCACGCGGCATCGGTGTAAGAAACACCTGTCCACTGTCGGTCTGGCACGCTCGTTGCATTCCATGGTTCGTCGACGTCGCGGCGAGAAGCCGCGGGTTGCCTTTCGACGCCGTCGCTGCGAAGGATTGGCCGCGGTGCCTGCATCGCGACTGCACGCCTCCAGGGACGGTGTCGATCCACCACCACCGAGGAGAGTTGACATGCAAACGTTTCGTGCGGGCTTCGCGCTCCCGCTGGAAGAACTGCGCGACGAGATGGATCGGCTCTGGACGTCACTCACGGCCGCACCGCCGCTCCACGGCTGGGGCACCGAGCAGCGGACCGGCGTCTTTCCTGCCGTGAACATGCGGGATCGCGATGACGCCATCGTGGTCGAGGCGGAACTTCCCGGCCTCGACGTGGGTGACATCGACATCAACGTCACGGCTGATGAAATCATCCTCAAGGGGAGGCGGCCCGAGGCCGCAGAGGCGAGGCGGCCTGAGCAGGCTGGCCAGGCGGGCAATGGCGAGGCGGCTGAAGGGGACGCCACGAAAGTCACGTGGCTGCGTCGCGAGCGGGGAACGGGCGCCTTCGAACGACGGCTGAGCCTGCCAGTGGCCGTCGATGCATCGCTGGTCGAGGCCCAACTTGTCGACGGTGTGCTCACGGTCACCTGCCCGAAGGCGCCGGAGAGCCAGCCCCACAAGGTCACGGTGCGCACGGCCTCATAACGGCCGGTGGCCGTGCCCGCGTGTCTTGCCTGCTTCACTGACATTTCATTCCCTTCACAAGGAGATTCACTCATGAGTTCTTCCCTGACCACGACCGCCCCTGAGGCTGAGGTTGCCCGCCGGCAGACTACCGGCGAACCCGCGCTCACCTACCAACCGCATGTCGATGTCTACGACACCGGCAGCGGCCTCACGATCCGCGCCGATATCCCGGGCGCCAGCGCCGACTCGATCGACGTGGCGTTTGAAGACGGCGTGCTCGCGGTGCATGCGAAGGTGCCGGCCCGCGACCTGCCGGGCCGGGTGCTGCGGCAGGAATACGGCATCGGCGACTACCGCCGATCGTTTCGGCTCGGCGACGGCTTCGATGGCGCGGAAATCACGGCCGAGTATCGGCGTGGCGTGCTGTCGATCGACGTGCCGCGGCTGGCCGCAGTGCGTCCGCGGAAGGTCGCGGTTCGCGTGGCCACTGCCTCAGGCTCCGCATGTTGAACATGCACTTGGTGTCCAGTTTCGAGTTCCTCACCATCCCAGAGAAGGAGAGATCGATGAATCTGATTCCTTTTCGCACGAAGCGCACGAGCGGCATCGATGCCGGCAACATGGCGACCCTCGCCGACTTTCGCAACGAGATGAACCGCCTCTTCGAAGGCTTCTTCAGCCGACCGCTGATGATGCCGACGTGGTTCGAGCAGGTGGAGCCAGGGCAATGGATGCCGGCGATCGACATGACGGAAGACGAGTCGAAGATCCACGTCCGGGCTGAACTTCCCGGCATGGGTCCGGAAGATGTCGACGTGAGCGTGTCGGAAGATCGGCTGGTGATCGCCGGCGAGAAGAAGACCGAGTCGGCCAAAGGGGGCAACGGCTGGGCCCATCGCGAGAGCCATCACGGTTCCTTCACGCGGGCGATCCCGCTCCCTGAGGCGGTCGATCCGTCACAGGTCACGGCTCGCTACGACAAGGGCGTGCTCACGGTGGAACTGACGAAGTCTCCCACCGCCACGGCGCGAAAGGTGCCGGTGCAGATCGGGGGCTAGCTTCGCGTGGACAAAGCCCTCCATGGCCTTTGTCCACGTTGGCGACCCCAAAAAAGCCAAGGTTTTTTGGGGTCGCCGATCGCCGCATCGTGCGGCGGCAGACGTGTGCAGACAGTCTGCCCGATTCGTACGCAGATACTTCGTGCTATTCTCGGGGTCGCGGGTGCATTGCGCCCGCGGCCCCGGTCGTTTTCGTATTCTTTCTTGGTGTGGCAGATGCCTCTCATCCTCGATCGATCTGCCGGCCATCCGGCTGCATCCGGCGACGGGCCGCTGGCAATCGACTTCTCCGGCATCACGCCTGACCGACTGGCCGGGCTGTCGGAGGCCGAGATTGCTCGCCGGCACATTCTGGCTGACGAGCGGCCCTGCCCGCTCGGTGATGTGTGTACCGTGCGGGGAACAACCGACGACGGTCGCATCGAGTGCCGCGGCGACTTCTCGCGGGTGCACTGGCTGGCCGCCGGCATGCAGTGGGGCGAGATGGTGGTCGCTCACTCGGCCGGTCGCCATGCCGGAGAGGGAATGACCGGAGGACGGCTTAGCATTGGCGGCGATGCCGGCGACTGGCTCGCCGCTGAACTGGGCGGCGGCACAGTGCTCGTGGCCGGCAGCGCCGGTGACAACACCGCGGCCGCCCTGCCCGGCAGCCAGCACGGCCTTCGCGGGGGCATGGTCTTGGTCGAGGGGCATGTGGGAAGCTTCGCCGGGGCGCGGATGCGGCGGGGTATCCTCGCCGTTGGTGGCGGATGCGGCCCGGCGGCCGCCCTCGAACTGCGGGCCGGCACGGTGCTCGTGATCGGGGAGGTCGGGCCGCAGGCCGGGCTCGGCATGCGGCGAGGCTCTCTGATTGCAGCCTCCACGGTACCCCCTGTTCCACCCCTCTTCCGCCGTGGAGCCCTCTGGCGGCCGACGTTTCTGCCGCTTCTGGCGGCCGGGCTGCGGCGGGCCGGCTTTCGGGCAATCGGATCACTGGGTGACGCATTCAGCCGTCCCTGGCAGCAGTGGCATGGCGATCCGTTGGCTGGCGGACGCGGTGAGATTTTTCATCGCGGCGGCCTCGTGCCGGCAGTTTCTTGAGGGCCGCTTTCGTTGCCCCCGATTTTCGGCTAGCATTTGGGGCTCCGCTGAACGCAGTGGAAATGAATCCTTACCAGACTTCGACGCCTTATGCCCACGATCAGCCAACTTGTCCGCAGCCGCCGCCGGCCGAAGCGGAAGTTCTCCAAGTCGCCCGTGCTCGACAGCTGCCCACAGAAGCGGGGCGTGTGTCTTCAGGTGCGGACGATGACGCCCAAGAAGCCGAACTCCGCCCTGCGAAAGATCGCCCGCGTGCGACTCTCCAACCAAAAGGAAGTCACGGTCTACATTCCTGGCGAAGGGCACAATCTCCAGGAGCACTCGATCGTGCTCATCCGCGGCGGCCGAGTCCGCGACCTGCCAGGCGTTCGCTACCACATCATTCGCGGTGCCCTTGACACACTGGGTGTTCAGGGCCGCAAGCAGTCTCGCAGTCTCTACGGCGCCAAGAAGGGGTAAGCAGAAGGTTCTCGCATCATGGGAAGCATCACCGCCAGTCGCGAACAACTCCGTCCCGATCCCAAGTTTGGATCGCTGCTTGCCAGCAAGTTTGTCAATTGCCTGATGGTCGACGGCAAGAAGAGCGTGGCCCAAGGCGTCTTTTACCGGGCGCTCGACATCGTGGCCCAGAAAATCAATGACGCTGAGCCAATCGATGTCTTCACCCGAGCGGTTGAGAACGTGAAGCCGGCCGTCGAGGTACGGTCGAAGCGAGTGGGTGGTGCCGCCTATCAGGTACCGATGCAGGTCAACCGCAACCGTCAGCAGTCGCTCGCGATCCGCTGGATGCTCCAGGCCGTGCGCGACAAAAAGGGGCGGGCTACTCATGAGAAGCTGGCGGAGGAGATCATCGCCGCCTACAAGCGCGAGGGTGCGGCGGTGACGAAGCGAGAAAACGTCCACCGCATGGCCGACGCCAACAAGGCCTTCGCGCACTTCGCGTGGTGACGCTATCTATACGCCTGCAGGGCCATCCATGGCCCCTGCAGGCTTGGTATCGTGCGAGCCTGCTCGCACGATACATG
>CAZODJ010000007.1:10381-34709 GCA_964578555.1 uncultured Candidatus Kuenenia sp.
GCTGCGACAGGCCCGACAGGGATGACGCGGCGCGAAAGCAAGCCCATCCATGGCCCCTGCAGGCTTGGTATCGTGCGAGCCTGCTCGCACGATACATGCGGTCGCACCTCCGGGCGTCCGCGGCCGCCGCCTTCGCGGCGGCGGAGGCTTACCTCTGGTGAGCCGACCGTAAGCTGCGACAGGCCCGACAGGGATGACGCGGCGCGAAAGCAAGCCCATCCATGGCCTTCACCAGAAAGCCCGGGGCGCAAGCCCTGGGGCTGCCGTGGCGATCGCTGGTGTCAGCCCGCCGGCTCGCGCCGGCGGCTTGCTGGTGAAACGCTCGTGCCCCCCACCCGCAAAGCCCAGGGCGCAACGCCTGGGGCCTACAGCGGTTTACATCTCGCCGTGAATCGTGATCACGATGCGGCGCGGGCCACCGGAGAGGCGGTGCTCGCACAGATAAATACCCTGCCATGTGCCCAAGCAAGGGCGGCCGTCGCGGATCGGCAGGCTCACCGAGCTTCCAAGCAACGAAGCCTTCACATGCGCCGGCATGTCATCGGGCCCCTCGCAGGTATGCACGTAAGGAAGCGTTTCGGGGGCAATCCTGTGAAACGCCATCTCCAGATCGACCGGCACGTCAGGATCGGCATTCTCGTTGATTGACAGGCTCGCGGACGTGTGGCGGATGAAGATATGCATCAGGCCGACTCGGAGGCCAGCGATCTCAGGCAGCGCCTCGAGGACTTCCGTCGTGACGAGGTGAAACCCACGGCGCCGGGGTCGCAATTCAATCTCGCGTTGGATCCAGGCCATGGAGTGCCCGCTCACCGCACGTGAATCCGAGCCGGCATCATCATCAGCGGCCGGCCGGAGGTGACGAGCGAGAGGGCGTCGAGGTGCTCCACAAAGGCGTCCACTCCGGGCAGGCCGGCAAGGAAGGTGAGCACCGCCGCCTTGGCAACCGGAGCCGCCGTCACCTCCGCCTGGCCAAACAGGTCCTCAAAGAGGCCGCGGGGCTCGGGGAGGAGAATCCGTTCCAGTTTTTCGTCCGCCGCAAGGCCGGCAAGTTGCCGTGCCTCATCGACGGCATCATCAAGCGTCCCCAGCCGGTCGACGAGTCCGAGTTCCTTGGCCATGCGACCGGTAAACACACGGCCCTCGGCAAGCGTGGCCAGTTTCTCACTATCGAGGCGTCGGCCATCGGCCACCTTCGACGTGAAGAGGCGATAGACGTCTTTCATCGTGGCGAGGAAGGCTTCCCGCTCATCGTCCGTGAACGGCGTCTGCATCGAGAGCCAGCCTGCATTGCGTCCCTTGCTCACCACATCGGTGTGTACTCCCACCTTGTCGAGCGCCTCGCCGACGGCGATCTTGCCCCCCACCACGCCGATCGAGCCGGTCAGCGTGCCTGGTGCAGCGACAATCCGGTCAGCCGCGACCGCCACGTAGTAGCCGCCGCTGGCGGCGGTGTCGGAAAGACTGGCAACCACGGGTTTGTGGATTCGCTCGGCTTCTCGCCAAATCAAGTCACTGGCAAGCGCAGAGCCGCCGGGCGAATCGATCCGCAGCACGATCGCCGCGACGGTCGCATCGTTGGCCGCCTCACGGATCGCCTTGATCACCGCATCGGTGCCGCCGCCACCGCCGCCCAGCAGGCCTTCGGATCCCTTCCCTTCCCGGATCTCTCCGGCGAGGTGCACGATCGCCACCCGCTTATCACGGCCCTTGGCCGCTTTCTTACCGCCACCGGAAAACATCTCGAGGAGCTTCACCATGCCCCCGATGCCGGAGAAGTCGTTGTCGACCTCCTTGGCGGCATAGTTGCGAGCGACCGTGGGCTCGTCGATATCGAGCCGTGAAGCGAGGCCGCTGATCACCTCGTCTTCGTAGGCGACGGCGTCGATGAGCTCCGCCTCCATGGCGGCCTCGGGCGTGAACACTCCAATGTCGACCAGCTCACGGGCCCGCTCGGCCGTGAGCCCTCTGGCTGATGCCACCCGTTCCACCAACTGTTCATAGAGATCCCCGACAAACTGTTCGTATTGCTCACGGAGTTGCGGACTCATGCTGGTGCGGGTGAGAGGCTCACCAGCCCCCTTGAAATCGCCCACCTGCAGGATCTCGGCGTCGACCCCGAGCGTATCAAGCATGGCCTTGAAGAATGTCACCTCCATTCGCACCCCGGTAATCTCGAGCGTGGCCGCAGGGGGCATGGAGATCGTGTCGCAGGCAGCGGCAAGGGAGTAGGGAACCGGCCCTCCGCTCACGAAGTGGGCGGCCACCGGCTTGCCGGCCTTCCGTACCCGGGCGACTGCTGCCACAACCTCCTCCATACGTCCGCGGCCGATATCGGGACTCGCGATCGTGAGGAGCAAGCCTTTGACCCGCGAGTCGCCGGCGGCTTGATCGATCCGCTCCACAATCCGATGGAGACGGGGCGACACATCAGCCAACACCCCGCCCTGCCCAACGCCCTCGGGGATCGATCCGGAGATCGAAATCTGGGCGATCGCTCGGGCTGGCTTTTTTTCGCCCTCCGCGGCGGCGGCCCCTCCGCTCCACACACCCCAGCCAACCAGCACAACCGCTGCACAAATCAGCTTTCCCATGGCTCACATCCGCTCCGGGGTTATGACGCTTCCTATGTCAATGTATCCTCTCGGAAGAAAATCCCAACAAAACCCCTTGAAAATGAACTGCCGTATAGTACGATACCTTCGTCCAGCCGAATGAGTCGGCTGCCCGCACCCCTCCCGAGCCCAGGAAAGCCGTCGACCATGACCAAGACCGCTCCGAAACGGAAGCCTGCCCCGAATCGCTCGACTGCCCGTGGCCCCAAGGCGAAGGGGCGGCGGCCCGCCTCTCGCAAGTCGCGAGCGATCATGCCGGGTAAAAACGGTCTGTTCGGCCTGCCCGCTGGCGAGGAGGAGGACGCTGAAGGATTGCCGACCGAGCGGCAGATGGAAATTTACGCCTTCATCCGCGAAAAGATTCATTCCCGCGGCTATGGGCCGACGGTGCGTGAGATCGGTCAGGCATTCAAAATCAAGTCGCCTAATGGCGTGGTTTGCCACCTCAAGGCGCTGGAGCGGAAAAACATGATTACCCGTGGCAAGAACATGTCACGGGCCATCGAACTGGTCAATGAGCCAGCCCATCTCCGTGGTCTGCCGATGGCGGGCTGGGTGGCGGCGGGTACGTTGCGGCCCGCCGAAGAAATGACTGATCGGGTCGATTTTGAAAGCCTGTTCAATCGTGACAACCACTTTGTACTGAAGGTGATGGGTGACTCGATGATCGACGCCCAGATCGCCGATGGCGATTGGGTCGTGATCCAAAAGAAGCATTCGGCTCATTCGGGTGACATCGTGGTGGCCCAGACGGAAGACGGCGAGGCCACGCTGAAGCAATGGTTCCCGGAACGGGATCGGATTCGGCTGCAGCCTGCCAACAGTTCAATGCGACCGATTTACGTGAAGTCTGCGAAGGTGCTCGGCGTCCTCGCCGGCGTCATTCGCAAGACGTAATCACGGCGAACGCCGCGACCCTGTCATCGACAGCGAGATAGGTGTCGGGCTGGAGAACAGCGCGACTCTACTTCGACTCCTGCAGTTGGTGGAGCTTGTTGTAGAGCGTCTTCAGGCTGATGCCGAGTTCCTCGGCAGTGCGAGCCTTGTTGCCATTGTTGCGATCAAGACCCTCAAGGATCGCCCGCATCTCCAGTTCGCGGAGGCTTTCCGGCCGCGGGATCGACTGGGCCCCTCCCACCGTCGGTACGGCTTCGGCCTCCGAGTGGGGCGACTGGGCTGACGCCGCCGCGATCATCGGACTCGACACCGCGCCGAGCCGTGCCGGCAAATGTTCGATCTGGAGTGGCAGGTCATCACAGAGAACGAGAGCGTGTTCGATGACGTTCGCAAGTTCTCGAATGTTTCCGGGCCAGTGGTGGGCGGTGAGGATGGTCAACACCTGATCACTGGCAACCGCAATGGCAGGAGGCGTCTGTGGTCGCGCGTGCCGTACGAAATGCTGCACCAGCTCAGGGATGTCCTCCCGCCGTTCGCGAAGTGGCGGGATCATGACTTCGAAGGTGTTGATCCGAAACAGCAGGTCGTCACGAAACTCGCCGGCAGCGGCCATCTCTTCGAGGGAGCGGTGCGTTGCGCAGACGACCCGGACGTCGACGATGTGCGATTGGTTGTCACCTACCCGGCGGATCTCGCCGCTTTCCAGCGCCCGAAGCAGGCGGGGCTGAAGAGCCTTGGGGAGTTCGCCAATCTCGTCAAGGAACAGCGTGCCTCCGTCGGCCACCTCAAAGAGGCCGGCCCGGTGTTCGTCGGCGCCGGTGAAGGCTCCCTTGCGGTGGCCGAAGAGTTCACTTTCCACGAGATGCTCCGGTAGCGACCCGCAGTTCACCGCCACGAGTGGCCGAGCGGCCCTTGGGCTGGCCTCATGGATGGCGCGGGCAACCAGTTCCTTTCCGGTCCCTGTCTCACCCCTGATGAGCACATTCGACTCGCTCACGCCCACCCGCTCCACCAGTCGGCGAACCCGTTCCAGCCCTGCCGAACCGCCCACCATTCGCCCAGACCCCTCGGCACGACGCACTCGGCTCTCGAGCGCGCGGAGCCGCGCAGTGAGCTCCCGCTTTTTCCGCACCCGCTCGAGCACCGCTTGAATCTCGGCAAGCTTGCAAGGCTTGGTGAGATAATCGAAAACGCCCTGCCGCACCGCCGTGACGGCGCTTTCGAGCGAGGATTTGCCGGTGATGATGACCGTCTCGGTGTCTGGTGCAGTCTCCCGCACGCGGGCGATCACCTCGAGGCCGCCAACCCCTGGCATGTCGAGATCGACGATCACACAGTCGTAGGCGGTTCGCTCGAGGGCGGCGACCGCCGTGCGGCCGTCGGGGCAGACGGTCGCCTCGTAGCCAAGCCGCGGCAGCTCGATCCGCATCAGTTCCTGGATCGACGTCTCGTCGTCGGCAAACAGGATCCGCATCGTCCTAGGCTGCTTCGCTGTGATGATCCACCTCCTGAATCGCGTCTCGTGTGTCGGACGGGCGGCCTCCCGTATCCCGGCCGGCGAGGGGTGCGGCCGCGACTTCTGCCAGCGGCAGCATGACGCGAAACGTCGAGCCCTGCCCCTCCCCAGCACTGAAAGCCTCGATGCGGCCGCCATGATCGGCCACGATCCGATGCACGATCGACAGCCCCAATCCGGTCCCTTGCCCAGCCTTGCGGCGGGTGAAAAATGGCTCGAACAGGTGTTCCAGCACCTCGTCGCTCATGCCACAGCCATTGTCGGAGATGGTCAGCACACCCTCGCCACCACTCTGCTTGACCGTCACCCGCACCCGGCCGGTGTCTTCAATCGAGTCGAGAGCGTTGACCAGCAGGTTCAAGACGACCTGCTTGATCTCCTGCGGATTGACCATCACGAGCACGTCAGTCCCCTCGACGATGTCGATCATCTTGCCGGCAAATCGTCCGACATGCCGCAGCATCTCACCCACGTCGGCGACCAGAGCCGCCACCGCGGTCGCCTGCCGCCGGACTTCGCCAAGCCGTGAAAAGTCGAGTAGTTTTTCAGTGATCCCCTTGCAGCGAAAGGCCTCGTTTTGAATCAGTTCGAGGTAGCGGGTGATCACGGTGGCTTCATCCGCCGGGGGTGACAGCGATTCCAGTCGGCCCTCGAGCGACTCGGCGCACATCGCGATCGAGGCGAGCGGGTTGTTGATCTCGTGGGCCACTCCGGCGGCGAGGAACCCGACGCTCGCCAATTGCTCGCTGCGGATCACCTCGCGGGTCCGCAGTTGCACCTGCTTGTCGAGGTCATCGCGGATCTCGCGAAAGCGCTTCGTCATGTCATTGAGGGCATCGGCAAGTTCGGCCATCTCGTCGCGGGTGTCGAGGTGGATCCGAAAGGCGAAGTCTCCCGCCGCCACACGGCGGGAGGCATGGCCCAGGTGGCGCAGGGGACGAAACACCCAGCGATAGGTGAGCACGCCCAACGCGGCCAGCATCAGGGCCGCCGACAGCGACGAGACGATGGTCGTGATGATCAGGGTGCGATAGCCGTCCCGCACCTCGTGCGAGAGGTCGTGCAACTGCGCCTGGAGGAAGGTTGGTAGCTCCACCGCCAAGGCGGCCAACCGCTCGAGGTGGGGTTCGGCGGCCGTCAGCCGCTCCTGCAGCGCAGCGGCCGATACCGGGTCGGCGTCGCCCTCATGATCGGCAACTCCTCCCGGAGCGGCCACGATCCGCTCGATTGTGCGAAGGCAGCTGTCGATCTCCTCGGCCGTTTCCTTCTCGAGGCTGCGATCACCGATGGGATGATTGTCGAACTTTGTCTCGACAAGCTGCTCGCGATAGCGGTTGAGTGCCTGCCTGGTCCAGGCCAGTTGCTCGGTGAACGACTCTCCCGGCTCGGCGGAGCCGGCCACCCACCGCGCCTGGGCGAGCCGCAGGAGCCCCACGCTCTCGTTGAGGTCGCTGGCCCGCGGGAGCTCGGAGGCACGGTAACTCAGCGAACGGACGAGGCGGCGGTAGGAGGAAACGCCGAGAAAGCTGCTGGCCGACAGGATCGCCACCATGAAGCCGACCAAGAGGCCGCCCAGCAGCAGTTTGTCACGAATGGGTCGCCGCTTCGCCACGTCCGACCTCCTTGTCGGTCACCACACCACCATCGTAGGTGGCCCCACAGCACGGCTCCTAGAGCGATTTACGACTTATACGAGGCCGAAGCGTTTGCGCAAAAACCATTCACCGCACAGAAACGCGGCCAGCAGCAGAAACAGAGGCCATTTGTCCCAGGGCGTATAGGACCACTGCTCGAGTGTTTCGAACGTGGCCGGCCGGCTGCGGATCTCTTCGAGGATGTCTCCGATCTCCTCCGGCGTACGAACGCCACCGGGAGTGGCCTCGGCGAGTTGCCGCATGAGCAACGGATTGGCCCGGGGATTGGCCAGTTCCAAATCCTGCCGAAAAATCGTGAAGCGGGCGGACCGCTCCGCGATGCGGCCATCTGGCCTGGTCGCCCTGACAACCATGCGCCAGTCTCCCGGCTCGGCAAAGTCGGCGACGGTCCCGCCGAACGTGTCGCCGCGTCGGCCAATGCGGATCGGCCGAACTGCGCCGTTCGGCGAAATCACCTCGGCCGCCACCGCGGCGTCGGTCACAGCGGATCCATCGGGCTTGGTCAGACCGGCATCAAACTCGAGCATGCTGCCCGGCGAGAGTCGCCGCTGGGCAAGCCGCAGCCACAGCGAGTCTTCCTCAGCGTCATCCTGGCGGGCGAGCCAGAGTACAAACTGTCTCCAAAACCGGCGGTGCTGATCGATCGCGCCCTGCATCGCCCACTGCCAGGTGGAGTCGGCGGCAAAGGCAAGCACCCGTCCCGCGCCATATTCCCGTCCCACGAGGAGCGGTCGGCCGTCGGCCGTGGTCCCCAGCGGCTTGGCCGAGGGTACGAGCTGCCCGAGATCATTGGCCCCGGCGAGCGGTGGCAGACGATCCCACGCAGCCCGCGACTCCGCGTCGGAATCTGCCAGCCGCAGGATCGACACGCCTCCAAACCGCTTGTCGGGCACCATTCGCAACGGTCCCTTGATGTGCAGGCTTTCCCGCACGGGCTCGTCGAGGGGCTGCCGTGCCAGCCTGTCCGGCTCGAAGGGAAGCGCCGGCCTCAGGGGAGTGTTTCCCCAGCCCCCAGCCTCGAAGGCATGGAAGCCCCCCAGTAGGCCGAGGCCCGCGCCCTCCTGAACCCGCCGAGCGATCGTCTCGATGTCCGTCATGCGAATCGCGGCGGCATCGAGGTCGCCAATCATGATCACGTTGAAATCCCCCTGCAGGTCGCGGGACAGATCGACGGGCCAGACGTTTCGCCCCGCCTTGGTCGAGTCGATCCATTGAAATTCCACCTGCATGTCGGGGCTGGCCGAGAGCACGCGACGCAAAAACCGCTGCTCAACCCGCAGCGCTCCCTCGAGATACAACACCCTCAGCCCCCCATCGACCACCTCGACGAACGTGGAAAGCTCGTTGTTGCTCGTCACCACCTCGCCTTCCTGCGGCTCCACGACGACCGCAAGCTTTCGCTCGCCGAGGCCCGACGGCGTCCAGGCCAGCCGCACCGGAAGCTCGGTCGATTCCGCGGTGCCGCGAACGGTCGTCCGCGACACTTCCTCCATGCGGCCCGCGTCGTCCTCCGCCAAGAGCTTCACCACAGCCTCGCGATCGGCAAGGCCATCGAGCCGCACGCGGCCGGCCACCTCCAGCGCATTCTTGAGATACACGGTCTCGGCCACCGACAGGTTGACAATCGACGCATCGCGGCCCTGCTCTCCGCCGCGATGCTGACCGAGCGTGATGCTCCACAACGGTACTCCGGCATCGCCGAGCTTGCGGGCCGCTGTCTGCGGCGGCAGATCTCGCGGGGGATAGGCATGCTGGCCGCCGTCGCTGAGCACGATCACACCGGCGAGCGTTCGGCCAGCCATCGACCGCACTGCATCGTCGAGCGCAGCCCCGATGGCCGTCTCCTCAGCGGCCGGTTCCTCCGACCACTCGCCCAGGCTGAGCGGATCGCCCCCCACGGCCGCGACCGGCCGTGCCTCACGATTGAACCGCCACGCTTCCACACCGACCCCCTGCTCAGCCTCCAACTCCGTGAGATCGGTTCGAACGGCAGCGACCGCCGCCGTCAGCTCTTCCCACCGGGTGCGACCATTCGGCCCGTCGGCTACCGACATGCTCTGCGATGCATCGGCAAGAATGAGGAGCGTGGCCTCCCGCTGGGCTTTGCTCGTGGCGACAAACGTGGGCCGCAGCATGCAGGCTACCAGCGTGACGAAGGCGCCCAGCCGCAGGAGCACGAGCATCGTCACCCGCCCCCGCGATACCCGCGTCCGGTCGGGGCCCACGAGAAACAGCACCGTCGCCAAGACGGCGGCCACCGCTCCGACCAACGTCCATGATCCGACCGGGTCGAACTGCACCGTCACGTCTTCCACGGTGGCAATCGCCAGCAGGCAGCCGGCGACACTCCCGAATCCCGTGTCGTTCATGCCGGCACCTCTTTCAGCACGGCCTCGTCCGGTGGAAGCGTCGCGGCATCCATCCCACCCGCAACGCTGCCCGCCGGCGCTACGGACTGATCATCCAGTGGGGCGTAGAACCGGTTGGCAAGCATCCAATCGATCGCCATCGCACAGGCTGCCACGAGAATCAGCCAGCCGAAGAGTTCCGCGCCGACCCGCCCCAACGCCACATCCCGCACCAGATCGGCTTCGGTGCGGGCGAGGCGGTGGCCGGGGCCGAGAACAGCCGCGAGTGGCTCCGGGGCCAAACGGGTGAAGTCGGTCGCGGCAGGATTCAGCGTGGCGCTGAATCCCTTGGCGAAGCCCCCCACCTGACCTCCAGAGCGGAGGATGTAGTTGCCCGTCACGCGGGTGTCGGTCACCGTGACGGTGCCCCGCCGCGGATCGACGGCCACGGGTACCTCATCGCCGGCCGGCGTGCGGACGAACACGCTGTTGACATCGCCACGGGCCACGTGAACGACGGCCGTCTCACCCGCGGTGATGTTTCTGTCATCGGCGCTGTCGATCGCATGAAGCAGCATCTCGTTGGCCAGAATGACGAATGGCCAGGGCTCGAAGCCGGTGGCGAGCATGTTCCAGGCATCGGGATCGTCGGCGGCCTGCGAGACGGGAGTGGTGACGACGAGCACCGTGCCCTCGCCGACGCGGTGCTCCAGGATGGCGGGCAGCCCGTTGCGATACGACACGATTGCCGTGGCTGACCGCTCCTGCTCGTTGGGGACAAACTCCCAGTGGCGTTCAACCGGAAAATCCTGCCACGGCACGGCATCGCCCACCCGGCGGAAGGCGGCCAACATCGGATGGTCGAGCGCCGTCGGTGCAAGGTAATTGGCATCGCCGGGCGTCCGCCAGACCCGCACCAGTCCACCACCAAGCAGTTGCCGACCGGCCTCGGTGTTGAACCGTTCCGCAGTTCCCGCCCGTGGCCCGAGCCAGACCACGAGGCCGCGACCGGTGGCCACCCACTCCCGAAGTTGTTCCCAGGTGTGGTCTGCCAGGGGCGGTGGATCAACCAGCACCATGGCGTCATAGCCATCCCACGCCGTGGCATCGATGTTCCCGGCATCGACCACGTGGGCGTCGAACCGCCCACGTCCGGCCTTCTGGAGCACAGCCGGCGCAATCGCCTGGACCACGAACATTCCGGTGCGGTCGGCCGGTGCGGACGCCGCTACGAGCACCCGAGACGGGGCTCCCACATCGACCGTGAACGCACGGACGTCGTCGGCAGGCAGGTCGTCGCTGCCAACGATGACCACCCGCCCCTGCTGGGTGCCCGGGGCGAGCCCCGTAATCTCGAAACTGACCTCCCCGGTCACGTCCGGCTTCCATGCCACCGGCTTCTCGGCACGGCGGGTATAGCGGCCGTCGGCGCCGAGCATCTCGACCGCCACGCCCCGGGTGATCGCCGGACCACTCCGACTGGTGACCGCAGTGACCACCAGCGGTGTTCCCGCCGACAACCGATCGGCGGAGAGATCGACGGCGTCGATGGCGCAGTTGGCAGCCGCCGTCGCCCCGACGTCGATCCACAGGATGCTCGTGTCGGCGGGCACGTCTCCCTCCGCCATCGGCGACATCGAAGCCAGTGCGCCGCGGGAACAGTCGGTGAACACGTAGAGCTCACGGCGGGCCAGTTCAGACGTCTCCAGGAGCCGCAGGCCTTCGGAGACGGCGGTGGCCAGGGTCGTGGACGGTGTCGCCACCGCGAGCCGATCGACCCGCGCCGCGGCTGCCGCCATGGTCGGCGCGAACGCGACCGGGCTACCACCGGTGTCGATGATGGCCACTTTGCTGGTGGCCGGCAGCTTGTCGAACAGCTTTCGCGCCAGCGTCACAGCCTGCTCCAACCGGGTACGATTCGCCTCACGAAGCTCCATGCGGGGCGCGGTATCGAACACGAGTACGGCCGCCACCGGCCCCTCGGCGTCGGCCAGCCAGCCGGCGTTGCGGAGCACCGGACGGGCCATCGCCAGGGCCAAGACCGCCAACGCCGCCATCCGTGCCAACAGCAGGAGCAGGTGGTTAAGCCGCAGCCGTCGCCGGTTGGCGATCATCCGTGCCTTCAGAAACCGCAGCGCCGGAAACTCCCGCTTCACCGGCTTCTGCCGCATCATCATGTGCAGCACCACGGGCAGGGCCACCAGCGCCGCCCCGCCCAGAAGCATCGGTGCGAGAAACGACAATCCCATCCTAAAACCGGTTCTTACGACTCTGCAGGTAACTCACCAGCGCCGTGTCGAACTGCATGCTCGTGTCGATGGGCACGTAGTCGATGCGGGTCTGGAAGCAGGTTTTCTTGTACTCATCGCGGAAGGCCTCCACCTCGGCCAGATATCCTTTCCGCGCGGCGTCGGCGTCGATGACGAGTTTGTCCCGCGACTCCGGCTCCGTGAACTCCACCATCCCGGCGAAGGGAAACTTCGCCTCCGCCTCGTCGAGCACGTGGAAGAGGATCACGTCGTGGCCGCGGTGCCGCAGCCGCAACAGGGCCTCGCGGATCGGCTGCGGATCGGCAAGCAGGTCACTGAAGACCATCACCAGCGAGCGGTGGCGGAGCATGCCCGCTACCTGGGTCAGGCTGCCTGCGATATCGGTCGCACCGGAGGGATTCGCCTTCGCGAGCAGCGAGAGCACCTGCGCGATCTGCGACCGCCGCGACCGGGCCGGCAGGCTATGGCGGACCTTGTCGTCGAAGAGCATCAGGCCGCAGGGATCCTGCTGGTGGATCATCATCCAGCAGAGCGCCGCCGCGAGCGAGATCGAGTAGTCAAGCTTCGTCAACTCCTGCCGGTAGGTGTAGGCCATCGAGCCGCTGACGTCGATCACCAGATAGCCTGTGATGTTGGTCTCGGCGTGAAACTGCTTGACGTAGTGCTTGTCGGTCTTGGCGAAGATTCGCCAGTCGATGTCCTTCGGGTCGTCGCCGAGCGTGTATTTGCGATGTTCGCTGAACTCGACCGAGAAGCCCTGATAGGGGCTTGAATGGAGCCCTTGAAGAAAGCCCCGCACGATGAACTGGGCGCGGAGGTCGAGCCGGGAGATCTGCCTGACGACCTCCGGCTTCAGGTATTCCTCGACGGCGCGGGCCATGGGCGGCTCACTTGACGAGCTTGGGGATCTCGGGCTCCGGCAGATCCTGAATCAGCCGCTCGATGATCGATTCACTCGTCTGCCCCTCGGCCTGGGCCTGAAAGTTCGTGGCGATACGGTGCCGCAAGACGGGCACCGTGACCCGCCGCACGTCGTCGAGCGAGACGCTGAAGCGGCCATCCATCGCCGCCATCGCCTTACCCCCCTGGATGAGAAACTGCCCGGCCCGGGGCCCCGCCCCCCAGTCGACGAGCTGCCGCACATAGTCTGGCGCTGAGGGATCCTTCGGCCGCGTCGACCGCACGAGGCTGGCAACGTACTTCACGACATACTCGCTCACAGCCACGCCACCGACCAGTTTCTGGATGTTGACGATCGCCCGGCCGGAGAGCACCTTTCGCACCTCCGGCTTCTCCGACTTCGTCGTCGCCATGAGGATCTGCTCCTCCTCGGTGGCCGACGGGTAGCCCACCTTGATATTGAACATGAAGCGATCGAGTTGCGCCTCGGGAAGGGGGTAGGTGCCCTCCTGCTCGATCGGGTTTTGCGTGGCGATCGTGAAGAAGGGATCGGGCAGCTGATAGGTCTCCTGACCGACCGACACCTCCCGCTCCTGCATCGCCTGCAACAAGGCCGCCTGCGTCTTGGGGGGCGTGCGGTTGATTTCATCGGCCAGCAGGATGTTGGTGAAGATCGGTCCCTCCACGAACCGGAAGTGGCGGCGGCCCGATTCGTCTTCCTCCAGCACGTTGGTGCCAGTGATATCGGAAGGCATGAGATCGGGCGTGAACTGCACCCGCTTGAAGCCGACGTCGAGGATGCGGGCCAGCGTCGACACCATGAGCGTCTTGGCCAGGCCGGGCACACCTTCCAACAGGCAGTGACCGCGGGTGAAGATCGCCGCGAAGAGTTGCTCGATGACGTCGTTTTGGCCGACGATCACCTTCTGCAATTCCTCCTGCATCAACTTCCGATGCTGGGAAAATTCGACCAGAATGTCATCGAGCGTCTTGGGGCGTGAGGCGGTCGACACGCGGCAGTCCTCGGGGTGGCCTGGGGGAAACTGTAGTATCGACTTCCGCGGCCTCGGCGGCAATCGTGATAGATTGAAAGTGGTGATCCGCAGCACGGCCAATCGTGGGTTGACATGCGTCGCGTGGCAGGGAATCAGCATCGTTGCAGTCGGTGGGTCTGCCGTGTGCTGGCGCTGGCGGTCGTCGTGGACGTGACTGTCGGCCCTGGTCTGCCGGCGACCGCCCAGGCGCCCCTGGCCCCCGATTCGATCCAGCGGTCGATCGAGAAGGCCCGCGACTGGCTGATCCGGGAACAAAAGGCGGATGGCTCGTGGGAATGCTCCATGAGGACCAACGAGACCCGCGTCGGCGCCACGGCGCTGGTCGTGCTGGCGTTGGCCAATGCCGGTGTCGACAAGGACAACCCGACACTCGCCAAGAGCCTCGCCTGGCTGCGGCGACAGAAGACGGAGGAGACCTACTCCGTCTCCCTGCAGACGATGGTCTTCGCGATGCTCTCGCCGATCGCCGACCGCCCGATCATCGCCCGCAACGTCGAATGGCTGGAAGAGTCCCAGGTGGCACAGGGCCGGGCCACCGGCTCATGGTCGTATGGTGCCGACCGCGGCACCGGCGACAACTCCAACTCGCAGTTCGCTCTCCTCGCCCTTCACGAGGCGGCCAACGCCGGCGTCGAGGTGAAGCACGTCGTCTGGACGCGAGCGCAGCAATACTGGGTGGCCTGTGCCAACGGCGACGGCTCATGGGGCTACACACTCGGCAACAGCGGCGGTTCCGGCAGCATGACCTGCGCCGGCATCACCAGCATCTGGATCACCACCGAGCATCTGGGCCGGCCCGGGGCCCAGCCACTGGGTGACTCGGTCTCCTGCTGTGGTGGCGGGGGCTCGCCAAAGGAGCTCGAGCGCGGAATCGAGTGGCTCGGGAAACGATTCTCCGTGGTGCAAAACCCGGCCACGGGCGGCGAGACGTGGCTCTACTACTACCTCTACGGACTCGAACGGGTGGGGCGTTTCACCGCCCGCCGGTTTCTTGGTAACCACGACTGGTACCGTGAGGGGGCGGCGATGTTCCTCGGCGTTCAGGATCCCCTCAGCGGCTCGTTCAAAGGGGGGCGGATCGAAGACCCGACTGTGGCGACGAGCTTTGCGCTGCTCTTTCTGGCCAAGGGCCGCCGGCCGGTCATCGTCGCCAAGAGTCGCCACGAACCGGGCAGTGACTGGAACCGCCATGGCCACGACATCGCGCACCTCGTCGGCCATGTCGAAAAGCGCTGGCAGAAGGAATATCCTGCGGGCCTCTCCTGGCATGTCGTCGATGCGCCCGCCGCCACGGTCGAAGATCTCCTTCAGGCACCGGTACTCTGGCTGTCAGGTAAGAAGGCCCTCGAACTCGGCCCCGATGCCGGCCGCCGCCTTCGTCAATACATCGATGAAGGGGGCTTCATCTTTGCCGAGGGTTGCTGCCCGGAGAGCGCCGAATTCGACGCCCGCCTTCGTCAACTCATCGAGGAGATCTTTCCCGAGCCGGAATACCGGCTTCACCTTCTGCCACCCGAGCATCCCGCCTGGCATGCAGAGGAGCTCGTGCCACCGGAGTTGCAGCGGCCCCTCCTGGGCATCGACTACGGCTGTCGAACCTGCCTCATCTACGCCCCCCCGACCGATCTGAAACCGGGGGCCACCGCCATGCCGAGTCTCTCGTGCCTCTGGGAAATTGCCGGGCCGTCACGACAGAACCTGGCCCCTGCCATCAAGCGTGAGGTGGATGCGGCGCTGGCTATCGGCACCAACGTGCTGGCCTATGCCACCAACCGGGAACTCAAGAGCAAGGACCAGTTGTTCGCGATCGAGCGGCCCGACGAGCAGCCGGCCGACACGTTCGAGCGGGGCCAACTCGCCATCGGCAAACTCCGGCATGGCGGCTTGTGCGATGCGGCTCCGGCGGCGCTCCCCAACATCCTGCGGGCGGCGGCTCGGGAACTCGGCGTGCGGATCGATGACAGGCCTCGGCAGATCGATGCCGCCGACCCGAGCCTGTTCACCTACCACCTCGTCTTCATGCACGGTCGGCAGGGGTTCTCCTTCACTGCAGCCCAACGAGAGAAGCTGCGACAGTTCTTCGAACGAGGTGGCACGCTCTTGGCCGACAGCGTCTGCGCCGCCAGGGGATTCACCGCCGCCTTCCGGGCAGAGATGGCCCTGCTCCTGCCAGACCAGCCGCTCGTAGAGATTCCTGCGGCCGACCCGATGTTCACGGCCAAGGACTACGGTGGCTACGACATTCGCGAGGTGACGCTCCGCGAGCCTGCCGGTGGCGACGGTCCTCTGGCCACCCGCAAGCGACACATCGCCCCGAAGCTGGAAGGCATCCGCATCGGTGACCGCTGGGCGGTGATCTTCTCCCCCTATGACATCTCGTGCGCCCTGGAGAAGCAAAACTCAATGGAGTGCACGGGCTATGACCGCGACGACGCCGAGAAGATCGCTCTCAATGTGTTGCTCTATAGCCTCAATCAATGAGTGATCAGGAATCCTCGCTACGGTTCCCGGTCAGGTAGCTCGCATAGTAGAGGAGCGTGAGTACGCTCTGTAGCGTGGCGGCGACATAGGTCCAGGCGGCGGCATTGAGGACCTTGTTGACCGCCGGCATCTCGGCCGGCGGTACGATGCCGAGTTCGACCAGCGCCGCCTTGGCACGGTTGCTGGCGTCGATCTCGACCGGGAGGTTGACGAGTTGAAAAAACACCGTGCCCCCGAAGAGCAGAAGGCCAAGGAGGGCCACCGGCTTGAGGGCCATTGCGAGACCGAGGATGAACATCATCACGCCCAAGCCACTGCCAAAGTTGGCCACGCCCACCGCGGCATTGCGGAGACTCATCAGCGGATATCGCTGCGCGTCCTGGAGGGCATGCCCGGCCTCATGGGCAGCAATCCCCACCGCCGCCAACGAACGGGCGCCGTAGACCGCTTCCGACAGACGGAGCACCTTCGCCCGCGGGTCGTAATGGTCGGAGAGAGTGCCGTGTGTCGGCTCGATGCTGACGTCGGTCGCCCCTGCCGAGTCGAGGATGTGACGGGCCGCGGCGGCCCCAGTGAGAGGCGCCGGTTCGCGAGAAGCCGCCGTAAACGACGAATGCACCCGCCACTGTGCCCACATCGCCAAAAGCACGGCCGGGGCAGTCACCATCATCAGGACAGGGTCGAAGAAAATCGGCGGCATCTTGAACTCACTCCTTGCTTGTTTGGCACCTGAATAACTGGGTCACGTCATGCTCCCAGCAAGCCCGGGCCGCGAGCGAAGACGCCAGTCTGAATGAATATCCGGATTTCCTGAGAGAACCGACCTCGTTCTGAAAGTATTCTAGACGCGTCATCCAGTTCGGTCGCAGATGAATCCATGGCCCATTTCTACGCATTTTTGCTGACGCTGGTTCGCGCTCTGGCGAGCCGCTTGGGGCCGGAATCGCTCGGCTGCCTGATCGCCGTGACGGTCACCGCCTCGGGATGCGGCCGAACCGCCGTGCCGGCGCTCATGATCGAAGCCGAGCCTGCCGCGATGGGTGAGGTCGATCAGGCCAGCCTCTGCCGCCGGATCGACGCCGTCCTTGCCCACGCCCGCGACGGCCGCCGGCTCGATGCGTCGGTCCATGGTGCCTGGCAGGTGGTTCACGGCATCCTCGCCTTCGGCCGCGACTTCCCGCTCGAGCACGGCGGCGCGGTATCGTCGGCCCTCGACTATCTGATGGCCGGTGGCCAGATGACCGGATGGGTGCTGCGGCCCTCGCAACCCGGAGTACGGGCGATCGTCGAAGGGGGCAGCACGATGGCCCAGGGCCATCCCGACCAGTGGCTCGGCTATCTCTCGCAGTGCGGCCTCGCGCCGTGTGGCAAGGGGGGAGTGCCGCTCGACACGAAACTCATCGTCGCCGGCCGCGAGTTCAGGGTTGCCGATCTTCTCGCGCAGGCCCAGGCCGACATCGCCCCAGGTCAGGAGGCGACCTGGACCCTGATGGCCCTCTCGACCTACCTGCCTCACGACGCCCAGTGGACGTCTCGCGACGGCCAGACCTGGACGATCGGTCGGGTGGTCGCGATGGAGGCGGCGGCCGACATCTTCTCCAGCGCCTGCAGCGGCGCCCATCGGCTCTACGGCCTCATCACGGCGGTCAAGCAGCGCATGGCGGCCACCGGCACCCGCTGGGAAGAGCTCGATGGCCCATGGGGCGAGGCGGCCGACGTGATCGACGACTGCGTCGACCGTGCCCGGCGATTCCAGCAGGCCGACGGGAGTTTTTCCACGCATTCGTTTGAACGGCCGGGAACATCGACCGACGTGTTCGCGACGCTCAGCGCTACCGGCCATGTATTCGAAGTGGTGGTGATGGCTCTTGATGACGAGCGACTGGCCGAGCCGTGGGTGACACGGGCGGCCGACCGCCTCGTGACGCTCCTGGAGCAGACAGCCGACATCGACGTCGAATGCGGTGCGCTCTACCACGCTGCTCACGGGCTTGCGATCTACCGCGAGCGCACGTGCCGAGCCGGCAGCGTGCCATGACGGTTGCTTGTCCGGGAGAAGGTGCTAGCCTCATCGAGAAGGGGTTTGCCGGGGAGCCCAGTCCTCACCCACAATCAATGCCATGCACGGCCTGATTTTTTTCTACATCCAGAAGTTTGCCGACTCGGCCGCCGCGGGAGCGACGTCATGGTCGAAACTGCGGTCGACCGTGACGACGAGCCACGGGAAATATCTCCCCTCGGGCGTCTATCCCGATGCCGACGCGGTTCATCTGCTCGACTCGATCGCCCAGTCGGCTCATGAATCCCTCCCCACGATCGTGGAGCGGTTTGGCGAGTTTCTCGCCCCCCATCTGATCAAGGTAGCCGGCAGACACATCGAGCCAGACTGGACCGCGCTCGACCTGATCGAGCACACCGAAGCGATCATTCACGCGATGGTGCGGGCCACCAATCCTGGTGCCCGTCCGCCCGTGCTCGACACCGTCCGGCAGACCCCGCACGAACTCACGCTGCTGTATAGTTCGGAGCGGAAACTCTGTGGGCTCGCCCGCGGGATCATCCGTGGGATCGCCAGGTATTACGACGAGGAGCTCTCGATTGAGGAGACCTCGTGCATGCATCAGGGGGCTCCGTTTTGCACACTCGTGGTCGCTCGCGGCGAGCGAGACACCCACGAGCGGAGTTCGCCGCTGAACGAAACGATGGAGTTTCAGGCGTCTCTGTCGTCACCTGCTGCCATGCGCAGCGATCCCACGTCCGCGTGGGAGGGGGGCGTTCTGCCGGAACGGATCGGCGCCTATGCGATCGTGGGCGACATCGGCCGCGGTGGGATGGGCAGGGTCTATCTCGGGCGGGACGCACAGCTGCAGCGAGACGTCGCGATCAAGGTGATGCATGCCCACCGCGCCGGCAATCATTCGGCCCGACAGCGATTTCTGAAGGAAAGCCAGTCCACCGCGTCGGTCGATCATCCACATATTGTGACCATCCACCAGGTGGGTGAGCATGACGGACTGCCCTACATCGTCATGCAGCGGCTTCAAGGTGTCACCCTGCAGGAATACCGCGAAGGCGTCGGCCGCTTGCCGCTCCTGGAGTCGCTGCGGATCGCCCGCGAGATCGCCACGGGCCTGGCGGCCGCCCATGCCCGCAACCTCATCCACCGCGACATCAAGCCGGGAAATATCTTCCTCGAGGGGTCGGAGCGCCACGTGAAAATCATCGACTTCGGCCTGGCGCTCGACGCCGCCGACAGTGGCACAAAACTCACCACCGACGGCTCGATTGTCGGCACGCCGGCCTACATGTCGCCGGAGCGGGTGAACGAACAGACGATCGATGCCCAAAGCGACATTTTCAGCCTCGGCGTCATTCTCTACGAAATGCTGAGCGGTCAACTGCCGTTCGAGGGCGAGTCGTTGGTGAAAACCCTCATGGCCATTGCCCGTGGTGGAGCCAGGCCGGTGCATACGATCTCCCCAGATGTGCCGGAGGCGGTGAGTGACCTCGTCATGCGGCTCATCGCCCACGATAAAGCGGACCGGCCGGCCTCCGCAGCGGCCGTCGCTGACATGATCGCGACCCTCGAAAAAAGCCTCACGCCGATCGCGTGATGTTGCCCGGTTGCGCGTGATCATTCGCTGAACTGATCGACGAGGTCATCGATCAAAGATGAGCATGACGTAGGCGGCGAAAATGATCAGGTGAACGACGCCCTGGAGCAGTGTTGTCCGACCGGTGGCCAGCGTGATGACACTGGTGATGAGCGTCAGGGTCAGCATCACAATGTCGACCGGCTCGAGCCCCAGTTCGAAGCTGCGTCCGGAGAACAGGCCGATCGCCAGTATCACCGGAACGGTCATGCCGATGGTGCTCGTGGCCGATCCGAGCAGGATGTTGATTGTTCGTTGCAAGCGGTTGTCGAGAGCCGCCCGCAGGGCGCTGACGCCCTCCGGAGCCAGGACCAGCACCGCCACCAGGAAGCCACCCAGGGCCGGCGGCGCACCGAGCGAATCGACACCGTGATCGACGAGTTTGCCAAGGTTTTTTGCCAGCAGCACGATGGGCACCATCATCGCCACCAACAGGATTGCGTGTGTCAGTGTGGCGTAGGGTGGTTCTCCATGATGATGGCCATGGTCCGTTTCCGGAGCCAGGAAGAACGTCGCCTGGCTTCCCGTTTGCACGAGGAGGAACGTGAGATAGAGCCCGGCGGACGTGACCAGCAGGAACACCGCCTGAAGCAGCGAGACATTGCCTCCGGGTGCCGAGGTCGTAAACCGTGGCACGATCAGAGTGAGTACAGCCAGCGGCACGAGCACGGCGAGATAGGCGTTCGCACCGGAGAGGTTGTATTCCTGGCGGTGGTGCCGCAGCCCACCCGCCAAGAGGGTTCCCCCGAGCATGCCGGTGAGCACGATCATCACGACCGAGAACATCGTGTCGCGGGCGAGGCCGGGATGCGCCTTTCCGGAGAGGCTCACGGCGGCGATCATCGCCACCTCGATGCCGATGACGGCCAGCGTGAGGATGACCGTGCCGTAGGGCTCACCGAGACGCTCGGCGAGAGCATCGGCATGGCGGACAACACCGAAGGCAAGCCAGAGAATGACGGCAAACAGCCAACAGAAGAGACCGGCTGCCCACCAAGGATTGCCCAGGTCAGCCAGCCAGACCTTACCAAATGCAAAGAACAGTGCGGCCGAGAAGACGCCGACGAAAAGCCCAGCTTCGCTGCCGAGGCAACGGACAATGCGGTTCATGACGGTTGTTTTTTGATGCCTTTTTCTAACCGCCAACCGACGGCCCAAGGGCCTGCCGCACCGCCGCCGCGAGCGCTGCCGTGTCGTCGCCCCACTCGATCGTGGTGCTCTGCTGGGTGGCGAGGTGCTTGAGCTGCGCTGTGCCAGCCACAAACTCATCGCTGCCGATGATGAGGGCTGCCGGGAAGCCTTTCTTGGCGGCCACCTTGAGCTGCTGACCGAGCTTCTTGGGCTCGGGGAAAAACTCGACGGCGATGCCGCCGTGCCGCAGTGCAGCCGCGACTTTCAGGTAGTCGGCCAGGTGCTTCTCATCGAAATAGGCGAGGAAGACATCGGCTGGCGTCTCGACATGATCGAGCCGACCGAGTTCCTCGAGGCCGGCCAACAGCCGATCGATGCCGAGCGACGCGCCGACGCCGGGTAGCGGCTGCTTGGTGTAAAGCCCGGCGAGGTTGTCATAACGACCGCCAGAACAGATGCTCCCCAGCCCCGGCAGTTCATCGAGAAAACTCTCCAGCACGATGCCGGTGTAGTAGTCGAGGCCGCGGGCGATCGACGGATCGATGACCACACGGCCGTCGGCCACGCCCGCCTGCCGCACGCCGTCGATGAGGCCGCGGAGCGCGGCCAGGCCGGCCTCGCCGGAAGCGGAGCCAGACACGAGCGGCTCGAGGTGCGCAAGCACCGTCGTGGCATCGCCCTTGAGCTGCGCCATGCCGAGCAGGGTCTGGCAGGCCTGGGCATCGACGCCATGCTGCTGCATCTCGGCCGCCACGGCGTCGGCTGAGGCCTTGCCCAGCTTGTCGAGCGACCGCAGCACGTCGGTGGCTCGATCAGCCAGCCCGAGCCTCTCTAACACCCCCGACAACACCCGGCGATCATTCACCCGCACGGTGAATCGCTCCAGCCCGATCGCGGCCAGCAGGTCGTGGACGACGAGCACCATCTCGAGATCGGCCACGGCGCTCGTCGTGCCGATCGTGTCGAAGTCGCACTGCATGAACTCACGGTAGCGGCCTCGCTGCGTATTCTCGCCCCGCCAGACCGTCGCCATGTGGTACCGCTTGAAGGGCGTACCAAGGTCGGCGATGTGCTGCGCGCAGAACCGGGCAAAGGGCACGGTCAGGTCGAACCGCATGCCGACCTCGCGGCCGCCGTGATCGGTGAACCGATACAGTTGTTTGTCGGTCTCCTCGCTTCCCTTGCCGGTGAGGATCTCGAGGTACTCCAGGGCCGGCGTGTCGATTGGTGCAAAGCCATACGAGCGATAGACCCGGCGGGCGATGTCGAGAATCTTTTCGCGGGCCAGCGCCTGCGCAGGCAGGTGATCGCGAAAGCCCTTGAGCGTACGTGGTTGAATCATAAAAAGGTGCCAGCCACCAAATCTCGAGAAGATGGCGCGTTTCGTTTCCTCACTTGCCTCAATCCGGTGGCGTGCACTTTTTTCAAGAGAGGACCGGCAGGAGGGACGGCTTCGGGCTACGGATCGACTTCTTGCGGTTCTTCTTCTTGCGGCCGTCGCCGATCTCCTCGCCGCCGGGGCCGAGCACCGCCTCCATGTACTCCACCACCTGCTCGGCCGTCTCGAAGTACTGGTCATAGACCCAGTCGTCCTCGTACTCGCATTCCTTCGTCGTGTAGTCGCGGCAGATTTGGGGCCGCGTGTCGTAGATGCCGCAGCGGTGATCGTCCTGCAGGTGCTTGCAGACGGTGTGCACGCACACATACCAGTCGCCGTCTTCGGTGAAGACAGTGGCGTGATCGTGGAGCAGGAACCAGCGGATGAACTCAAACTCCTCGCGGGTTGTCGGCTTCTCCAACGGCAACGCGAAATACCGGCAGCACTTCGCCGTGCAGAATTCGCAGAGCACCGTGTCCTGGGGCACATCGTCCCGTTTCGGCTTGGCGGCAAGGACGGGAAGCACCGGTTCAACAACGATCGTCGACATGAAAACCTCCAAAAGGCGGCCGCACTATACCAAACTGCCCGCGGCTGCGACGGGCCCGTGCGGCACCTGCGGAGGCATGCCGTATACTTCGCTTTTCTCGCGAACGGAGTCGGCCCCGATGCCCAAACGCTGGCACATCCAGCCACACGATCAGGCGGTCGTCACGAGCATTGAACGCGCCGCCCAGGTCTCAAGCATCGTGGCCCGGCTGCTCGCCGCCCGTGGATTGACCGATGCTGCGGCGGTGCGGTCGTTTCTCGGCGGCACGATGGCCGACCTGCGTGATCCGGAACTGCTGCCGGGGGTCACCGAGGCAGCCGATCGGATTCTTGCCGCCGCGCGAGCAGGCCGAAAGATCGTGATCTATGGCGACTACGACGCCGACGGGATGTGTGCCACGGCGATCCTTGCCGGATGCCTCGAGGCGATCGACGCGCCGGCCTCGTGGTATGTGCCCGATCGATTCGAGGAGGGCTACGGCCTCAACGCCGATGCGCTGCGGACGCTCGCCGCCGACGGCACCAGCCTCGTCGTCACGGTCGACTGTGGCATCGCGAGCGTGGCGGAGGCCCGCCTCGCCAAGGAACTTGGCCTTGAACTGATCGTCACGGATCACCACTCGTTCGCCGACTCGCTCCCCGAGGCTGCCGTGCTCGTCCACCCGAGACTGCCAAACGCGAGCTATCCCTTTGGCGAACTGTGCGGCGCCGGCGTCGCCTTCAAGCTCGCGTGGGCGATCGCCACGCGGGCCGCCGGGGCCAAGCAGGTCACACCCCGGCTCCGCGAGATGCTCCTCCGCGGGATGGGCTTCGCAGCCCTCGGCACGGTCGCCGACGTCGTGCCGCTGTTGGATGAGAATCGCATCTACGTGAAACACGGCCTCGAGTGCCTCCGCAAGCGGGGCGGCGCCGGCATCGCGCGACTGATGGAGCTGGCCAAACTCCACGAAAAGTCACAGCTCGAGAGTGAGGACGTCGCGTTTCGGCTCGCACCCCGCCTCAACGCGGCTGGACGGCTCGGCCAGGCAGCCAGCGGGATCGAACTCTTGACCACATCCGAAACGGCCCGCGCAGTAGCCCTCGCCGAATACATTCACGAGCTCAACACCCAGCGCGAGCACGAGGAGCGGAGCATCCAACTTGCGGCCTCGAAGCAGGCGAAGGAGCAGTTTGATGCCGAGGGCGATGCGGCCCTCGTGCTGGCCGACCGCGGCTGGCATGCCGGCGTGATCGGGATCGTGGCTGGCCGGCTCGCCGAGCGGTTTCATCGGCCGGTTGTGATGATCGCCCGCGACGAGCACCAGGGCCGGCCGGCAATCGGCAGTGTGCGGAGTGTGCCGGGGTTTGACGTGCATGCTGCGCTCGTCACCTGCCGGGATCTGCTCGTCACCTGTGGCGGCCACGCGGCGGCGGCTGGTCTCCGGATCGAAGATGCCAAGATCGATGCGTTTCGTGAGCGGTTCTGTGCGGAGGTGGCAGCGCGGATGCCCGCGGCGCTGCGGCTGGCCCAACTCACGATCGACGGCGAGGCCACGCTCGCCGGGCTCACGCTCGAGGCGGTCGAGCAGGTGGAAAAACT
Organism: uncultured Candidatus Kuenenia sp.; assembly: GCA_964578555.1. GTDB lineage: Bacteria > Planctomycetota > Planctomycetia > Pirellulales > UBA1268 > CACORA01. The sequence continues at coordinate 34,409 of CAZODJ010000007.1, forward strand.
CGCGCCCTTTGGCCAAGCCAACCGGCGGCCGGTGCTCTGCGCGTCGGCCGTGCAGCTGGCCGAGCCGCCACGCGTGATTGGCGGCGGCGGACGGCATCTCTCCATGAACTTCGTTCAGCACGGTGCCCGGGTGCGGGGCGTGGCCTTCGGCGGCGCGGAGTGGCTCGAGCATCTGCCCACGCCGGGTCAGCCGTTTCATGTCGCCTTCAAGCCGAAGATCAACGAGTTTCGCGGCCGCCGTTCCGCCGAGATGGAGGTCATCGACTGGCGGCCCGACGGCATCGACGTGGCGGTGGAACTG
>CAZODJ010000007.1:34809-36230 GCA_964578555.1 uncultured Candidatus Kuenenia sp.
CGATTCCTGCCACGGGCCTGCCCGTAAAATGGCGGGTGGCGGTCAAGGGGGGATACTCCGGCCCTGCCGTCGCCGACGGTCGCGTCTTTCTCGCTGACTACGACCGGCCGGAGGGACCGCTCGCCAACGCGCCAAATGATCGCACGCAGTTGACGGGCCGTGAACGCATCCTCTGCTTCGATGCCGCCACGGGCGACCTCCTCTGGAAGCACGAATACGACTGCCCTTACGCGATCTCGTATGCGTCCGGGCCACGGTGCACACCGACCGTGGCCGATGGCAAGGTCTACGCGCTCGGCGCCGAGGGGAATCTCACCTGTCTCGACGCCATGACGGGCCGGGTCATCTGGGCGAAGGACTTGAAGCGGGACTACGCCGCCCCGACGCCGATCTGGGGCTTTTGCGGTCACCCGCTCGTCGATGGCGACCGGCTCATCTGCCTCGTCGGCGGTGCGGGGAGCGTGGCCGTGGCCTTCGACAAAAACACTGGCCAAGAGATATGGCGCGCCCTCTCCGCGAGCGAGAGCGGCTACTGTCCGCCGACGATGCTCGATGGTGGTGACACGAAGCAGCTCGTGATCTGGGATGCCGACAAGCTCAACGGCCTCGAACCAGCCACGGGCCGAGTGCTCTGGTCGGAGCCGCTCAAGCCGATGTATGGGATGTCGATCATGGCACCACAGGTGGCCGACACGCCTACTGGTCGCGTGCTCTTCGCGAGTGGGATCGGCCGCGTCGGTGCGCTCTTTCAACTGGCGGCCGATGGTTCGACCGCCGGCGTGGTCTGGCGGGGCACGCCCAAAACAGCCGTTTACTGCGCCAACAGCACGCCCTTCATCGAGCGCGGCACGATCTACGGATGCGACTGCGACACGGGCATGTTGACCGCAGTCGCTCTGGCAACGGGCGAGCGGCTTTGGGAGACGCCCGACGCCACGATGGGCGGTAGCCGCCGCGGCAAGCATGGCACGGCGTTCCTCGTGCGGCACGAGCCGGCCGGCACCACTGCGGCATCGGCGAACCGCACCTGGATCTTTAGCGAGACCGGTGATCTGATCCTGGCCGAACTCACGCCGCAGGCCTATCGCGAACTCGGGCGAACGCACCTCCTTGCTCCCACGAATGAGTGTTTTGGGCGGGACGTTGTCTGGAGCCATCCGGCCTTTGCAGGACGGTGCGTGTTCGCCCGCAACGACCGGGAACTGGTCTGCCTGTCGTTGGCGGAGTGAGGTGGGTCGCACTCACAGAACTGCCTGCGACCGCGGCACCTCGTGCGGCCACCACGGGCCGACATTGTTTCCGCAGGCTCCGCCCGGTAGTCTTCAGGGGTTCCGTGTGGTGACCGTGATCTGATCGGTCGCCTTGATCGGGGCGTAGCTCAGCCTGGCTAGAGCGCTACGTTCGGGACGTAGAGGTCGCTG
>CAZODJ010000008.1:0-1803 GCA_964578555.1 uncultured Candidatus Kuenenia sp.
TGTCGGCAAACCGTTCGGGGAGGGCGCTGACCATTTCCGGCTCCCCAGGGAAGCCAGGAAATTCCGGCCCGCCCTCGTAGGCCGTTCCCTCGATGATGCGGCCCGTCGGCACCATCTTCTGCACGGTAATCTGATGCCGCCCCGCCGCGGCCCCGTAGCCGTCATTGAATGTCCGCAGCCAAAAGCGGCCTTCCGCGTCGGTGCTTCCCACGGCGGAGTAGGAATATCCCGTGGCCTCGACCGTTGTGTGAAACACAACGATCGCATCCACCACCGGTTCCCCCTCGTACAGCACCCGACCGCTTGCCGGGTAGGTCTCGGGCCGTACCCGCCGCCAGTAGTCGTCCTCTTGCTTCGGCTGCAAACGGGCCAGCATCGGCATGCCAAACATGATCAGAAGTGCGATCACCGCAGCAATCGGCAGGTGCGCGAAGCGGGAGTCTTTCATAGGGCCCGGGCGAGGAAATCGATGGCCATTTCGAGGACGGCCACCCACATTATGCGGCACATCGCTTCATCACTCAAGATGGGGGTGTGGCGCCCGTAGATGTTTTGGCACGTCCCGCCTCTGGCGTCGTCGACTGGGCGACGGACATCATCCCGCAACGATCCCGCCAGGGCCCTTACTTGAGCTGCTTGAGGTAGGCCACGACGTCGAGGAACTCGTTGGGAGACAGGGTCGCCGCCAATCCCTCCGGCATGCTGCTCTGCCGCAATTTCGCTCGCTCATCGATCTCGGCCACCGGGATCGCCTTGGTCGCCTTGCCATCGAAGATGACAACTTCTTCGGGCGTCTCCTTGACGAGCAGTCCGGTGACGCTGCGGCCATCATCGGTGACGATCACCGTGGAGAGGTACTTCTCATCGATCTCGGCATTTGGGTCGATGATCGACTCGATGATCTTGTAGGGAGTCATTCGCTTGCCCACCTGGGTCATATCGGGCCCGAAATCTGCCCCCTCGCTCCCCACCTTATGGCAATTGATGCAGACGCGACGAAACACCTGCCTGCCACTTTCCGGACTGCCCCCCTTGATGTCGGCCAGCGCCGTCATCGCCTTGTTCCGTTCCTCATCCGAGCGGGGATCCTTGCTGATGAGCACGGCCAGGTGTGGCTGAATCTCGGCCGCCTTCTTGTCGAGGCCAAGCACACTCTCGAGGATCTTCGCTGCGGGGGATCCCTTGGCAACGAATGAACCCGCCTCGTAGGCCGCCTTCCAGACGGGGATGTGAGCGCCCAGCGCCGCGTCACACGTGTAGGCCACGTAGCGATCCTCTGGCTCGATGTTGGCGGCCGCCACGACGGCGCCCATCGAGTCCGACGTGCCAAAGAAACTCAGTCCTCGCACCGCCTCGGTCCGCACCCGCGGATGCGGATCCTTCGCCTGGGCGATGAGCTTCTGCTCGGCCCCGGTGAGCCGCTCCCGCTCATCGGCAAGCACACGGGTGGCCGCCGCCCGTGCGTCCGGCGTCTTCGCGGCGAGCAACTCCACCAGCAGCGATTCATCGACGGCGTGAAACGCCTGCTGCAGCCAGAGCTGCTCTGTCTTCAGCCGGTCGATCGCAGGGTCCGACCCATTGCGGGCCACCCAAGCCTTCGCCTGCGCCAGCACCTCCGCCGGTAGTCGCGACTGCAGGTCGGCGCGGACCCGGTAGCGGGTCCGCCACTCCGGTGCCTTCAGCTGCTCGAGCACCTCGGCCGTCGACGTGCCGGCCTGTGTCTGCGGCTCGAGGAGTGGCTTTTTCGTGTAGACGAGCCGATAGATCCGGCCATGCTTCTTGTCACGATTGGGATCCCGCTGA
>CAZODJ010000008.1:1903-9222 GCA_964578555.1 uncultured Candidatus Kuenenia sp.
TCGCCAAACCAGAGCGCCCCGTCGGGGCCGATCTGCGGGTCGACCGGCCGAAAATGCTTGTCGGTGCTCTTGATGAGATCAAAGGGCGTGTCTTTATTCGTGGGGTCGTGTCGCACCCGCACCCCCTTGTAGCCGGCGCCGTCGTCGGAAATTTTCCAGCGGGGCATGCCGTTGGTGTTGATCACGCAAGCATAGATGAATTCATCCTGTACGTCGTCGGGGAACTGCCTTGTCCGCAGGTATTCGCTGCCGACCACGGGCCGCATCCGCTCGGTGTCGAAGACCGGGTTCATGCCTTTGCGGCCGCCGTACTGGGCGCCGGAGAGGGGCGTGTCCCAGTGTTGGCTGGCGCCGGTGCCGTCGCCACTGATGCCCTGCCCCCATTCGTTGAACACGTAGCACCAGCCGTTGCCATAGCCGGGCGTTTTGAAATGACGGATCTTCCAGGTCCGCGGATCGAGCACATAGGCGCCGGAGGCGCCGAAGTTGCGAAACGGTCCCCACGGCGTCTCGAGCGCCGTGCTCATCGCCACGCCCTCGAGCATGTGCAGCAGGCCCCCGGGGCTCGCCTCGAACGCCCCGGCCGTGTGGTGCGTGTCTTCCGTGGCGAACCCGTCGAGCACATGCACGACGAGATCGGCCTTGTTGTTGCCATCGGTGTCCTTGAGCCACAGCATCCGCGGCTGGTCCATCACCAGCACGCCGCCATTGAAGAATTGAAAGCCGGTCGGACAGTGGAGCTTGTCGTAGAAGACCGTACTCTTGTCGGCCTTCTCGTCGCCGTCAGTGTCTTCGAGGATCACGAGCTTGTCCTGCGGCGGCGGGTCGCCGGGCAGCCACTGCGGGTAACTTGGCATCGTGGAGACCCACAATCGTCCCTGGGAATCAAACGCCATCTGCACCGGATTGGCGATCTCCGGAAACCTCGACTCATCGGCGAAGAGCCGGATCTCGAAGCCCTCCGGCACCGTGCAGGTCTTGATGAGCTCTTCCGGCGGCAGAATCGCCGGCCCGCCCTCTGGATTTTCACTGTAGGCCTGCCGTGGCTCGCCAAACCGGGTCTCCGGCTTGAAGAGGTCGCCGGTGCCAGAATCGTCGGGCACCGCCGACACGGGCTTCCCCGCGGCGAGATCCCAGATCCGGCCGTCGCGGACTGCCGCCATCTTGCGGATCTTCACGTACTCGCGGGGAAACGTCTCCGTGTCCCAGGTGCGGCGGCCGCCATAGACATACCAGCCGTTGACCATCCGATAGTCCTGCATGTGCACCCATGACTTGTCGTTCACCGCCGCCTTGAGCGAGGCAAACGCCTGCTCATTCAACTGATTCGACGGTGAGCCAAACAGCGCCCGGTCGAGCGCTTCGCCAACGACGCGGTCCCCCACCTCGTTCACGTGGCAGCCGTTGATCGTGTGCTGCATGCCGGGCTGGGCGGCAAACGCCTCGCGCGAGGCGTCGAACAGGTCGACGAATGCGATCCCTCGCGCAGCCGCGACCTCACGAGCGGCGTCGCGGTAGGCCGCGAGGTTCGCGTTCTGGGCGTCGGCATCCGGCAACAGGGGATCACCCGTCGACTCCACGGCGATCGGCGACACGATCGCGAACCGCGGCGCCGCCTTCGTGTCGTCGCGAGGATAGGTCTTGGCCAGATCATCGAGGAGTTTGCCGTAGTCGGCCTTGAACTTCGCCACACCGGCTGGCCCGGCGAACGACTCATTGAATCCGAAGAACAGCAGATACGTGTCGGCTCCAAACGCGGCGACCGGATCATCGAGCTTCGTGTAGTCGCTGGCCCGTTGCCGGTTGGCCACCTCGTCCGCCGGGCGGGCGAAGTTGCGAAACACGAGCTTCTTGCCCGGAAACCGCTGATGAAGCAGCGACTCGAAGTGGCCGAACAGGTTCATCCGCTCGGCCGTCGAGTTGCCGAGCACGGCGATCCGTTCGCCGTCGATGAATTCCAGCGGCAGGCGGCTAGGGGGCAACGCCGGCCGTGCGGGCCGCGGCGGAATGGCGAGCATCTCGCGGGCGGTCTTCAGCGGATCGGTCGCTGCCGGCTCCGGCTTCTTTTCGTTGCCGAACGCGGTCCAGGTCAGCCCCGTCAGGCCAATCGCCATAACGGCAGCCGCAGTCCACTGCGCAAGTCGCATGATGCACGCTCCACGAGAAAATCACCGTCACCCGAAGGCAGGCGACGTCATGTCAGGATACACGCCAGAGGGGCGTTCTTCTGCCGCTGGCTGCTACGCCAGCAGGTCGTGGACCACGCGAGCGTGCTCCACACCTGTCAGCCGTTGATCGAGCCCGAGATAGCGGTAGGTAAACCGCTCGTGATCGAAACCGAGCAGGTGCATGACAGTGGCGTGGAAATCTCGAATATGCACCGGGTTCTTCACGATGTTGTACGAAAAATCATCGGTCTCACCGTGGATCATGCCCCCCTTTGCCCCTCCACCAGCCATCCACATCGTGAAGCAGCGGGGATGATGGTCGCGACCATAATTTTCCTTCGAGAGGCCGCCCTGGGAGTAGACCGTGCGGCCGAACTCACCCCCCCAGACGATGAGCGTCTCGTCAAGCAGGCCGCGGGCCTTGAGGTCGCTCACGAGACCGTAGCAGGCCTGATCGATATCGCGACACTGGTTGGGCAAGCGGCCGCCGACGTCCGCGTGGGTATCCCAGTGGTTCAGGTAGAGCTGCACGAACCGCACGCCCCGCTCCACCATGCGTCGGGCCATGAGCACCGAGTTGGCGAACGAGCCGGGCGTCTTCACCTGATCCCCGTACAGCGCCAGCGTGCTTTCGGCCTCGCCGGAGAGGTCGGTGAGTTCCGGCACGCTGGCCTGCATGCGGTAGGCCATCTCGTACTGGGCGATCCGGGTGCGGGTTTCTGGATCACCGATCTGCTCGAGTGTCCGCTGGTTGAGGGCCTGCAGACCGTCCAGCGTCTTGCGGCGCACTTCCGTCGGCACGCCGGGCGGATTGTTGATGTAGAGGATCGGGTCGCCGGCGCTGCGAAAACTCACGCCGGAATACTCGCCGGGCAGGAAGCCACTCGACCAGAGTCGGGCGCCGATCGCCTGCGGCTGGGCCGGCTTGCTTGAGCGTGCCACGAGCACCACGAACGTCGGCAGGTCGTGATTCAGGCTGCCGAGGCCGTAGCTTGTCCAGGAGCCGAGGCAGGGGCGGCCGGAGATCTGGTTGCCCGTCTGCATGTAGGTGATCGCCGGCTCGTGGTTGATGGCTTCCGTGTGCATACTCCTGATGAAGCACATCTCGTCGACCATCTTGGCCGTCCACGGCAGGAGTTCGCTCACCCACATGCCGGATTCGCCGTGCTGGGCAAACTTGAACTTCGACGGCGCGATCGGGAAACGTGACTGCCCGCTCGTCATCGTGGTGAGCCGTTGGCCGTTGCGGACGCTCTCCGGCAGGTCCTTGTCGTACCAATCGTTCATGACGGGCTTGTAGTCGAAGAGATCCTGCTGAGGCGGCCCCCCCACCATGTGCAGGTAGATCACGTGCTTGGCCTTCGGTGCGAAGTGGGGCCCAATGGCCCCGGCCACCTGGTCGATGCCGGCCCCCGGAGCCGTGGAGGCATTGCCCCAGGCCAAGGACTGACCGGCGAGCGTGGCGAGGGCCGCACCACCGAGCAGATGACTACCCCGCTCGAAGAAGCGACGCCGCGTGAGGTTCAGACCGAGTTCATCGAGGGGCGAGCGAATGGGTGGGTTCATGGCAGGGTCTCCAAAAAGGGGACGCAGCTCTTTCCGAAAAAGAGCTGCGTCCCCTTTTTATTTGCAAAGGACTTCGTCGAGGTTCATGAGTTGGTTGGTGAGCATCGTCCAGGTGGCCAACGCCGTTGGGTCATACGCCCCCGACTTCGATTCGCCGACCGTGATCAACTGCTTTGCGTCGTCGGGATGATCCTTGTAGAAGGCCGACAACTCCGCGAGCGACTTCTTCGCGATCGCCTTCTCCTCGGCCGAGAAGGGTCGGGCGACGAGCCGCTCGGTGAGAAAATCGATGCGATCGTCATCCGATCCGCCGCCGATCTGCAGCGCACGTTCGGCGAGCACCCGCGCCGCTTCGATAAACTGCGGGTCGTTGAGCGTGACGAGCGCCTGCAGGGGCGTGTTGGTCCGCTCCCGCTTCACCGTGCAGTTCTCGCGCGACGGTGCATTGAGAATTTCCATCGAGGCCGGCGGTGCCGACCGTTTCCAAAACCAGTACATACTGCGGCGATAGAGGCTCTCACCGGAGTCGGGCTGGTAGCGGCTCGTATTGCCTCCCATCGATACCGCCTCCCACACACCCTCAGGCTGGTAGGGCTTCACGCTCGGGCCCCCGATCTTCTTGACCAGCAGGCCGCTGGAGGCAAGAGCGTGATCACGGACCATCTCGGCATCCATCCGGAAGCGGGGCCCCCGCGAAACCAGCCGATTGGCGTTGTCTTTCTTGAGCTTCTCGGGCGTCGTTGCAGCGCTTTGCCGGTAGGCGGCGCTGGTCACCATGAGACGAAACAGGTCCTTCACGTCCCAGCCACTCTCCCGAAACTCGATCGCCAGCCAATCGAGGAGGTCGGGATGGCTCGGCAGTTCGCCAGTAATTCCGAAGTCGCCGGTCGTGGCCACGAGCCCCGTGCCAAAAACCTCCTGCCAGAAACGATTCACCGTCACGCGACTGGTGAGCGGATGCTCCTGGAGCAGGAGCCACTTGGCCAATCCGAGTCGGTTCTTTGGCAGGCCTTCCGGAAAGGCCGGCAGCATGTCGGGCGTGCTGGGCATCACCTCTTCACCACGCTGGTCGTACTCACCGCGGTTGAGCACATGGGCCTTGGCCATCTCGTTCTTTTCGTTCATTACGTGGGCCACGGTGCCCCGCTTCCGGATCGCCGCATGCTCCTGCTCGAGCGTGCTCACGAGGCTCCTGCCTTTCTGGAAGGCTTCGTCGAAGGTCTCCAGCCACCAGTCATAGATCTTGTCACCCGCCTTCACTCGCTCGTCCGGCGGCATCTTCACGATGTCGGCGATGAGCTGGGCCCGGGAAAGGCCCTCGACCTCGCCGGGAGCAAGAGCCCGGCCCCAGATGGCGAGATTGGCCAGACCGACCGAGTGAGCCGTCGCTCCCTTGGAACGGCCGCCGATCACCAGTGGCACCTCGGTGCGAATCGTGCCCTTCTTGAACTTGTTGTTTTCGACGCTTGGCTTGGCCTGGAGCTTGCCGTCGTAATAGATATTCACGCCCTCAGCCTTGCCCGACCCATCGTAGGAGACGGTGACGAGCGTCCAGGTGTCGGGCTTGAGCTGGTCCTTGGCCGCGACCTTGAGGGCGTCATCGGGCCAGGCGTGAACGATGTGCAACGCGATCCGCCGTCCCTGCACCCATACGTCCCAGCCGCGATGGGCATTGGCCTCGTCCATGCGAGCCACGAGCGCATACGCCGTGTCGATGGCGGGCACCCGCACCCACATCGATACGCTGAAGGGCTGGTCATGCTCGAAGTCACCGCTTGTAGAGAGCTCCGCCGCCTTGCCGTCGAGCAGCGCGGCAGAAGTGCCGTTGGGACCGCTCTGCCATGTTGTCGAGGCCGTGAGCGGCAGCTCCGTATCCTTGCCGACGAGCCGCGCCCGCACGGCAGCACCCTGTCCTTCAGCGAAGGCCACGTCGACAAGGGGCGTGTCCTGCGGGAGCGACTTGGCAACGATGTCGGGGGTGGCTGCCTTCAGGAAGTCGGCAAACTCAGCCTTCGCCGCGGCCTTGCGGGCATCGACAGCAGCCTTCGCGGGCGGCAGTTGCCGCTCCAGTTCGGCAAATCGCGGCCGATCCTCCGGCTTGGGCACCGGCAAGATCGGCGGCGTATCGTGAATGTTGCCATCCATCGCCGCCTGCGTCGTGTTATTGAAGAAGGCCGCAAGCTCGTAGAACTCCTTTTGCGACAGCGGATCAAACTTGTGGTTGTGGCAGACGGCACAGCCCGTCGTGAGCCCCAGCCACACGGCCGACGTCGTCTCCGTGCGGTCGCGGGTATAGAGCACGAGGTACTCCTCGGCGATCACGCCCCCCTCATTCGTCGTCATGTTGCAGCGGTTGAAGCCGCTGGCGATCTGGTTGTCGAGGATCTGGGCGGCCGTGGCGGCCGGCCCGTGGTCCTGAACGAGGTCGCCAGCCAGTTGCAGGATCGTGAACTGGTCGAACGGCATGTTGCGATTGAAGGCGTTGATCACCCACTGGCGGTAGGTCCACATCTCGCGGAAGTTGTCGAAGTGGATGCCGTGGGTGTCGGCATAGCGGGCGTAATCGAGCCAGTGGCGGCCACGGTGCTCACCCCACTCGAGGCTCGCGAGGAGCGTGTCGACGAGTCGCTCATAGGCATCCGGGTGGGGGTCATGCACGAAGGCGTCGACGAGCGCCGGCTCGGGAGGCAGCCCGGTGAGATCGAGCGACACGCGACGGGCGAGGGTCCGACGATCGGCCTCGGCGGCGGGCGTGAGGCCCTCCCGCTCCAGTCGGGCCAGAATGAACCGGTCGATTGGATTCCGCACCCAGCCCTCGTTCTTGACCGTCGGAAGTTCGGGCCGCTCGGGGGGAATGAACGACCAATGCGGCTCATACTCCGCCCCCTCGGCGATCCATCGCTTGAGCAGTTCCTTTTGCTCGGCCGTGAGCACCTTCTTCAGCGCCGGCGGTGGCATCACCTCCTCGGGATCGTCGGAGAAGATGCGGTCGAGCATCACGCTCGAGTCGGGGTCGCCGGGAACAATCGCGCCGCTTTCCACGGCGGCATCGCGTTGGTCGAGGCGAAGGTCGGCCTTCCGGCCGGCACTGTCGGCTCCGTGACAGCCGAAGCAGTTTTCGACGAGGATCGAGCGAATGTCTTCATTGTAGGAGAGGGTGTCCGCCGGGGCTTGTAACGCCTTCTCGGCGGGCCCGTTGTCTTGGGGAGCCTCAGCGGCGGGAACCTGTCGCCCGCCGCACGCAAGCACCAAGACACCAAGGATAGATCCAGCCACGCAGCGGCGCAGCCGCTTTGACGAGGGTTCCATACACTCACTCCTGAGTTTTGTCGGAACACCCGCGTCGCCGTCCTACGAAGCCAAAGGCTCGCAGACGCGGACCCTTGAGAAGGGTCGATCGGCGGGAGAAACATCAACACCTCTATTATTACGCATCATTCGGGTGGGTCAAAGTCCGGGTGCGGAGCCTCGTGCCACGTCGAAAATGAGGAGAAAAAGTGATTCCAGCCAGCTCATTGCGCGAGCCCGGGGGCCCGTGGCGACGCCGGCTGGCATCGCAGCCCGCGGGCTTGCGCCCTGCGGCTT
>CAZODJ010000008.1:9322-27033 GCA_964578555.1 uncultured Candidatus Kuenenia sp.
GGCCCGTGGCGACGCCGGCTGGCATCGCAGCCCGCGGGCTTGCGCCCTGCGGCTTTGTGTCCGCACAACCCGCATAAGGAACTGCCCATGACCGGAATTTTCCAAAACGTTTCGCGTTCCTCTTTTGCTCGGGTCCTCGTCGCCGTCCTTGGAACCACCCTCACGATGCACACCACCGGAATGGCTGACGAACCCCAGGGCCCGCGTGCCGCAACGTGGACGTCGATTGGAAAAGCCTTGCAGGAGGGCAAGCCGAAGACGGCAGCCGACCTCCTGGCCGGCGTCGAGCAGGCGGCCACCGCCGACAACGCCTGGGCGGAGGCGGCCCGGGCGATCGCCACCCGGGTGCTTGCCGAAACAGGTGACCGCGCCCCCGACGAGCCTGAGCGACTGATCCGTCTGGCCGCGGCAGTCGAAACAGCGCGGCCTGAGACCCGCGGCGTATTGCAGGCGATCCGGGCCAACTGGACCTGGCACTATTTTCTGATGAACCGCTGGCGATTCGCCCAGCGAACCCCCGGCGCTGCCACCACGCGCAGCCTGACCGACATCGACTCCTGGGATTTACCCGCGATCGTCGGTGAGATCAGAGCACGGTTCGCGGAGGCGCTCGCCGCCGAGGCGAACCTTCAGAAACTCCCCGTGGGCGACTGGTCGATGCTGATCCAGCCGGGCTCAATGCCCGATTCGTATCGACCGACAGTGTGGGACGTCGTGGCCCACGACGCCCTCGCCTTCGCCGCCTCAGGGGAGCGGGGACTCGCCGACCCTGAAGACACGTTCGAGATCGAGGCGACGAGCCCCGCCCTCGGCTCGGTCGAAGCCTTTCGCCAGGCAGACCCGACCCAACTCACGACCGACACCGACTCGCCTCTCCTCCAGACGTGGCAGCTGTTTCAGAAGCTCCTCGCATTCCATGCCGCCGACGCTGACCGCACCGCCTTTCTCGCTGCCGACCTCGATCGCATCCTGTGGGCGTCTGGTGCCGCGGTCGATGCCGGCGACGTGACGGTGGCCGACCGCAAGATCGAGGCACTCGAGGCCTTCATCGCGCAGGCCGGGAATCATGAACTCTCGTCGCTGGCCCGCCATGCCCTCGCCGAAACGCTGAACGGGCAGGGAGATCGTATCGCAGCACGGGCGATCGCCGTCACAGGCATGGAATCGCATCCCACGAGCGTCGGCGGCAAGCAGTGCAAAAACGTCATCACAACGATCGACGCCAAAGAACTGTCGCTCGCCACCGAACGGGCCTGGGCTGCACCATGGCCCACGATCCGTGTCTCCTACCGCAATATTGCGAAGGTGCATCTCCGGCTCGCAAAGGCCGATTGGCTCGCGCGGCTGAAGGCGGGAAAGCCACATCCCGCATGGCTCGACGACAACGACCGAGCGAGTATTCTCGCGCTCCCGCCGCTGAAAACATTCGCGGCCGATCTGCCGGCGACCGATGATTTTCAGTCCCGCAGCCACGATCTCCCGGTCACGCAGGCCTGCGATCCGCAGGGGCTCGAGCCGGGGGCCTACTGGCTGATCGCCAGCCATAAGCCCGACTTCAGTGGCGACGACAACGTGGTGAGCGCTACGCTCGTGTGGGTGTCGCGGCTGGCGATCGTCGCGGAGACCGGCGGCATGCTCGCCGGCCATGTCGTCGATCTCGCCTCCGGAGAGCCCGTGGCTGGAGCCAGCGTGACGGCCTGGGTCCGCGAGCAACGCGGCAACCCGCAGGCGTTTGCCGAGCAGGGTTCGGCCACGACCGATGCGGATGGTCGCTATGAACTCAAGGCCGAGCAGGGCCGCGAAATCGTGCTCGTCGCCACCGCCACGCTCGACGGCAAGCCACACGCGATCCCGACCGACTCGACGCATGTCTGGCCGCAGCATGAAGCCGGCCGCAGCACGTCGGTCGTGCTCGTCACCGACCGTGGCATCCACCGTCCCGGCCAGATCGTCTTCTACAAGGGGATCGTCTGCTCGGCCGATCAGGCCAGCCGCGACTATCGGGCCTTCGCAGACCGCGACGTCACCGTTGCGCTCCGCGATGCCAATGGCCGCGAGGTGGCCCGCGGTCAGCACACGACCAATGCCGTCGGCTCCTTCCAGGGCACCTTGCCGATTCCGACCGGCGCGTTGCCCGGCCGCTGGATGCTCACGGCCGAGACGGCCGGTCACACCGGCGGCATCGGCGTGCAGGTGGAGGAATACAAGCGGCCCAAGTTCCTGGTCGAGCTGGCCGCACCGAGCAAGGCCGTACGACTCGGAGCCGAGGTGGCGGTGCCCGGCAAGGCCACAACCTACACCGGCCTCGCTGTCGCGGGGGCGAAGGTGAAATGGCGAGTTGAACGCGAGATGCGGTTTCCGATCTGGTGCCGGTGGGTCTTTCCGTGGCTGCCGTTTGACAGCCAGACCCGCAAGATCGCTCGTGGCACGGTGGTTACCGATGACAATGGCAGCTTCACGATTCGCTTTCCCGCGGTGCCCGACCGCAGCGTGCCCCGCGACAGCCTGCCCGTCTTCACCTATCGCATCGTGGCCGATGTGACCGACTCCGGTGGCGAGACGCGTTCTGACGAGCGGCGAGTCTCCGCAGGCTACGCCGACACCGAGGCATCGCTTGCTGTCGGTGATTGGCAGGCGGTCGGTGACGAAGGCAAGGCGGCGGTCGCCGTCTCAGTCTCGACGACGTCGCTCGATGGCGAGCCCCGCGGGGCCGCCGGCACGCTCACGATCCGCCGGCTCGTGCAGCCGGCCGAGGTTCACCGCGGCGATCTTCTCCAGGACGGCCCGCACCCGATGCCACGACCGATGGTGCTGCGGGGCAGGGGGGCGAAGCCGGGCCGGCAGCCGAGCCCCGAGCGAAAGACCGACCCCACCGACCCGCGGACCTGGGCCGATGGTGAAGAGGTCTTTGCAGCGCAGACCACCACGGACAAGGCAACCGGCAAGGTGACCACCACGGCCAGCCTGCCGGCAGGCATCTACCGGGCGACGTTCACGCTTCCCGCCGTGGGCGAAGCGCCGGCCGTCACGGCCCAGACCATCGTCGAGGTGATCGACCCCGCCGCCGATCGCTCCCTCGTGAAGCGGCCCTTCACGATGAAGGCCAAGCAGGAGAGCGTCGGACCGACCGAGGAATTCTCGGCGGTCGTCGGCACCGGCTATGCGGCCGGTCGCGCCTTCGTCGAGATCACGCAGGCCGGGAAACACTTGAAGCGGTTCTGGACCGCGCCGGGCAAGACGCAGTGGCCGGTCGAGTTCACGCCCACGGCTGACAATCGCGGCGGGTTCACCGTGTCGGCCTGGCTCGTCCGAGACGGCCGGCTCCACCGTGAGCAACGCGTGATCGACGTGCCGTGGACCGACAAACAACTCTCGATCGAGTGGGAGCGGTTCACGCGGCGGCTTGAACCGGCGGCAAAGGAAGTCTGGCGGGCGCGGATCAAGGGTGTGGCCGATCCGCTCGCCGGGCCCGCGGCTCCCGCCGTGGCCGAAATGCTGGCGATCCTTTACGACCAGTCGCTCGACGCCCTCGCCCCGCACCAGTGGCCGGGCAACGGGCTGCAGAGCCTCTTCCGACGGGAATGGGGCGGCCCACAAGTGACCTTCACGAATGGCTCGCTCCAACTCAACGCGATCCTCGGTTCATGGCAGACTCCGTACGAAGGCATGGCCATCTCGTACCGCGAGTTTCGCGAATGGTTCGGCCCGCCGACTCACGGTGGCTTCGGGGGTGGGATGGGCATGATGCCTCGGGCGATGATGCGCAAGGGGGCCATGGTGGCGATGGAACTGGCCGCTGCGCCCGCTGCCGCGATGGCCGCCGATGCGGCGCCGGTGGAGGCGGAGATGAGGCGAAATGCCGCCCCGGCGACTGACCGTGACAAGCAGGCCGGGGAAGCCATGCCGTCGGCATCTGCGACGGCATCCGCTCCACCGCCGCGAAAAAACCTCGCCGAGACCGCCTTCTTTCTGCCGTCGCTCGTGAGCGACAAGGAGGGCGTCGTGACGATCGAGTTCACGCTGCCCGACACGCTCACCACCTGGCAGTTCAAGGGACTCGCCCACGATGCGCTGCTCCGCAGTGGGACCATCACCGACACCTGCATTGCGGCCAAAGACCTCATGGTGGAGCCGCTGCTGCCACGGTTTCTCCGCGAGGGTGACGTCGTGCAGATCCCGGTGAAGGTGAGCAACACGTCCACAGGGCGGTTCGCCGGCACGGTGCGGTTCTCGTTGGCCGATGCCCGCACCGGCGATGCCCGTGACTCGCTCATCGACGGGCCGCGCGAACAGGCCTTCGATCTCGCCGCGGGCGAGTCGAAGCCGGCGGTGTTTACGGTACGGGTGGCCGACGGCACCGATGTGCTCCGGGTACTCGCCGTCGGTACGGCGACAAATTCTGCCAAGCCGGCCAGTGACGGCGAGGAATCGTTGCTCCCCGTGCTAAGGCGCCGGGTGCCCGTCACCGAAACGATCCCGATCACGATCCGGGGACCCGGCGAGCGGAAGGTGTCGCTCGAGCGGCTCGTGAAGAGCGGCGGCACGAATATCGAAAGCCAGTCGCTCGTGGTGCAGGCGGCGTCAAACCCGGCCTGGTATGGCGTGCTCGCGCTGCCATCGATCATGGAGCAGGCCGACGAGAGCACCGAGACGCTCTTCACGCGGCTCTATGCCAACTCGCTGGCCCGGCACATTGCCACACGAGATCCGCGGATCGAGCGGATCTTCGCCCAGTGGAAGGGCACCGACGCACTCGAAAGCCCACTCGAAAAAAACACGGACCTCATGCAGACGCTGCTCGCCGAGACGCCGTGGGTCCGCGACGCGGTGGACGAGCGGGAGGCCCGGGCCAGGATCGCGCTCCTCTTCGACGCCACCCGCGCTGACAACGAGGCCAAAGCGGCAATGGTCCGGCTGGAAACGCTCCGCAACGGCGACGGCGGCTGGCCCTGGTTTCCCGGCGGAACCACCTGCGACTCGGTGTCGCTCGGCATCATCGCCGGGTTTGGGCGGCTCCGCGCGGCGGGCGTGGAGATCGACGTGCAACCGGCGTTGGCCGCGCTGCCGTGGCTCGACAGTCGGCTGATCGAGGAACGCGCACGGGCGCTCGAGCTCTGGGGCGACAAGCCCGAGGAGATGGTGCTCACGCCGATCGGTGCCTTCGCCCTCTACGCCCGCAGCTTCTTCGCAAAAGACGCGCCGCCCGAGGGCGAGGCCGCCGAGGCCCACCGCTGGGGGCTCGAGGTCGGTACGAAGACGTGGATGAAGCTCGATCCGCGGCGGAGTCAGGGCCATCTGGCGATCGCGCTCCAGCGGGCCGGCGAGCGGGCGACCGCCCTCTCGATCATCGACAGCCTCAAGCAGCGGGCGGTTGATGCCGACGTCAAGCCCGGTGAGGAGACGGACAACTGGCAGGGCATGTGGTGGCGAGATCGGCATCCCGGCTGGTGGAGCTGGGCCCATGCCCCGATCGAAACCCAGTCGATCATGATCGAGGCCTTCGACGAGGTGGCGGGCGATGCCGACGCGGTCGAGGCGCTGAAGGCGTGGCTCCTCTCGCAAAAGCGGACAAGCCGGTGGCCGGGCAGCCGTGCGACGGCCGACGCCGTGGCCGCCCTCTTCGGCCGCGGCCAGGATCTGCTCGCCTCGCAGCAACTCGTCACGGTGACGATCGGCGGCAAAGCCGTGCGGCCGGAGAAGGTCGAGGCGGGCACCGGCTTCTTCGAGCAGCGGCTCGTTCGCAAGGAGATCACGCCGGCGGCGGGCGAGATCGTGATGAAGAAGCCCGATGCAGGGCTCGCCTGGGGCGGCGTGCACTGGCAGTATCTCGACGACATTGCCAACGTGCCGGCGGCCGGCCGCGAGGAGCTCGCCATCGAGAAGAAGCTGTTTGTGAAGCGGCAGACGAAGGCGGGGCCGGTGCTCGAGCCGCTGGCCGCAACTGGCGCTGCGGAGGCTGCTGGTGCGGCCCAGGTCGAGGTGGGCGACGAACTGGTCGTGCGGCTCGTGGTGACCAGCGACCGCGACTACGAGTTCCTCGAACTCTCCGACCATCGGCCGAGCCTGACCGAGCCGGTAGACGTGCTCTCTGGCTGGCGGTTTGGCGACGGGGCGGCCTGGTATCTGGCGATTCGTGACGCCTCGACGCGGCTGTTTTTCGAGCGGCTGCCCCGAGGCACGCACGTGTTCGAGTATTCGCTCCGGGCGGCCCACCGCGGCGCAGCCTCGAGCGGCTTCGCCACGATCCAGAGCCGCTACGCCCCCGAGTTCTCCGCCCACTCGGCCAGCATCCCCGTTACCATTCGCTAACCCATGCCCAATCTCGATTCATCCCTCACGAATGAACTCGCCCGCGAGCGGAACCGCGAGGCGGCCGACCGCACGCTCCTGGCCTGGGTCCGCACGAGCCTGGCGATGATCAGCCTCGGCTTCGGCATCGAGCGGTTGGGCCAGGCGGCACTCGGCTTCGATGGGCCGCTGGTCGGCTTCTCGCCGCTTAAGTCCCGGATCTTCGGCGCGGCCCTCATTCTGCTGGGGATCGCCGCCACGCTGGCCGGCATGTGGGAGCATCGCCACATGCTGAGGGCGATCAAGGATAACGACTACCGCTATGCCGACCGGCCGCCGATCGCCCGGTATATGGGACTGGCCCTCGTGCTCGTCGGCCTCTCTGCCCTTGCCGTGATCTTTGTCTTTTGAGTACCGCTCTGACGGCAGTGCCAACGCCCGCCTATGGCACCGGCACAAGCAAGACGGCATCGGCATGGGCGAGGCCCTCGGCACCGTCGGTGCTGATCACCACGACGCAGCGTTCGCCCTTGTCGAGTTTCACGCGACCGGCCGATCCGAAGCTTGCCTCCAGGGGGGGTGGCTGCTGCATGTCAAACCGCACGCTCGCCCGCCCGGCTGTGGTCTCGACAAGCACGGGCACCGCTCTCCCACGATTTTCATGCGGCTGCCACGACACCAACACTTCGTATGTCCCCGCAGCCGGGGCGCGAAGTTCATAGGTCGCCGTCGCACCGCTATTGGCCCCGGCGTAGTGGTAGCCATGGGCGATGAAACCCTTGAGATTCTGCCCCTCGGTCCACGTCCCCTCGCGTGATGCCTCCCGGTCGTCGCGGACGACCGCCCCTTTGTCACGGGCAAGCTTCACAGGATCGACTCCCGGCATCGGACCAGTCGCATCAGCCAAGGGCAACGCATCGGCGGGGATCTCGATCGGCGCGGAGAGCGTGGCCCGCCGGGCCTTGCCAGGGAGCTTCAAGAGTTCGTCCATCTCCGCCCAGTGGTGTTCATAGACGCCGCGCGGCGTCGTGCCATGCTGCACCGCGACGCTCGCCGCCTTGCCCACCACCTCGCCCATCATGCCGCAGGTCTTCATCACGCGAACGGTGCCGAGGGCCTCGTGCGTCACCGAGATGCAGCGGCCGGCCATAAAGAGGTTTTCCACGTCCTTGGAGTAGAAGCAGCGGTAGGGCACGGGGTACCCGTAGGTACGATCGACCCGGCGGTCGTGCACCGCGATCGAGATGAACGGGTTGTCGGGAAATTTCTTGGCGTATTCCTCCTTCGGATAGTGGAGGTCGATCGACCAGGTGCTGGGCACGCAGCCGTCGGGAAACTCCCGCTTCGCCACGATGTCGTCCTGGGTGAGCACGACGTCGCCAAGGATCCGACGGCTCTCCCGCGGGCCGCCGATCGAGGCCACCCAGGTGAGCACGGCGCTGCGATGCTTGTCGGCACCGTCGCCATTCTTCATGGCGTTCCAGGCGCCGAAGACCGCCCGCAGATTCCAGTCGCGGATGCCTTCGGCGTCGCCAAGTGGATCCTTGTCGAAGCCGCTCTCCCAAAACCATTGGCCGTGGAAATCCCGCGGGTAGGGAAAGTCAGCCATCGTGAGCGGCAGGGCCCACGGTGTTTCAGGGAAGGCCTGCGGTGACTCGCGTTCCGCCCAGGCCCACATGTTGCTCATCCCCATCCGGCCTTTCGGCTCCATCACGGTTTCGGCGCCGGCCAGATGGCCGATCGTGGCATGGCCGGTGGCATCGCAGAAAAATGTGCCGGTGAACCGCAGCTCGCGACTCGTCCGCGTGTCGAGGCAGGTGACGCTCGTGATCCGTGGACCGTCGCGGTCGACGGCAAAGGCATGGGTATTGAGGAACAGGTCGATGGTGGGCTCGGCCCGGACGACCGCTTCCTTCTTGGCATCCTCGAACTCCTCGTAGGTGCCGGGGCTCTTCTTCGCCCTGTCGGCAAACTCTTCGATGATCTCACCGATCCGCGGATATTTGCCGCGGCGAATGAGCCCCATCGCCCACACGCGAACCTCGCTCGAGCCGTTGCCGCCGAGCACTGGCCGATCCTGGATGAGTGCGACCTTCAGACCCAGGCGGGCCGCCGAGATCGCCGCCCCCATCCCTGAGTAGCCGCCACCGACCACGACGAGATCATAGGGACCCTTCGTCTCGGCCTCAGCTGGTAAACCGAGGGCATCGCGCCGCCAGGCGGCGAGGATCGCCGAATCGTTCGGTGGCGGCTTGTCGTCGGTCGTAAACGCGATGCAGTCGCAGCGGCCATCGAAGCCGGTGAGGTCATGGAGGGCGAGCATCGCCTCGCCGGCGGCGACCTTTACCGTGCCGCCATCCTGCCAGCCCCACGCAGCCCCTTCGGTGCCAAAGGTCGTGGAAAGTGGCGCGCCGTTCACGAGCACCTGGAAGCGGCCCGGCGTGCCGGGTGCCTGCCAGCGAGCGACCCAGTCTTTTGTCCGCACGAACACGCGATACGTGCCGGCCGCGGGAAACGTGACCGTCGTCGTGGCGTCGGCCACCGGTGTGCCGAGACCGTGTGCGAGCAGGTAGGGCGACCCCATCTCGCGGATGAATTGGGTGTCGAGGCTCCAGCCACCGTGGTCGGCAAAACTCTCGGCCTCGACCAGAACCGTCGTGGCCTGGCACGGAGCAACGCACGCCCCGGCGAGCGTTACGAAACTGATGGCAGTCAGGAAAGGCTTGATAAACCGTGACATGGATGCAGGCTCCTAGGATAAGACAAACTTCATTCTGGCTGTCGCAAAGGGCACCACGCAAACCCGCGAAAAACCGTCGCAAAAGCGTCATTTTGACAGCCGTGTTGTACAACTCGTCTCAGCTATGAGGCCGTTCCCTACCCTCGCCCCGCAGCTGGAAAATGATCGACATCGACCATGGACGACCGGAATTGAATTAGTTCAGTTTCTAGTCTACTATGCGGTCATGCGATGCACTCGACTCAACATGCACGATGCGAAGACTCACCTTTCGCGGCATATAAGTGACATGAAGGGCGATGATCGGCTCATCATCTGCAATCGCCATCGCCCTGTTGCCGAGGTGCGGCTCCTGCCGCAGCCTCGCACTGCAACGCGGAAAATCGGCGCGGCAAAAGGCGAATTTCAGGTACCAACTGCGTTTTTCGAGCCGCTCCCGGATGACCTCCTCGAGGCGTTCGCGGGACGGGCATGAGACTGCTCCTCGACACGCACACGTTCCTGTGGATGATCACCGACGATCCGTCGCTCTCTGGTACTGCACGAGCCCTGATCGCAGCGGCTGACAACGACGTCTGGCTCAGTGCCGCTTCGTCGTGGGAAATCTCAATCAAGTATGGGCTCGGAAAATTACCACTGCCTGAGGAGCCCGATCGCTATCTTCCGCGGATGCGGCAGAGATCGGGTGTTGAAATCTTGCCAATCGAAGAGGCCGAGGTCTGCCAGATCCATCGGCTGCCCGCCATTCATCGCGACCCTTTCGACCGCCTTCTCATTGCGCAGGCGAATTGCCATGGGCTCGTGATCGTAACCGACGATCCCATCATCGTCCGCTATCCGGTTCAGACCATCTGGTGATGCCCCTTCCCACAAGCACACTGAACATGGCACATCGTTTTTTCGAGATCACGAACACCGCCGCCCTGCTCGCCTGGATCGCGCTGGTGCTTTTCCCAGGCCGAAGGGTCGTCTCGCATCTGCTCTGTGGGATCGTGGTGCCAGCTGTCCTGGCCGCCTGCTACGCGGCTGTGATCGGCTGGAAGCTCAGCGAAAATGGGCCACCTCCCGGCGATGTGATGACGATCGCCGGCCTGCGGGCCGTCTTCGCGGACGACTGGGTCTTTGCCGCCGCCTGGACCCACTATCTCTGCTTCGACATGGTCGTGGGCGCCTGGATCGCCCGCGACGCAGTGCGGCTCGGCATCCCGTGGCCGCTGCGGACGGTCTCACTGCTGCTGACATTCCTCGCCGGCCCGGTCGGCTTTCTGATCCATATCGTCGCCCGGCTTACGCTGCGGCGGGCGGTGGCGACCAATGATCCGCTGGCCGAATCGGCAGGCTCATATTGATGCGGTGCCCCGCCCTCGCGCAGAAGGTCAGCCCACCAACCCGAGCATGGCCTTGCAGGAACGGATGCTGCGGTCGAGTTCGGCGAGCTGATAGGTCCGCTCGGCTTCGACTTTTCCTTCCGTCGGTGGCGTGAACGGCGGGATCGGTTTGCCGGTGTTCGCCAAGGCGAGAAACCCCGCCAGATCCTCAGCACGCATCTCG
The DNA here is from genome assembly GCA_964578555.1 of uncultured Candidatus Kuenenia sp. Classification (GTDB taxonomy): domain Bacteria; phylum Planctomycetota; class Planctomycetia; order Pirellulales; family UBA1268; genus CACORA01. The sequence goes on from CAZODJ010000008.1 coordinate 19,902, forward strand.
GGGAACTGCCGCCAGAAGTCCTTGTTGTAAATCGGGAACGTCCGCGGAAACCCGGAGATGGTTTCGATGTGCACCGTCACGCCCGGGCACCGTTCGGCGAACAGTTTGAAGAATGAACGAAAGTCGACGCAGCCCTCCCCCATCGCCGCCCACTGCATGGTGACGCCTTCCTGCGACTGCCATATCATCGTGTCGCGAAGGCTCGTCGTGAGCACGTGCGGAGCCAGGGCGGCTAGCGCCCGCACCGGATCCTCGAGTGTCCAGCAGGCGTTGCCCGAGTCGAAATTGACGCCGACAAAATCTGGCCCTGCCTGCTCGACGAGCTGCTTGAGTTCCCCCGACTGCATGTCGCCGGCGTGGTTCTCGACGGCGATCTTCACGCCCGCATCGACCGCCCGACTGCGGCTGGCCTGCAACACCTTCACGGTATCGGCGATCCGCGCCTCGATGCCGCCATCGGTAAGCCGGTCGGACTGATTGCCGAGGATCACACGAAAGGCGGGCGACCCGAGAGCCCGCGCCATGCGGATGCCGAGGGCGAGGTGCTCGTCCGCCGTGCCCCAGTCCGGCTTGAACGTCTTCGACGTCGGGCAGATGCTCCAGGATCCCAGGACGATCGCCACGCCCTTGTCGGCGGCATAGCGACGCACGTCTCCGAGCGAATCATCGTCGAGCCGACCCTCGAACGGGCCGAAGTCGGTGATGAAGACTGAGCTGCAGCCGATCGTGACCGCATGATCGACCAACTGCCGGGCATTCCATTTCATGGCCCGGACGGCGAAGTTGTCGAACCCCAGCCGGATCGGGGGCTGCGTCTCGGCCGCGCCGCGGACCACGCCCGCGACCACCGTCGCACCAGTCGCCACAGTGGATACCAAAAACGCCCGTCGGTGTATCGCCATGGGATTGCTTTCCAGAGACTCGTGCGTGCACTCTAGCACGCAATGACCGCGGGCTAAGCTGCGGCGGGGGGTGGCGACCGACGACCCACAAGCCATGCGAGAGCCGTGACTACCACCGGCACGACGAGACAGGCGACACCGCTTGCCAGGATCGCAGCGGTGGCCGGCGATACATCGACCCGGCTGCGGCCGGCAAGCGTCTGCACGAGCGCATAGAGCAAGACAAGCCCGGTGCCAACCGCCGCCGACAGCACGAGCTGAGTCCGCTGTTTTTCGCTGATGCCCACCTGCCAGGCAGCCCATGCCAACAGCGGCAGCCACTGGATCGCATGGATCACCGCGCCGTGCGGAAACTTCGGCACGCCCGCTGCCCCGAACTGCTCGGGCTCGAGCCCTTGTTCGAGCCGAACATCCCCATTGACACTCACCCAGATCCCGAGCACGCACGAAATCACCAGAAACACGAGCCCCGCTCGGATCGCCAGGAGCATGTCGCGAGGCACGGCTACTCGCTGGCGGAATGCGCGAAGCAGGAGATCGGCCGAGACGAGCGTCACCCACAGGATGAGCACCCCCATGAAATCGTAGAGCACCGAGTCGAGGAGCGTCGCACGATTGAAGTGGCTCGCCACGCCTCGCCACCGCTGCAGGTCGATGAGGGCGACTTCGATGACCAAGGCGATCGTGGTGAGCCACGATAACGGCACGTCCCACCGCCGCTCCGGCATCTTCGACCATACCCAGCCCATCGACACGGCCGTCAGCCCGCCCGAGATGCCGAAGAGGATCGGCTTTCGCCACGTCACCGGGCCCTCCCACGGCCCACCGAGAACAGCCCACACAGCCACATGGGCGAGGCCGCTCGCCACGAGCAGCGCGCCGCTGGCGGCCAGCGGCCAGGCTCGGCGATCGTGCCACCACGGTGAGGAATCGGCCGGAGATGCGGGAGTCGGCATGATTCTGGAAGTCTATCCGGATTTCGAGGACACTGAGCCCCATGAAGACACGACCATTGGGACGGACCGGGTGGCAGGTTTCCGAAATCGGCTTTGGCGCGTGGGGCATCGGTGGCGGCCAGTGGGGCGGCGCCGACGAGGCCGAATCGATGGCCACGCTCCATGCGGCCCTCGACTCGGGGATCACGTTTTTTGACACGGCTGATGTCTACGGCGACGGACTCTCCGAACGGCTGATCGGACGCCTGCGACGCGAACGCAAGGAACCGTTCGTGATCGCCACGAAGGCCGGCCGCCGGCTCTCACCCCACACCGCTGATGGATACAACGCCGCCAACCTCACGGCCTTCGTCGACCGCAGTCTCACCAACCTCGGCGTTGAGCGGCTCGATCTCGTCCAGCTCCACTGCCCGCCCGCCGAGGTCTATTACCGTCCCGAAGTCTTCGCGGCCCTCGACGACCTCGTCGCTGCCGGAAAGGTCGGCTTCTACGGCGTGAGCGTTGAGAAAGTGGAAGAGGCCCTCAAGGCGATCGAATATCCCGGTGTGCAGTCGGTGCAGATCATCTTCAATCCATTCCGGCTGCGGCCGGCTGAGCTTTTTTTCCAGGAGGCGGTCCGCCGACAGGTGGCGGTGATCGCACGGGTGCCGCTGGCCAGTGGGATGCTGTCGGGCCGGTATGCGTCGACGACGACATTTCCCGCTGACGACCACCGCGCCTTCAACCGCGCGGGGGCGATGTTTGACCGCGGCGAGACGTTCTCCGGCGTCGACTATGAGACGGGGCTGGCCGCGGTGGACCAGCTGCGGCCGCTCGTGCCGACCGGGGCCACGCTCGCCCAGTTTGCCCTCCGCTGGATTCTTTCCTTCGACGCTGTGACAACCGTGATCCCTGGAGCCCGCCGACCGGGGCAGGTCGAGGAAAATGCCCGCGCCGCTGATCTGCCCCGGCTTTCCGCAGAGAGCCTGCAGGCAGTTGCCGCCATCTATGAAAAGCACATTCGCCAACTGGTCCACCACCGCTGGTGAGCGATTTCTGACCACAGTTCTCGGAAGGCTTCTATGGTTTCTCGTCTTTGGCTGTTTCGTCTCTGCCTGATCGGGCTGGCTCCGGGCATGGCTTCGACCGCGGCCGCCCGCGACGTGACGTTCACAAAACAGACACTGACCGAGCGGTTCGTGGCCGAAGGCTGTGCCGTGGCCGACTTCGACCGCGACGGCCATGCCGACATCACAGCCGGCAACGGCATCTGGTTTGGACCCGACTTCGCCACCCGGGTCGACTTCACGCCCCCCGCCGACAATCCGTCCGGCCCGTCGAAGACGCCCTACGATCCGGCCCGCGGCTACTCCGACTACTTTCTCGCCTTCGCCCATGATTTCACTGGCGACAGCTGGCCCGACATCCTCGTCTATGGCCTGCCGGGTGAGCCGGCGCAGGTCTTCGTCAATCCCCAACTCCGCGACCAGAACCGTGCCCCGGGGCCATGGGCCAAGCATGCGGTGTTCGACGTGGCCGACGGCGAGTCGCCCGATCTCCTCGACATGACTGGCGACGGCAAGCCCGAACTCTTCGTGCACTCCAGCGAGAAGAACATGCAGGGGGGCCAGCTTGGTTTCGCCGAGATCGACTGGGCGGCTCCCCTCGCCAAGGCCCGGTTTCACCCAATCACGCCGCGGTCGCCGGAGAATGACAAGAAATATTTCCGCTACACGCACGGCTCCGGCGCTGGCGATGTGAACGGTGACGGACGAGCCGATATCCTCACCAAAGAAGGCTGGTTCGAGCAGCCAAGCAGCACCGCCCCCGGCACGATCTGGGCTTTTCATCCCGGACCGTTCGGAGCGCCGGGAGGCCGCGGCGGTGCGCAGATGCACGTCCGCGACGTCAATGGCGATGGCCGCAACGACGTGATCACGAGCCTCGACGCCCACGGCTACGGCCTGGCCTGGTTCGAGCAGCAGCCCGACGGCAGCTTCATCGAACGGGCGATCCTCAATCCGCAGCCCGGCGAGAAGCCCACCGGCGTGTCCTTCAGCCAGCTGCACGCGGTGGCGATCGCCGACATCGACGGTGACGGCCTCGACGACATCGTGACGGGCAAGCGGCGGTGGGCCCACGGCATCAACGGCGACGCCGAGCCCAATGCGCCGCCGGTGCTCTACTGGTTTCGCCTGGAGCGCGACGGCCGTGGCGGAGCGACGTTCATTCCCCAGCTGATCGACGACGACAGCGGCGTGGGCACGCAGGTGACCGTCGCCGACCTGAATGCCGACGGCCACCCCGACATCGTTGTCGCCAACAAGCGGGGCGTGTTCGCCTTCACGCAACAGTAACTCGACAGCAAGCCGGTCAGCCGTCACGATTCGTTCATCATCCATGCCAGTGCTCCCCGCCGCCTGCGACGTCCTCGTCATTGGCACCGGTGCCGCCGGCCTGTTTGCCGCCACCTGGGCAGGCCGCACGGCCCGTGACGCCGGCCGGCCGCTCTCGATCGTGGCGGTCGACGGGGCGAAAAAGCTCGGGGCCAAGATCCTCGTAGCCGGCGGTGGTCGCTGTAACGTCACCCACTGGCAAGTCAACGAGGCCGACTTTGCCGGCAGCACGCCCGCCGCAATTCGCAAGGTGCTGCGGCGATTCACCGTCGATGACACCGTCGCCTTCTTCCGTGAAGCCGGCGTCGAATTCAAACGTGAAGATACGGGCAAGTTCTTTCCGGTGACGGACTCCGCCCGCACGATCCTCGACGCCCTCGTGCAGGGAGCGGAGGCAGCCGGGGCGTTGCTCGTGCATCCCGCCCGGGTCGAGGCACTGGATGCCATCGATCAGACGTTTCGGGCGACCACTTCGGTCGGCCCGATCACCGCTCACCGAGTGATCCTCTGCACTGGTGGCAAGTCGCTCCCCAAGTCGGGCAGCGACGGCGGCGGCTACCGGCTCGCCCAGGACCTGGGCCATTCGCTCACGGCGCCCATCGTACCGGCGCTTGTGCCGCTGTTGCTCCCTGCAGGCCACTGGATCACCACGCTCTCCGGCCTCACGCTGCCGACGGAAGTGAGTCTCTTGGCAGCCTCCGGCAAGCGGCTCGCCTCTTTCACCGGCAGCACGCTCTGCACCCACGTGGGCCTGTCGGGCCCGAGCATCCTCGACATCAGCCGCCACTGGCTCATCGCCAAGGCGGCCGATCCCACCGTACGACTGGCTCTCAACTGGCTGCCGGGGCACACGGCCGAGGAGGTCGATCGACTGCTCGTGGCCACCCAGAGCCGCGGGCCGCTCCCGCTCCTGCGCGAACATCTCCCCGACCGGCTTGCAAAGATGCTCTGCGAGCAGGCCGGCACACCGACTGGAGGAGACCTGCCGCGCGAGGCACGAAAAAAACTGGTGCAGTTCCTCACGGCGACGCCGCTGGAGATCACCGGCGACCGCGGGTTCACGGCGGCCGAGGCGACGGCCGGCGGCGTGCCGCTCTCGGAAGTGAAACTCGACACGATGGAGAGCCGGATTCGCCCGGGGCTGTTCTTTGCCGGCGAGGTGCTCGACGTCGACGGCCGCATCGGCGGCTTTAACTTCCAATGGGCGTGGTCGAGCGGCTTCATCGCCGGCCACGGGGTTGTTGCCTAAATGCCTCACCACCGTATGGAGTAAGGGCTGGAGGCCCGCATTTCTTCCGGCCGGAGGTCGGCAAGCGAAGCGAGGCCAGGAGGGCGAGCGCCGCGTTAAGCCAGCACGCCGCTCACGACATGGCCGTGCACGTCGGTGAGCCGGAACTGGCGGCCCTGGTAGCGGTAGGTGAGCTTCGTGTGGTCGATGCCCACGAGGTGCATGATCGTCGCCTGCATGTCGTGGATGTGGACCGGATCGGCCGTGATGTTCCAGGCATAGTCGTCGGTCGACCCATGCACGTGGCCGGCCTTCGCGCCGCCGCCCGCCAGGAGAAACGAATAGGCCTTGCCGAAGTGGTCGCGGCCCTTGGGGTTGGCCGGGTCGCCCTGCCCGAACGGCGTCCGCCCAAACTCGCCTCCCCAGGCCACGAGCGTGTCGGCGAGCAGCCCCCGCTCCTTGAGATCCTGCACCAACGCGGCCGTCGGGGCGTCGGTATCCTTGCACTGCTGCTCGAGCTGCGTGAACAGGTTGCCGTGCTGGTCCCAGCCGGCATGCATGAGCTGCACAAACCGCGTGCCCCGCTCGAGGAGCCGCCGCGCGATGAGGCAGTTGTAGGCGAAGCTGCCTTTGGTGTGCACATCGGCGCCGTAGCGATCGAGTACATGCTTGGGCTCGTCGGAGAAGTCGACCAGGTCCGGCACGCTCGCCTGCATCCGGTAGGCCATCTCGTACTGGGCGATCCGCGTATCGATCTCGGGGTCGCCGTAGTCGGCCAGATGCTTGGCATTCATCGCGGCCAAGTCGTCGAGGAGCAGCCGCCGGGCTTCGCGGCTCATGCCGGCAGGGTTCGCCAGATACGGCACCGGTTCCCCGGTGTTACGAAACTTCACCCCCTGGAACCGCGTCGGCAGGAAGCCGCTGCCCCAGTAGTAGTCGAAGAAGAGCTGACCGCAGCTCTTCGCCTTGTCCGATGACGTCATGACGACGAAGGCCGGCAGGTCATCGGTCTCGCAGCCGAGGCCGTAGCTCATCCATGCCCCCATGCTCGGTCGGCCGGGCACCTGCCCACCGGTGAGGAAAAACGTCACGCCGGGAGCATGATTTACCGCCTCGGTGTTCATGCTACGGACCAGGCAGATCTCGTCGGCCAGGCTGCCGATATTGGGCAGCATCGTGCTCATCTCCATGCCGCACTGGCCATACTTCTGAAACGGCTTGATCGGCGAGACGACCGGCCACTTCGCGTAGCTGCTCGACATTGTGGAGAGCCGCGTCGCGCCGCGAACGCTCGCCGGAATGTCTTCGCCGCCGCGGCTGATCAGTTCGGGCTTCGGGTCGAAGAGATCGACATGCGAGGGTCCGCCCCCCTGCCAGAGCATCACCACTCGCTTTGCCTGCGGTTGGAAGTGCGGCAGCCCCGGCAGACCGGGCGAGCCCTTCACCGCCGGCGCCGTACTCGTCGCGGCGACCGCATCACGCTGCAAGAGCGACGCCAGCGCTACCGACCCGATGCCCATGCCGGCCGAACCGAAGAGCTGGCGGCGGGTCACACGCTGGATGTTTTCGAGCTGTAGGCTATTCATCGTGGTTTTTCTCTCGGAGAAAGACGTCTGCCCGCCAGCAGCAACACTGGCCCATGTTTTTCTCAGTGCACCTCATTCGTTGTCT
>CAZODJ010000008.1:27133-36066 GCA_964578555.1 uncultured Candidatus Kuenenia sp.
CCCGCCAGCAGCAACACTGGCCCATGTTTTTCTCAGTGCACCTCATTCGTTGTCTGCTCTCACTCCCGGGTCAACGCCTCGTCGAGGTTGAAGATCGCCAGGCAGACGCTGCTCATGGTGGCATGCTCGGCCGGGTCGAGTGACTCATCCCGCGGGTGCTCACCCACGCTGACGAGTTGCTTCGCGGCCGCACCATCAGCCTGATAGATCGCCAACTGCCGGCCGTGCATCCGCCGCAACGCCTCGAGGTCGTAGTCGGTCGGGCGGCGGCCGAGCACCCGCCGGAAGGCATGCGTGAGCCGGCCGTCGAGGTCCGTGGCCGCCTGCAGGCTCTTCTCCGCCAGCACCCGCGCGGCCTCGACCCACGTGGGATCGTTGAGCGTCGTGAGGGCGTGCAGCGGCGTGCTGGTGAGGCTCGCCCGCACGGAACACGTCTGGCGATTCGCGGTGTCGAACATATTCGCCGGGCTCACCGTCCGCCGCCAAAACGTGTAGAGGCTGCGGCGGTAGAGGTCGGAGCCTTTGGAGGCTGGATACGTGAAGTCCCGCTCGTTCGTGATCGCCAACGCCTCCCAGATCGCATCGGGCTGATACGGGTAGACCGGCTGGCCACCCATCTCGAGATCGATGAGCCCGCTGGCCGAGAGCGCCACGTCACGGAGCACCATCGACGGCATCCGAAAGCGGCTGCCGCGGGCATGAAGCCGGTTTTCTGGATCCTTTTCCAGATGCTGCGGAAGCACCTTGCCTGCCTGCCGATACGTAGCGCTGGTCACGATGAGACGGTGCATCTTCTTCTGGCTCCAGCCTCCCTCACAAAACTCCACAGCGAGCCAGTCGAGCAGGTCCATGTGCCGCGGATACTCGCTCTGCACCCCCATGTCTTCGGCGGTCTTCACGATCCCGGTGCCGAAGAAATATTGCCACATCCGATTGACCTGCACCCGCGCGGTGAGCGGATGCTCCGGCAGGAAGAGCCACCTGGCGAGGCCGAGCCGGTTCCTCGGCGCTCCTTCGGGTAGCGGCGGCAGGAAGGCCGGCGGCAAAAAGTCGATCTTCTCGCCGATTGGGGAGAGATAGTCGCCACGATCGAGGATCTTTGTCTCCCGCGGCTTCTCATCGCTCATGATCATGACGCGAGGAATCTGATCGCCCTTGTACTCGTCATAGGTCCTCTTGGCCGCGTCATACGCCGCGACCTGCGGCAGACTCTTCGTCAGGCCAGCCTTGACCTTGCTGTCGAAGTGACTTCGCAGCTGGCTCTCGATCGATTTCTTGTCGGCCTCGGTCCGCTCCGCCTCCGGCTTCCGCAGCAAGGGCGTCAGGCCACGAGAAAGATCCTTACCGTCGGCCGCCTCGCCATCGGAATAGAGGCCTTCCTTCCACGAGGCATAGAGGGCGTCGAGCACCGGCTTGGTGGCTGCTTCATCCGCCTTCATCGCCGCTTCGAGCTCGGCCAGTCGCTTCGTGTTCTCCTCGGTCGGCAGCTCGAGCACGGGAGGAGCCACGCGGATCCGTGCAGAAAACCTCGACGGCACTCCGCTCTCCGGCACCCGATTGAACGCATCGAGCAGGCCGTAGTAATCGGTCCGCGTCATCGGATCGTACTTATGGTCGTGGCACTGGGCGCAGGCCATCGTAAGGCCCAGCCACGTGGTGCTCGTCGTGTCGACCCGGTCGAAGAGAGTGTTGAACCGCTGCTCCTCGGCGATCGCGCCCCCTTCGCCGTTCAGGAGATGATTGCGGTTGAATCCGCTGGCAATCTTCTGGTCGTTCGTCGCGTCGGGCAGCAGGTCGCCGGCGAGCTGTTCGATCGAGAATCGATCGAACGGCATGTCGGCGTTGAGCGCCTTCACCACCCAGTCCCGCCAGAGCCACTGCCAGGTGTCGCCATCCTGCTGGAAACCGTTGCTGTCGGCATAGCGTGCGGCATCGAGCCACGGCAGTGCCATCCGCTCGCCGTAGTGGGGCGAGGCGAGCAGCCGGTCGACGAGCTTTTCATAGGCCAGTGGATCAGGATCGGCGACGAAGGCATCGACTTCCTCGGGCGTCGGCGGCAGCCCAGCCAGATCGGCATGCAGTCGGCGAATGAGCGTCGAGCGGTGGGCCTCCGGCGACGGCGTAAGCCCCGCCGCCTCGATCTTCGCCAGCACGAAGCGGTCGATGTCGTTTCGCACCCAGTCGGCCTGCTTCACGTCCGGCGGCGTCGGCCGCTCGGGCGGCGTGAACGCCCAGTGGGGCTCGTACTCGGCGCCGTCCTTGATCCAGCGGTCGAGGATTTTCTTTTGGGCATCGGAGAGCCGCCGGTTGGAGTTGGGCGGCGGCATCAGCACATCGGGGTCGGTCGAGTGGATCCGCTCGAGCAGCGTGCTCGCGCCAGGCTCGCCCGGCACGATCGCGCCCGAGTCGATCGCGGCCTGCCGGTCGTCGAGCCGCAGGTCGGCCTCCCGCTTCTGGCCGTCCTGGCCATGACAATAGAAGCAGTTTTCCGAGAGGATCGACCGAATATCGCGATTGAAGTCGAGCGGCTGCTCAGCCCATCCCGCGGAGGCGAACGCAGCGAGCAAAAAAAGAGAGCCGCAGAAACGGCGCACAGCCAGCACAGCCGAGCAACCCATGGAACCATTTCCTTCGGGGGTCACCCGCGTCGCCGATCTGGAGGGCCAGATCGCGGACCAGAAGGTCGATCGGCGGGGCGAAGCAACAACTCAAAGTGTAGCACACGCCAAAACCGTGGGCCAGCAAACTCAGGATGCTTTTGCCATTCCCGGCGACGGTGTTGCGTTTTCCAGCAGCATGCGCGACTGCGATTGCTCTGGCGGCGAAGACTCGACCACCCGGTAGGCATAGCTGCCGCTTCGCAGGTCGAGGCTCCGCATGCCACGGCGACGGGCCTTCTCTGCGATGCCCGCCTCGGTGACGAGCTGGTCGGTCGCGGCCTTCACCTGGCCGACCGTGATGCCCAGCATCGAGCGGGTGCCATTGGCCGCCTCCACCACCGTCGACTGCGTCTTCCAAGGATGCCACTGCCGCGGATCGGCCGCCCCGGAGAGCGTCAGCACCGGCACGCCGAACGACGCCGCGACGTGGGGCAGCCCCGAGTCGACTCCCAGGCAAAGATCCATTCGCGACAGAACAGCCGCGGTCTCACGGAGCGAACACACCTCCGAAAAGTCATGGAGGTGACAAGCCGCCAGCGGCGGCAGCGCGGCCGCCACACGCCGATGCGTGATGAGATCGGCTGTCGCGCCACACAGGACGACGTCGCAGCCACGATCCTCGATCAGCCAGCGGATCACCTCCGCCATTCGATCGAGCGGCCAGTTCCGCTCCTCGTCGGTCGATCGCGGCGCCACGAAGACCCGCGGCCGGGCCGGTGGGAGGCCCGTCAACAACCGATCCGCTTTCGCAGCGGCCTCGTCGGCGACCCAGTTTTCATTGTGCGCGTCATCGACCTCGATGCCGTCGGCACGGAGGAGATCGAGCGTCAGCTCCACCTCGTGTCGCCCCCTGTGATACGGAACCCGACGCGTGAGGAGCAATCCTCGCCCATCCTTCGCCACGCCGACGCGATGCGGGATGCCGGCCAGCCACGCCAGCAGACCAGTCGAGAGCGATCGCTTGAGAATGTAGGCGCGGTCATACCGCTTCTCCCGTAGCCACCGCGCCGTAGCGACGATGTTGGAGAGCGACCCCGGCACGACCTCGTTGACCCGCTGCGGTCGCTTCCAGACGACTAGCTCGTCCTTGTAGGGACAATCGGCCAGGATCTGGCCCGCCCCCGGCTCGACCAGCACGTCGATCACCGCGTCGGGAAAACGCCGCCGTAGATTTCGCAGGAAGGGGATCGCGAGCACGGTATCGCCGATGTAGCGATTGCGGATCACGAGGATCCGGGCAGGATCGAGCGTCGACGATCGGTTGAGGGCGATCACGCGAGCCTTCCTGTTCTACCGGGCAAAGCCGACGAAGAAGCTGAACAGCTGCTGCGTGTCGTCCGATGCATAGGCGACCGGGAAAGCGAAGTCGAGCGCGATCGGGGCCGGCCCCATCGCCGGCAGCGTGATCCGGAGGCCGACACCGGGCGCCACCCGCATTTGGCTGATCGCGACGTTGGGCTCGACAGTACCGAAGTCGGTGAACACGACGCCCCGGAGCGAATCATCCGCCGTGATCGGAAACATGTACTCGATCGTGTTGAGCCACTGGAACGGACCACCGACGATCGCCCCGTCCTGCCGCGGGCTGGCACCACGAAACGCGAAGCCGCGGATCGTGTTGTAGCCACCCGCGAAGAAGTTGTCGTAGGCGGGCGTGTCGGGGCCCGACATCCCGAGGATGGACCCGATCGAAAGCACATGGCGGCCGGAGCCGTCGGGCCGCTCATTGACAAGGAAGTACTGCCGTCCCTCGAGCACGCCGCGGGGATACTGAAAGGTGCCGATCACCTGTTCGAACTCGAACGTCGCCAGATGGCCCTGCGTCGGGAGGAAGGGACTGTCGCGGGTGTCATGGACGATGCCGCCACTGAAGCCATACACCGAGTTGGTGCCCAGCATGTTGACAATGTCGGGCGCGAGGATTCGCGGCTGGTAGATGTCGACGTTCTCGCCACGGAAGCCGGCGTTGATCGACAGGTCGGGGGCAAAGGCAAACTGATACCCCAAGCCCACGCGACCGCCGAGCCGCTCCTCCGCCCAGTCGAAGAAGTAGCGGGTAAAGTAGGATGCGCTCGTCGAGAGGCCGATCCGTGTATCGAAGAGATACGGCTCTTGAAACGTGGCGGTGTACCGCTGCAACTCGGTGCCGGGCGCGGCCTCGAGCCGAAACCGCTGTCCGGCACCACGGAAGGCGGTGCCGTTGCGGACATCGTCCCAACTGCGGGGCAGCCGGAAGAGGTCGAAGTTCTGCTCATCGACGACGATGTTGCCGACGAGACCGGCATTGGAGTTGACGCCGGCACCGATCATGAGTCGGCCGGTCTGCGTCTCCTCGGCATCGACGTCGAGAATCACGTAAGGCTCGTTGCCAGGAAAGACCTGCACCGGCTGGCCGAAGCCGGGAACCATGCCCGGCTGCGCAAAGTTCGGCACGGCCCCCTGCGGCTGTCCCGGCATGAAGCCCGGGGCAGGAGGCGGCAGCGCACCGCCGTAGCCGACGGCCGGAGCCATGCCACCCGGAGGCTCCACCTGCCCCGGTGCCGGCAACTGAGCGACGTACGGAGGCTGCGGTGGCGGAGCGGCCCGCGAGTAGTCGAGGGCTTCCGGTCCGGTTGGCGCCAAGGGGGCGCCTCCCCACTGCTGCCGTGCAGGCTGTGCGGCCGGCTGCGGGCTCTGCCCCCGCCACACCGGCGGCCGACCTGGCTCCCGCTGCGGCGGTGAAGCCAGTGGGGCTGGTGCAATCGCGTCCTGCCCGGCCGGCAACGCGTCCCGCTCGGCGGGCAACGCCTCGTTGAGATCGCCTTCCAGCACGAGGTCGAGCACCGCCTCGTCATGGTCATCGTCGGGGCTCTGACCGCGGAAGCCCTGGCCCGGTCCGGTGGCGATCTGCTCTTCAGCCTTCTCAGGCTTGCTGAACACGATCTTCGGCCCCTCGCCCTTGGCGGCGTCGTTGAGAAACAGGCCGCTTGACTTCAGCCGCCGTTCGTCGGCCCGCAGCTTCCGGATGTCGAGAATGTCACCGGGCCGCAGCGAGAGCCGGTTGAGAATCGTGCTGTGTCTCGTGTGCGGGTGTTCGCCGGCGATCCGCACGTTGATCTGCCCCACGCGATACCGCTGGCCCTCGGTGATGTTGTAGACCAAATCAAGCTGCCCCGGCTCCTCGAGGAATCGTGGATCGGCCCGGATGTCGGCGAACACGAATCCCCGGCCGCCATAGATGTCGCGGACGAGGTTCAGATCGCCCTCCATTTGCGACTGGTTGAAGGACTGCCCATTGGTCAGCTTCAGGTCGCGGGCAAGGAACTCGCTCTTGAACTTGCTGTTGCCGATGAACGAAACATTGCGAACCTTGTAGCGTGGTCCCTCGTTGATGACGAAGGTGAGCATCGTCCAATCACGGCTCGCACCACCGACCGCCTGTACTTCTCGCCCCACCTTGGCCTGGAAAAAGCCAAGGCTGCGATAGTAGGCAGTGAGCGCGTCGACGTCGGCATCGATCTTCTCACGGTCGAGGTCGCCACCGAGCAGCCAGAAGAACCCCGGCTTCGACTTGATCTGTGTCAGCAGCCGGGCGTCGTTGGCGATCGTGTTGCCGACGAAGCTCGTCCACAACGCCTTTTTCCGAAAACCCTCGTCGACGAGAAACACGGCCCCCTTGTCGCCCGGCTTGCTTCCCTCCACCGTGGTGACGCGGGCGGCATCGTAGCCCTTCTCGTGGTAGTACGACTCCAGCCGCCGCCGTGCCTCTTCCACGACGTAGGCATCCATCGAGTCGCCAACATCGATTTCGCCCTTCTTGGCGAGCGTGCGGGTCGTCACCCGCTCGTTCCCGATGAACCGCACGTAGCGGATCGTCGGCCGCTCCACCACCTGGAAGATCACCACCACGCCCTCGCGCACGCGAACGTACTTGGGATGGATGTCGACGAACTTCCGCGACCGATGCAGCGTGCGGACATCCTCCTCGATCGACTGTGGGTCGAAGATCTGGCCGGCGCGGGTGATGAGCTTGGGCAGCTTCGACGCATCGGTCGTCTCATTGCCCTCGATCCGCACTTCGACGATCCGATCCGCCCCGCTTTCGGCAGGAACGGCAGCAGCCGGCGGGTTCGGTGCCGACGCTGGCCCGCCAACCGTGGGGAGCGGTGCCTGAGCGGCGGCCCACGGGACCATGAAGGCCCAGCAGGCGAGCGACGTCATCAGGCAGCGTGGCCCGAGGGACGTCATCTTGGCAAAGGCACGCAGGCGTCTCACGTGGTGTCGATCCGGCGGGAAGGTGGCTGCGAAAGCCGGGGAGAAATAGCGGAGGGCCGCGCCGGGTCACAAGGCGAAAACTGTCCGCCCCGGAGCCGCCGGCCACGGGACTGCCGATTCGGCTGGGGAAGTGCTCTTCTCGCTGCTTACCCAGACTCCAATCCTTGACTGGCCACCGTAAACCCATGTATTTTTCGGGGTTCCGATCGCACTCATGCAGCCCCATGTCATCGATCTCCGCCAGTCCGACGACGCCCGTGATGTGGTGCATCGGGCGGTGCAGGCGCTGGCAGAGGGGCGGACGGTCGGGTTTCCCACCGAAACCGACTACGTGATCGCCGCGGCCGCCCGGCATCCGGCCGCCATCGAGCGGCTCATCCCGCTGGTGTCGCAGCGATCTGGCGAACCGCTGCTCTCTCTGGGCGTCAAAAGCGCGGCGGAGGCGCTCGACTGGGCACCTCGGTTGAGCCCGCTGGGCAGCCGGATCGCGCGGCGTTGCTGGCCCGGGCCGGTGGCCATCGTCGTCGCTGACGACCATCCCGAGAGCCTCGTGCATCGGCTGCCCTCGGCATCGCGTCGCGGACTGGTGGGAGGCGGCCGACTGCGACTGCGGGTGCCGGGCCATCCCATGCTCGGCGACTGCATGCGCATGCTTGCCGGCCCGGTCGTGCTCGCCGAGCCGGGCACCCTCGAGCAGCCTCCGGCCGTGACGGCCGACGACCTGATCGAGCGCGGTGGCTCCGGTCTTGACATCGTGATCGATGACGGCCGGGCCCGCTATGCCCAGCCCTTTTCGGTGGTTGAGGTGGGTGAGCACGACTTTCGCATCCTCCGCCCAGGCATCGTCTCGGGGGAGACGATCCGTCGGCTTTCGAGCGTGATGGTGCTGTTTGTCTGTACGGGCAACACCTGCCGCAGCCCGATGGCCGAGGCGTTATTTCGACAGATGGTGGCGGAGCGGCTTGGCTGCCAACCCGATGAGATCGATGCGCATGGAGTGATCGTCGGGAGTGCCGGCGTGGCGGCCTGGGCCGGAGCCCGGGCGAGCACCGGCGCGCTGGAGACGATGGCCGACTTCGGGATCGACCTGTCGGGCCACGAAAGCCAGCCGCTCACCGAGCCGCTCGTCCGCCAGGCTGACGTGATCTGGACGATGACCGCCTCCCACCGGGCCGCCATTCTCGGCCAGTTCCCTGAGGCCGGGGATCGGGTGGCGGTGCTTTCCCCCGACCGGACCGACGTGGTCGATCCCATCGGCGGCCCGGTGGAGACCTACCGCACGTGCGCCCGGCAAATCCTCGCGCATCTGCAATCAAGAATCGATACACTCGGCTTGCCGCCTGGGTGATCAGCAGGGTGATCCGGGGTGCGGCAGGACAGGGAGAGATCCATGCGGATTGCGATTGGAAGCGACCATCGTGGTGTGGCATCGAGGCTGCGGGTGATCGGCTTGCTCGAGCGCTTGGGCCACGACGTGATCGATTGTGGCAGCCATACCGAGGAGGCCGTCGACTATCCCGACATTGCAGCCAATGTTGCGACCCGCGTGAGCGAGGGCTCGGTCGATCGGGGCATCCTGCTGTGCTGCACCGGCGTCGGCATGGCGATCGCCGCCAACAAGGTGCCTGGCATCCGGGCGGCCACCTGTCACGATGAGGTGACGGCCGAAATGAGTCGCCGGCACAACGACCTCAACGTGCTCTGCCTGTCAGCCGAGATGATCGGCAACGAGGAGCAGGACAAGATCGTGAAAACCTGGCTCGACACCGCATTCGAGGGGGGGCGTCATGCCCGCCGCGTCGCCAAGATTTCCGCGCTCGAACCCTGTGGGAGCGTAAGCGCACAGGAAGCCGCAGGCCGCAAGCCGGCGGGATGATCCTGCCACATCAGCCGCCAGGCCTACGCTTCCACACTCAGCCGCCAGGCGCAAGCCGGCGGGATGAAGCGCCAGCCAACGCCGCCGCAGGCCACAGGGCTTGCGCCCTGTGCTGGGTGGAGGATAGCACTGCCCGCCTGGAG
>CAZODJ010000009.1:0-32494 GCA_964578555.1 uncultured Candidatus Kuenenia sp.
CTGCTGATCACGCAGGCGGGCTAGGTTCACGAAACCCTCGCCATCCTGGCCTCGGCTGGTGCGTCATCCCGCCGGCTTGCGCCTGGCGGCTGGCTACCATGAAACCCTCGCCCGCCCTCCAGGCGGGCAGTGCAAGGTAGCGCAAGCGCAGCACCCACCCAGCCCCGGGCGCGAGCCCGGGGGCCAGTGCGTTACTGCCGTGCGTAGATCGACTTGCGGCCGGAAATGTTCATGGCGGCCGGTCCCTGTGGCACGTGCACCGGCACGACATCCGTATCAAGGCTCGAATCAAACCCGGCGTCGGGGCTCTGGCCACGGGCGCGAGGCGCGGATGCCGCCAAAGCGACGGCCGAAGGAGCCGGCAACGCGGCCACGGCGGCCGGCGGCGCTGGGCAGCCCTTCTTCACCCACTCGAGCCAGACGTTCTGCAGCTGAGCGAGATCACCCACGCCATAGTGGCTGGCGAGCGCGGCTGGCCAGTTCTCCGTGGCGAGGCCGGCGCCGACGAAGGCGACGTATTTGTGCCGCCCTCCGCGCTCGATCAGAAACCGCGCCAGCGAGTAGCCCTGTGAATACAGCGGCAGCACGTCGGCGGGATATTCCCGCATCGCAAACATGTCGGGGAAGGCGATGCCCCGTCCGGTCGAGAGAAACTCCACGAGCAGCCGATGTTGGCGGGCCCGCTCCACCGGGTGCTCGACCGTGGTGCAGGCTCCTTCATCGGCCCATCGTGGCAACGGCTGTCGGAAGTGGGTGGCGAAGATCGTGTGCGTGATCTCGTGCGGCAGCACGGAATCGAGAATCCGCTCCTCGCTGCCCTGGATCGTCATCGTCCAGTTGAATACCTCGCCCTTGTCGAACACGAAGCTCGTGGCCCCGCCGGCGCCGAGGTGGGGAGCCACCTCGGCTGAGATCGGACAGGGGCGGCCCCACCGCGGCAGTGGCTGACCGAGCCACTCGACCGCGAGGTCATGACGATACTGCTCGGCCGCGTCGCCGATGCGGCGGGCGAGCGCGGGCGTCGGGGCCTCGACGATGAAGTTGGCGGTCCGATGGCCGGCCGCGGTGGCCACGGCGCCGCAACCAGCGGCGACCCCAAACACCACTATTCCGAGCAGTCCGCGGAACCAGCGTTGATCGACAATCCGTCCGTCCGCCATGCCCGGTCACCTCCGTGTGCCTGCGTCGTTCGCGTTTCCAAAACCATGAAGCGGACGGATTTCCTTCCGCCGCCCCGCACTCGCGCACGACACCTCGCCCCGGAACACCGTGCATGCAGGTGACCAGCACCTGAGAGCCGGCGGACAGTAGCGAGCGGCCCGACGCGGAGCCAGACCGCTTTCACCGCGGTGGAAGCAGGATCTGCTGCGTCGACGGCACATCGGCAATCACCGCGCCGGACGGGACGGCGAACTGGGCAATGGTGCTCTCGTCGCTGAGAGGCACCCGCCGCCAGCGGCATGCCCGCGGCAGCCCATCGACGGCGGCCGCGGCAAGAAGGAGAATCCCGGGCCACCACGGCTCGAGCAAGAAACACCAGGCCACTCCGGCCACGGCGGCCGCGGCAGGCACGAGGCACCGCACCGGCGTCGTCCAGGCGGCTGCCCAGTGCCGCGCGAGCTTCCACGCCATGGCCGCCGCAGCCACCAGAAGCAGCGTGGCCACCGCGCGGTTGCCAATCGTGGGATCGATGCGGCGGCCCACCCGCAACGCCAGTCCTTGAACAGCCGCCCCGTCCATCGGTGCATCGATCACCGCATACAGCGCGGCGTTTCCAACGCCGTCGACATCGAAATCCGGTACCCATGGTTTCTCGGCCGTGAGGAGCTCGCCCCGGCTGCGGAGGGCCAGAAATTCCTCGAGCCGGAGGCGATCCGGCCCGCTGGCGGTCTCGAGGGCTTGTTTGAAGTCGGGTGCCAGACGATCGAAGGCGGCAGCCCGCTCAGACCGATAGGCGTCTTCAGCCACGACACGAGCCGAATCGGCCACTCGCAACACCTCGCCTTCCGGCGTCCGCACCGTCCACAGCATCCGCATGCACGGCAGACCATCGAGGACGGGGGCTCCGATCTCGAACGGCTTTCCATCACCCGCCTGCGATCCCATGTCGCCCGCGAACACCGCGAGTACCGACCGCGGCCACCGCGTGGTCAACAGGGGAATCTCCCAAGTGCCGTCGTCGCGAGGCACGGCATTGGCCGGACGACCGTCGACGAGCGTCTCAAAGAGCCGCAGGCCAGCCGGAAGTGACAGTCGCAGCAGCGGTCGGCCGGTCACGACGTCGAACCGCACGCTTCCCCAGCAACGCCCCCGCTGATCGAGCACCAGCGACACATCGGCGAGTTCGACCCGCTCGCGGCGTTGCTCGGCCGCGGTGGCGGCGGCGGCATCGAGTTCCTCGGCAGTCGGCTCGACGGCGACGGTCGCGGGGAGCGCGTCGATCACATCGCCGCGTTCGTAGTACATGGCCAACTCGCCGCCAGGCAGATCCGTCGCACCGCTGATCACGCGATCGCCCGCCACGATCCCGCCGCTCTCCTCGCCAATCGCCTCCGTGAAGATCGGCACGGCTGCCACACCGCGGCCGTCGCGACTTGTCCAGGCCACCGCCAACGGCACCGTGCCGGCGATGTCGGCCCGCATCACGGCCACCGTGCCGCGATTGGAGGCTCGTCCTTCGACGCGGGCCTCCGCCTCCAGGCGAAACCGTCCTGTCCGGGCCTGTTGCACCACGACACGCACCTGGTTCGCACTCACCCGAGACCAGCAGATGTCGATCGGACGGGCCGTCTCCGTGTCGCCATCAGCGAACCGCTCGACGAAGAGATTGACACGGTCGATTTCGGCGTCGACGGGCACGTCGATCGTGGTCTCGGCCAGCGGCGTGTCAGTGGCGTCGATGCGGGCCTGCAGTTCCATACCGATCTGTTCGGCGCTGAACTCCAGGGCCAATCGCTGTGTGGCCCGGATATCGGGCTGCCGGCGACGGACGGTGATGGTGCCGCTCGCGGATGATCCGGACATGGGGGGGTCGAAGACCGCGGGATCGAGCGGGCCGACCGACTCCGTTCGCCAGGCAAGCGTCTGCAGCGATGATTCGATATCGCGTTGGGCAGCCGTCGCGTTGTCGGGGAGCCTCACATCGACCGTCAGGTTGCTGGCGGGCACGAGTTGGGTCAGGCGGGAATCGACGCCGACGTCTTCGATCCAGGCGGCCGGGATCCCAAACACTCCGACCGGATCGAAGAGTGGCATCCGAAACGTCAGCCGCACCGCGAACCCGCCGGCCCGCGGCTCAGTCCGCTCCACGAGATACCGAGCGACTCCGAGCGGGATGACGCGCACGGCCCCTTCCTGGCTCGTCTCCTGGTGCCAGCTCACATCGTCCGGAAGGCTGGCAGTGCCAGGATCAACTCGCACGATGAACGACCGCACGATCTCGTTGGGCCGGTTGACGGAAAACGTGGCGTTGAGGCGACAGGCATCGACATCCCAGACGAGGTCGTTGCGGCTCTCGGCCGACCGCACCGTGCCGGCCAGTTGCAGCCGCGGATCGACCGGTCGCACCACCCGCACGACAGCGGCTCGCGAGATGTCAAACCGTCCCAAGGCCCGCGATTCGCCTGCCACGGTGGGGGCCGGGAGGAATGGACCGCCGGACAGGCTCTGCTCACAGTCCGCCACCACGGCCAACGAATCTGAGAGCAGGAGCGTCGATCGGGGAGCCACGGGCACCGCGATCGTCAGCAGGTCGACCTGACCACGGCGCACGCGGCCCGGTTCGATGCTGCATTCGACCCGATGGCGGCCGGGATCAACGAGCGGAATTCGAGCGACAGTCCCATCGCCTCCGATCGGAACGGGCCGCCCATCGACCGTCGCATCCCGCACGCGGCCTCCCGCCACGTGCTGATCGACGACGAACGTGGAGCCGGCATCGGCATCGACATCGACCACCATGCGCCAGGCTGTCGGATCACCGGCCACGGTGGCTCCGGGATCGGTCACCGAGCAGGCAACCACCCGCGCCTCCACCGGCCGCGACTCATCGCGCACGAGGCGGCGAAAGAGCGGCTCCGGCACGAGGGCCATGGTTTTGTCCGCACCGGCAGGATCGACGGGTGTGAGAAAGACCCGCAGAAGGTCGTCGGCAGGTTCGACCGCCGCGCTCGACGCCGGCAGGAGAAGCAGTGCGGCAAGACATGTCGCAGCTGGGCGGCCGAACGTCAGCAACCACCTTCGCAAGCCTCCATACCGCATCGCGCCTCCGACCAGCAGGCCCCACCAGGCCGCCCGACTGACCCCGTCGAACGGCGTTGCTAGCCAGAGGCTTCCCACGGCAGCGAACACGGCAAGGCCGACCATCAGCCAGGCTCCGGCCGGAGGCACGGCGAGCGTCACAACCAGCGCCACCGTCGCGGCCACAATCGATGCTGACCACACGAACCGCGCGTCGACCACGAACAGGCTGCCTCCATCGCGGCGGCCGACGACAGGCACGAGATGGTATTCGTGATAGCCGGCGTTGACCGTTTCCTGCGCCGCCTCATTCGCAACGATGCGTGCCGACGAGTCGGCGGTGGAATCCTTTGCCGGTGACCACCGCCACGACGCCCCCAGCAGTCGCTCAAGCCAGTTCCCTGGCCGAGCGGCCGCCTCGGCGACCACGCGATGGGTCGGCGACCGCCAGGCGATTTCCACGTCGGGAGCCAGCAACACCCGCACATCCCGCTGCAGCACCGGCACATCGAGCGAGCCTCCCTGGATCTCGACCGGCCACCAGCCCTGCTCGGCCGGCTGCCGCACCATCGCCCGCACGGTCAACTGCAGCGATCGGCGGCCGGGGGGCAGTTCGATCGCCACGTCACCGCCGCCAGTTCCCCGAGCGACACACCGCACGAGTTGTCCGTCGACGAGCGCCCCTTGCAGTTGCAGACCCGGCGGCAGCGTGAAGGCGACGTTGGCCCGACCGTGATTCTCGATGTCGAATCGCGTCTCGTACTCCGTGGCCCCGGCCGCATGGCTCCAGATGGTCGTCTGCTCCCGCCAGGCCCAGGCCCGGGCATCCTCGCCGGCACTGCCTCCCCCCGGCAGCAGTTCCGCCGCCGGCACGAGGTCACTGGCATCGGCGCGACGCGTGTCATAGGAAAACTCGGCCACCGTGGCGTAGGCCTGATCGGCCACTTCGTCTCGTGGCGGCAGTTCACTGAGGCGGTGGTTGATGACCCGCGGCCGAAACCGCCCCGCCTCGCGAATGGTGACGGTGCCCTGGTGCTTCGTGGCACCATCGACCCAGGCCAGAGGAATCGGCACGGCGGTCGAAAAACCGACCGTACAAGCAGCTCGAACCGTCACCGGCTGCCAGGCCGCGGGCGTCAGTTCGACGATCCACGAATCGGCGATTGGCTCCCCACTGCCCGCACCGCGTCGCTCAGGCAGGTCAATCCGGCGGGCCACGACCGTGCCGGTCGCCGGCGGCAGGAGTTGCCACTCGAGACGGTCGTCCATCACGGTGGAGAAATGGACGATGATCGAGTCGATCTCGTTTCGCTCCGGCGTACACTCGAACGTAAACGACTCGATGAGCCGCCCGTCGCGGGAGGTGAGCCGCACCTCGGTATTCACGTCGAGGGGTGGCCGCCGCCGCGCCAGCCTCAGCACCTGCTGCCCGCCGCGGCGTCCTGCCGGAAGTCGCACCCGCACGCCGCTGTCTTCCAGCAGCATCGCCAGCCGCGGGTCACCCACCGTGACAGGCTCGACTCTCTGCTCCGTGTCGATCGTCATCTCGGCGCCGGTCCTTACGGCGAGCACGGAATTCGGTCCCTCGCCGCGGAGCATCACCATGTCGAGTTCCGCAGACGAAAACGGCTCCCCCACAGCGATCCCGGCGCGGTGGCCGGTGATCCGCAGCATCACTGGCTTGGCAGGCGTCACCGCCGACGTGAAGGCCACCCGCAGCTCGTTGCCGTCTCCTCGTCGGACCACCCGCCACTCGGGAGGCTCATCGAATGCATCGGCCAGCGGTGCCGTCAGGGGGGGGCGGACCGGGGCCGAGACCAGTTCCACCGTGTCGATAAACCAGCCCTTTGTCAGCCAGCCGCGCAGTTCGAAGGCTTCGCCCTGCTGAACGGTCACATCACAGGTGGTCCGCGCTAGCACCGCCTCGGGCGACACGTCGACGATGGAAACTCGTCGCACGCTCACGTCGGCCACGCGACGCTCCACTGCGACGCCGACACGAGGTCGCGGCCCCTGCTGCTCGACATAGATCCGCGGCGGCTCGACATCCAACGCACCAGGCGTTTCCACCCGAGGCGTTCGCCAGGCAGACGCGGTGGCCGGGTCGACCACGGCCGCGCGTTCCACCGCAACGTCGGCGATGACCTGTGCCGGATCGACCTGGACGACAATGCCTCCCCCTGCCCACGCCTCCTCGGACACCTCGAGGAGCGTCACCGATGCCAGCTCGTTTTCATTCGTCGAGAGTGGGGCAACCGCTTCGATGATCAGGGCCTGCCGACGCCCCAGACAGACGCTCGGCACCTGAATGTGGAGGCTCGCGCCGGCTTCCGTCTCCAGCCATTGCGGCTGCGGTGCAAGCAGACCGTGGAAAACGTCGGCCGTTGGAGCATGCGGCTGGTCATGCAGTCGCACCGCGGTGACCCGCGTTGCCGGAGCCTTCGCAAGCGTCACGGCGACCGACTGCACCGTGCCATCCTTCAGCACCGTCGGCTGCCAGGCGGCGTCGGGCTCCACGAGCATGCTCACTCGGATCTGTCGACCCACGATCACAGCCGTGGTCCAGGTCATCAGTCGCGGGCCGGGTCGGCTCTTCACGACCGTGGCCGACGCGAGCCCGATCTGGAGGGCCGTGCGGGGTCCGACGTCGATCTGCCATCCGCGACCTGGGAGTGAGCCGTCAGTCGCGTCGGCATCGGGGCGTACCACGGCGCCCGGCACGATCGGCACGAGTTCCTCCGGCAACTGCAGGCGGATGGTCGAGGCGAGGGCCGGCACGAGCGGTAGCACGAGCGACAAGGAGTCGTCTGCACGGCGCGTCACGGGGCATTGCCATTGGCAGGAGTAGGTGCCCGGCCGAGGAGTGCTGATCGCGAGGCTGCCATCGGCCCGACCAAACACCACTGCATCACCCGTACCGGCTCCCGTCGTCATCTGAGCATCCTGCACCGCAAGGATTCCCAAGGGCAGCGCGGGAACGGCCGCCGCCGCTGAGTCAACCGTCCACGTGGCCGTACCAAGCAGCGTGAACGTGCCGGCCGAGGCAATCAGCCGTGCGTCGTAGCGGACAAGGTCGAGCAGGGGCGTTGCTCCTCGCAACGGCTCAGCGGCGGAGGGACGCTTTTCCAGGCGGGCCATGGCGGCCTCGAATTCAGCAGCCGACATCGGCACGTAGCGATCACCCCCCAGATCGATTGCAGAGAGATTGCCGTGCGGCACATGCACCCGCACGAAACGCAACGGATCCTCTCCATCGGCGGCCATCAAGAAAGGTACGACCGCCAGCAGCAAGCACGTCAGTCGGCGCGACGCAGCCTTCATGATGCAGACCGTCCAGACGTGGTCACGCCTTCGGAAGAATGAATGGCCGACCGGGCGACAATGAGCGAAGGGGGGGCAACACCCCGTGCTATCGAGCTTCCGGCCGCGAGTCGCTCGGCCGCCGACGAGGGCAACCGGATCAGCCCCCGCATGGCAGCGGCCATGAGAGCCAGACCGACCCCTGGCAACGCGCCCTGCACCAGCATCGGTGCCAGTCCGGGCCAGGCAGCGGCCAGAAGCGTGAGCAGCGACGCAACTCCGACGATCAGCCAGGCCGACCGGGCGGCTGGCACGTAGACCATCAAGAGGCCGACCACCAGCACCGGCCCCGAGACGGCCAGCACCAGCAGCCAGGTGGCCGCCATCCATACCGTTTCATCGCCGGGCGATCCCACGCCCGAGTAGAGGGCCCTGTGGCTCACGAGCCCCGTATCCACGGCATCTCTACCAAGTTCGCGTTCCCGACCGGCATTCGCCCGCACCCACGTGGCGAGCGCATCCCGGGTCACGAGTGGTCGTCGTTCCATCCCGATCGATCCCCAGGTCCACCGCTGTTGCCCGGTCCAGCGCCTCGGGGGCACGACCACATGCTGATCAGAAGGCAGATGCACCTCCCAATAAAACCGTCGTTGCTGAACACCCGCCGCAAACTCCGGCGGCAGCAATGTCAGGCGTTCAAGTCCAGCCAGCCCCATCATCCCTACCGGTGTCCACGGGCGGCTGACTCGAATTTCCAGGAGCGCCATCGTGCGTGCTCCCCCCGACTGGAGCAGCACCTCGATGCCTCCGTCGGAACGGATCGCATCGTCGATCCGTCGGCCATCGAGCCATACCTCGATCGAAGTCGTCGGCGAGCCAGCGGCTGGAAGCAGTGACTCCGGCAGCGTGGCCGCGATGCGGTCGGCCGCGGTGCTGATGGCATAGGCAAACATGTCCTCCCGGCGATCCGCGAGGAGCCGTGTCTGCAGCCAGGCCGCTTCCACGATCGTCTCGCCGGACATCTCGCGCCGGCGGGCGGCAAGCGTGAGCGGAGCAGCGTCTTGGAATCGGGCTGTCGCCCAGGATCGGGTCGTTCCTCCGACCGGTGCCGCCGCGTCGCGTTTCCAGTCCTCACCGCGAAGATCGATGGCCAATGAGTCGACAGCATTGACCAACAGTGTCTGGCGGCCCACCTTCGCATCCACCGGCACGATCAACGACAGGTCTTCCGCCACCGTCGTTTCGGGAGGCACTTCGGGCGTGGGCAGTTCGTAGGTCACGGTCACCTCGCCCGCCCCGAGCAGCGGCACCGGGAGCATCGCCCGCACGCGTGTCCGCTCGACAGTGCCCTGCATAGGTCCGTCGCCCGACTCTTCATCCCGTGCCGAGGGATCGTTTTCGAAGAGGGCGTCAAACGAGTCCGAAAGCGGCCGCGGATCGTCGTCGGCAGTGCCAGCCGCCGAGCCGACCACCGGATTCAGGAGTTGGCCGCTCTGACGAATTTCCAGCGTGTCGCTTGCGGCCACCGTCACCGGCACGAGAAGTTCGATGAATTCGAGCGGAACATGCGCCACCGCGAACCGAATCGTTTCCGTCACGCGAGTGACCTGCTGATCGATGTCGACCTGCGTGCGGATCGAGGCGTCGATGCGGCGTTCGAGAAACCGGCGCTGGGCGCGAAACAGCCCATCCGTGCCGTCGAGTCGGTAGGCCAACGCGAGCCGGTCGGCATCCGATCGCAACGGCGCGGGCGCGACCTGGCGGACGAGCCCGCGAATCCCGGCGATCTCGGGGACGAGTTCGATGTCGGTTTCGCTCGTGATCAGCACCGACGCCGGCCCGAGCAGGCTGGCTTCGGGCACGGGAAATTTCCAGGCAACCTGGTCGGCAGCACGATCGACCGGCCGGCTGCAGCGAAAGTCGATCACGGAGTCGCCGGCCAACCCCTGCTGGAATGGAAGGACGAGCCGTGTGCCGTCCGAGTTCACGGCAGTCGCATCGACCAGTCCGATCGGCCCGACGTCTTCCACCTCCCACCCGTCGAGCGCCACGACCAGCCGCGAAATCGCCGCGCCGCGCACACTCACGCGAAGCCGCGCATCGAGCGTGATGCGGGCGGCACCGACGCTGTAGCGATACTCAGGCTCGATGACCACGCGACTGCCGCGGGGGCGCACCCGAAGAGGGAGCGCTGCGGGCTGCGAATCGTAGGCAAAGGCCGCCACGAAGCCCGGTCGGCGAGCTGACGGGGGCGGATCGATGCGGCGATTGCCAACGGTATCGTCCCATTCGATCTGCCAATCGCCTTCCGCCACCACGCTGACACGTCCCCGTTGCCGCCATTCGGGAATGCCGGCGACGGCGAAGCCGAGCGGGTCAAAGGGGCTGCGGCCGGAAGCGTCGATGGTCCGCTCGCATTCGAGCCCGACGACTGCCCGGCCTGCGGGGTCGCGGTCGACACGCACGACGATCTCCGGCGCTTCCATGGTGCCCAAACGCTGCACCAGCACCGCTGGCTCACGGATGCGGCGGAGGGACGTGCGGGCCGGGAGGACGATTCGCAGCGTGGAGGCGTCGGCCGGCAGATTGTCGAGTCGCAGGGTGGCTTCGGTGACGGCCGTCTTACCATCCACGCGCACGACGCTCTCGACCATCACGTCGGGCACGGCGACGACATTCTGATCAGCCGCCTGCCTGTCGCCGATCCGCACCTCCAGCGGACCTGCCGCGCCGACGATCGCCACGACACTGCCACTGTCCTGCTTGTCGTCTCCTGCGATTGTGTCGACGACAGGCGGCAGGGAGGCCGGCCGCACGGTCACGGCTGGATCGTCGCGAGACGAGCGAATTTCCACGCGCGAGGCAGTGGCCGGAGGAACGAGAAGCGTGACCGTGTCGGAGGTGGCCGAGGACTCGACGGGTACTCCGCCGGGAATCATGACGGTATGCCGGACTTCTTGCTCCGCCGAGGCATTGAACCAGACCCGCGCCGTGGATGGCTCGGCATCGCTGGCGGCGGTGAAAAACATCTGCCCGGGACCCTCGTGTGCCGGAGCCCCACCGATCAGGAATCCTTGCAAATCGATCGGCACGCTGACCCAGCCGGGCCGCACCTGGCGGACCGAAAACCGCAATTCGGCCGGGCAGGTCCTCGTGGCGGCCATGGCGCTTGTCGTAGGCTCGGGAAGCGTGACGAGGATCGAGATCGATTCCAGCACGGCGGCGGGAGGCTGGGGCTGGCCGGGAAGACCGTCCCTAAGCCGCATGAGGTCGATAAAGTCCCGGTAGCGAAATCCGGGAACGGGTACCAACCGCCCGGCATCATCCTGCAGATAGAAGAGTTCTGGGGCGACCTCGGTGACCGCAGGGAGGCCCTGCGCCGGCGACACTGACCGCACGGTGTCCTCAAAAGCCGTGCGGTCTCCATCATCCCCAGGCGACACCGTGGATGGCTCGAGAACCGGAGTCTCCGCGGCGGGCTGCGCGGCCGCGGCCGCGGCGAGAAAGGCCCACGCCGTCGCCGCTCTGATCAGTCGATCGATCAACGTCGTCATCCCGGTCACGTGGAGTGCCCTGCCTCGGCGGGCCGCCTGCCGACCTTGACGGTTGCGCAAAAAAGAAAACCTGGCATCACCACCTGGAAGACTAGCACACTGCGACGGGGGGCAGCGTGATGATTTTTCCCAGCCGGCACCACCGGCACCACCGCTATGACCCGAAGCCGGGGCCGAGCATTCCCTGCAGGGAAGCATAGAGGTCGGGTGAACTGGCCGCGATGAAGGCGGGCCGGTCGAGCGACAGGGCAGCCGACTCCGACGTCCCCGCAAAAGGCCCAATCACAGCCCCAGCCTCGCGTGCGATCAGCAGGCCGGCGGCAACATCCCAGCTGGCGATCCGCCGGACCCAAAAGGCATCGAGCCGACCGCACGCCACGTAGGCCAGATTGATCGCCGTCGAGCCGGTGCGCCGGACGGAATGCACGTGGGGCAGCACCGCAAGAAAATCGGCAACCGACTGAGCGTCGGACGCGACGTGCGGTGGAAAGCTCACCGCCACCAGCGCCGCCGACGGGTCGTTTTCACCACTGGCTGCGATTGGCCGGCCGTTGCATGCCGCCCCGCCGCCGCGCCGGGCCGTGAAGCACTCGTCCCGCTCGGGATCGTAAATCGCGCCGACCAACAGGTCGTCGCCCAAGGCAAGCCCCACCGACACGCAGTATGCCGGAAAGCCGTGAACGTAATTGCTCGTGCCGTCGAGCGGATCGACGATCCACCGTGGCTGGCTGGCGTTGGCGGGCGACGCGTGCCCGGCGATCGACTCCTCCCCCACGAAGCCATGCTCGGGAAAAGCCTCCAGCAGGATCTTCCGAATCTCGGCTTGCGAGGCGAGGTCTGCCTCCGTCACGAGATCCCGCGGTCCCTTGGTCGACGCCTTGAATTTCCCAACCCAGTGCGTGAGGACGCGACCGCCGGCCCGTGCAGCCTGTTCGCAAACAGACAGTGGATCGATCGCGAAGGTGGACCAGTCGATCGCCGCGGGTGAGCTGGATGAGAGGGGCATGACCAACAAAAAACTATTTGAATACCGCTTTTTTGGCAATGAAACTTTGCCAAAAAGCCGTAGCCTTCAAGGAGGCCATGCCGCACGGCAGCCGGAACGGACAGTTCGTCACTCCGCGCCTTTCCAGCGGACGACATTTTCCAGGAGCCGCAGCATGTGGGCGTCTTTCCAGATCGGAAACGTCTCGTGGCCTGGGCGGATGTAGACCACGCGACCGGAGCCCACCTGCCAGGCCATCACGCTGCGAAACCGCTCGCCTGCCACCCAGGTCTCCTCACACACCACGATGTCTGGCTCCGGCACATGATAGGGCTCGTCGTACATCTCGGTGTGCGGGAGCGTGAACTCCGCCGGCAGGCCAGTGGCGAGCGGATGATCTGCTGCGAGGACCTTCACGGTGCTCGGCTTGCCGTCGTTGCGATACGTGGGAAAGATGCAGCCGGGCAGATGGAGTGTGATGGCCACGGTGCCGTCGGCCCTGCGCTCGACGTCGGTCGCCGGCGTGAAGCGGGCGTCGCGGGCGGGCACCGTGCGCATGCCGGGCACCTCCTCGATCATGACTTTTTCGGGCGGCATGTCGGCGAACTGCCGGCGGACGTCCTGTCGGGCACGTTCGTCCATGAGTTCGGTGAAAGGGCGGGCCCAGTGGGCTGAGTGGAGGCCCACGAACATCATTCGGCCAGCCCGCACCCGCGCGACGATCTGTCGGGCCTTCTCCAACGGCACATCCTGATTACGTCTGTGACTCCACCACACGAGCACCTCAGCCCAGTCGAGAATCTCGGGGGAGAGCCCCTGCTCCGCGTCGTCGAGCGCCACCGACCGGACCTCGATCCCGGGGCGACCGTCAAGATGCTCGGCGATGCAGTTGCCAAGAAAGTTCTCGTAGGCCTGCTTTTGCTCCGGCTGTTGCTCGTCCCAAATGACGACGCGGATCGGGGCCGGTTCCTTTGCTCCAGCGACGGCCGTCAACAAAAAAGGTGCCAGCCACCAAAAATGGGCAGTGCCGGCAAACGTCGGCCACGGGAGCGGTTTCATCTGCCTATCTTCCCTGGGGTGTGGTGGCTGGTGCCTTTTTCGATGGGCACTTCGAAGTCGAGTGTCGTCACTCGGCCAGTGGGTTCGAGCAAGAGTTTCACCGTGAATTCATCGAACCACATCTTCGGAAACTCGATGGACGGCTCGGGCGGCGGCCCGCCACTGAGAACAGCGATAACGGGACCCTTGAGCGATCCCTTGCTCCCCTGCTCGGCGGTCGTGTAGCGGCCATCCTTGATCGCGGCATAGCCCACCGGTCCGCCATTGCCCTGCGTAGCATCGGCCTCAAACCGAATGACGCCGTTCGGTACCGGCTTGCCGTCGTACGTAACGCGGCCCTCGATGTGAAACCGCGCCGGCCCAGGCTTTGCACAGCCGCTGATGAGCCCGCCCGGGAAGATGATTGCGGCCATCACCATCCAGAGCCGTGGATGTCCGGCAAGCCGGCATGGGTTGGAGGTTGTTCCGCCCACATTCATTCAAAAATCTCCGAGAGGCAGGCCGTCGGCCCGATGGGAAAGCCGCTGGTAGGTGCCGAGCGGGGCCGTCTGGGACTGAATGTTTTCGGGGATGAAACGCACCGCACCGTCGCACATCACGAACTGGGCGCCCCCGGGATGGCGGCTGCCGAAGCCATCAGCGTCGCCGCCGGTAGGGCCGCCGAAAATTCTACTGTCCGGAAAATTGCTATTCAGTGGATGGCCAGCGTCGCATTGCCGCAACACGTGCTCGTCGCACTTGAGTTGCACGGGAACCGCCGGCCAGACGCCGGCGCCTTGTCCGTTCAGAGAGCCGCTATCGCTTCCGAAGCCGCGTTGTTGTGTGCTGATTTCGCCGACCAAAAACGTTTTGCTCGTTCCGTCGGTGATGTTCTTGATGCTGATGGCCGAGCCGTGATAAAGCACGCCGGACACATTGGGGAGCGGCTGACCGGTCTGCGGGCCCGCGACACCATTCCAGGTGCCGGCCGGTGGCACGCCATAGTTCCCAACGTAATTTGACGGTCCCATGTTGCCGCCAAGGCTCGTCTTCTTGAGTGTGTCCGAAGGACATGAGTAGATGGGCAGCGGTTTGGCGGTCACCGATGTCGACGTCGAGACAATGGTGGTTGTCGTGAACGTTACGGATGAGCTGCTATGGCGGGCCCAAGGAGCCTGGGTGAATGGCAGGTTGTCGTACACATCGGACTGTTCGGCGTAGGGCAGGATCATCGCTCCCCAGGCCGGGCTTCCCCCTAAAAAGCGAAAATCGGCCATTCCCCCATCCGCAATCAGGGCCGCGGTGAGAGGGCCGCTGAAGACGATCCCCGAGGGAAAACTGCCGCGTGCGTCGTGGTGATTCTGCAACGCCAGCCCGATTTGCTTGAGGTTGTTGCTGCACGCGCTTCTCCGGGCCGACTCACGGGCGGCCTGCACGGCGGGAAGCAACAGGGCAATGAGCATCCCGATGATGCCAACTACCACCAGCAGTTCGACGAGGCTGAATGCGGATCGGCCCGGTTGTGGGTGCAGGTGCTGCTGCGATAGACGTCTCATGAAACGGCCCTTCCAGGGGATCACTTACGGGAATAACTGATGAATTGCCGCTGCTGCAATCACGATGTCGTCGACGTAGAACCGGGGCCCACCTGCTTGGGCGAGTTCTTCGTCCGTGAGCACGGCCGTGCAGTGCAGGAGCAGGTAGCGGGCCTTCGTCGGCACGGTGACGGTCACAGCCAACCGTTCCCAGGTGGTGGGATCCGTGTCGATGGCGTCGCGAGTCTGGGACGCGGCGATGCTCGCGGGGTTCGATTCAGCGGCCAAGAACTGGTCGCGCCAGCGGTGGCCGAGTTGTTCGGGCGGAGTGTCGGTGGCGATGGCGCTGATCCAGAATCGCGGCGGCTCGGACCCGGATGCGACGCCGTTGAAAAACGCCGAGCACTCGACGCGAATCTGCCGGCTCCCGACCTGTCTGCGGGTCCGTTCCAAATCGATGATCCGCCAGATCTCCGCCCCTCTTCCCGCATAGGCTGCTCCACGCGGATGACCGCTGACAAACCGCAGCATCCTGCGGCCCGAGCGGGGCGCAATCGTTTCCGCGACGCCGAGTACTTCGGTCTCGTCGCCACTCCAGATGTCGAGCTGCTCCGGGATGTCATTCTGGAGGGGTGCGGGGGCCTGTTCAAATCCCTCTTCATGGACAACGACCACCGGCACCCCCTGCCCTCCTGTGGCTGAGTAGGCCAGGGCCAGAGACGTCACAATCGAGCCGATGGACAAGCCCCCCAGGAGCAGAAGGATGCCCGCCGCCGTCAGCCGCGGAGGCCCCAGCCACCGGGCCGAGCAGGATGAATTCTCACCGCTCTTCGCGTCGGGCAACGGTGGGGGCGCATACGCGATTTTGACTGCCTCGCGAAGGAGGCCGTGGAGCGCCGCTCGTTGCCAGAACTCCCGGCGGACCTCCGCCGACTCCAGGAGAGCCGCCTCGAGCTCAGCGAAACCTGCATCGTCGATAGTCGAGTCGAGCCAGGCCTCAATCAACACGTTCAGCCGAGTAGCCGTCATGAAGCATCTCCCTTCACGAGGTTGAGTTTTCTTGCGATGCATTGCCGCAAGGCCTCCCGAGCCTTGAGGAGCGCTGCGTTCACACCAGTGACGCTTCTGCCCAGCAACGCCGCGATCTCGGTGGGGCCATGCTCCGAGAAATACCGCAACTGCACCAACTCACGGGCCTTCGGCGGCAGTTGCTGGAGACACTCAATCAGCACGGGCAGCCGGTCCTCACCCAGGTCATCGACGGGAACCGACACGGCGAGGGAATCGATCACAGCTGGCGCGAAACGGCGTGAAGATCGCCGATTTTCCAGCACCTTGAGTCGCGCGATCCCACAGGCCCAGGCGACGAAATTTCTCTCCGGGTCGTACTCGATCGCTTTTGCCGTCACGGTGAGAAAAGTTTCCTGAACCACGTCGTCCGCCGCTGCAAAGTCTCCCGTGAGCGCGATCGCGAACGACCGCACGGCAGGCTGATGCCGGACGAACAACTGGGCAACACGTCGGATATGGGGATCGAGCATGAGGCCCTCCCGGAAAGAATTTGACACGGCACTTGAAAAACAAACCCAGGAAATTTTTTGAAGCTGGCGGCCGCTGGACGGGTGGATGGAGCACTGGCAGAGGCTCGTTCTCAGTTCTATACCAGGCAGGCATCGCGACCGTGTGCCCCGCCGGACGCGCATGCGACAAGGAGACAACCGACGATGACCACGACGAGGATGGCCTGGAAATTTGACAGCACACCCGTCGTGGTGCTGACAGTCACCATGTGGTCGATATCAACAGCCACCATGTGGGCCGCTCCACCGGCCGGCCCCCCGCGGGGTGACGCGATCGAGGTAGCTCCTGTCTGGGCAGGGCACCCCGTGGGATTTTCGCTTCTTACTGTGAAGGACAGACAGTATGTGGCGTTCTTTGCCGCTGACCGTCGTCTCACCGTCGCCTCGCGTGCGCTCGACGAACGCACTTGGGACCTGAAGCGATTGCCGTCGGCACAGGAGGGTCCGCCAACGGCGGCGGGGCAGACATCGGCCATCCTCGGCTGGGACAGTCACAACGCAGTCGTGATGGCAGTCGACACGTCGGGGCAGCTGCATCTGGCCGGCAACATGCACGACACCGGCCTCACCTATTACCGCACCCGCCAGCCGGGCAAGATCGGATCGATCGAACAAATACCGCAGATGATCGGCCGAGACGAGGATCGCTGCACGTACCCGCTGTTTCTCACCTTGGCCGACACAACGCTCGTCTTTCGGTACCGCTCCGGAAAAAGTGGCGATGGTGACTGGTTCGCGAATGCGTATGAAACAGCTTCACAATCGTGGCGCCGGTTGGTCGAACTGCCGCTCTTTGATGGCGAGGGCTTCCGCAACGCCTACCCGCTGACGCCGATCCGCGGCCCCGATGGGCTCTACCATGTCTCTTGGGTGTGGCGGGAACGGCCTGCTGACTGCAGCATGAACCACGATCTCTGCTACGCACGGAGCCGTGACCTTGTCCACTGGGAGACGGCCGGAGGCGAACGGCTCACCCTGCCGATCACGCTCGCCACACCGGGCGTCGTCGTCGACGCGGTCCCTGTGCGAAGCGGCCTGCTCAATGGGACCGGGCGGATCGGCTTCGACTCGCAACATCGGCCGGTCATCGCCTACGGCAAGGACGACGCAGCCGGAAACTATCAGGCATACGTCGCCCGCTGGCACGATGGCGTCTGGTCAATCCAGCAACTCACCACCTGGAACCATCGTTGGGAATTGCAGGGGCGAGGTACGCTACCAGTCTACGAGGTCCGACTGGGCGCGGTTCGCGTTGGAGAGCCGGGCACCCTCCGACTCGACTTCGGGCATGTGAAGGCGGGCTCGGGGGAGTGGGTGATCGACGAGGCATCGCTGATGATCGTGAGGCTCGAGCCACCGCGCAATACCCTACCCCGAGGGTTTTGGAAGGTGCGAGGTGCGACCCCGGGGCTGGCAGTCAGAACGGCGGAGGATTCCGGAGAGCACCGCGGTACCGCGCGATTTATGCTGCGTTGGGAGACACTTCCGCCCAATCGCGACCGGCCGCGGGATCCGCCCTGGCCGGAACCATCGATGCTCGAGGTTTGGGAGCTCCACGATCAGGAGGCTGCGGACAGCGAACCGATCAAGCGAGGGGCGGCAGAGACCGTCCGGTGAACTACACTGCGCGTCCCGCTCACTCATTGAAGCAAGACCACGTGGATGAAAACGCCCCCATGCCCGCCGCACCTTCGTCACCCCATGCGATCCCTTTCGAACCGCAACAGGTACAAGGAATTCACGAGCCTGTCACGGCGGTGATCGACCTCGATTCGCCCCGGCAGGGCATCGCCTGCGGCGGCGATCGGCTCCTGGGCCTCGACCTGAAGTCCCGCTGCGTTGCCAGCGACCACTGGATTCGCGGCGGTGACGTCGTCGCCGTCTACGAACCCGACGACCCGCGACACCTCCGGGCCACGGCCCTGTGGCGACACCGCGCGACACCAGGGATCGCCACCTGGGAACTGATCGCTTCGGCGACGACATCACGACGAGAGAGCGACGCAAGCCTTGCCGTGGTCAGCAACGTCGCGACCACGGAGGTCCTCTGGGGCTGCTCGGGAAGCGAGGGTCTACGTTGGGAGAATGCCGATTCACCGTCAGCCGCCTGCATTCTCATCCGTCGCCCAGAGACGCACAGCGGGAGCGTGTTTCTGGCCGTCCACCCGGCAGACTCGCGCGGTCTGTTGGTACGGCGGGATAGCGACCGCACCACGGTCGAGTGCTGGCTCTTTTCAGCCGCTGCCGAAAAGGGCGTGCTCTTCCGCGGCCGGGCACTGGCTGCTCTCGGGCCCAGGGCGGAAGATACGTCGTGGGCCGAGCGACTCTGGGCCGAATTCGTCGGCTCGCCAGCCATGCTGACCACCTGAAGAGATGCCTGGCCACGTGAAAACTGGCGTGGCGTCAGGCGACTGACAGGCGGTACAGTGCCCCCATCTTCCCTGCGTTCTCCGCTACGGACCGGCGCGGCCCGTGACCGCTCCGCCGGTGCGCAAGGGACTCCAGCCTGTTCTGCCGTCTCTTTTCTCGAGGAGCACGTCACCGTGGCCGACATCGTTTTTGCCTTCGACCCGGCGATCGACCGCCCCATTCCCATCCCCGATGCCGCGCCGCCAGCCATCGCGGAGGCCATATCCGCAGCGCCCCTGCAATCCCTGCGGGCCGCCATGACGACGGCCCGCGAGACGGAGGCTGCCGCCGTGGTCTTGTTCGGACGCGTGCTCGATCCGCATCGCGCCAGTCCGGCCCAGGCCGCGGCGGTGCGAGCGATGATCCTCGAACTCGCCGCCGTCGGCTGCCATACCGTGTGGGTGACTGACGACGCCGACGACTCCGCGGCCATCACGCAGATGCTGGGGGATCCCCGCGGCCTGCTGTTCGCCACGCCAGCGACTCCGGTGCGGCTCGATGTCCGCGGTCTGCCCGTGGAGATCCTCCGGGCACACGGCGGAATCACGGCTGCATCGCACGCCGCAGCGTTCCCTGCCGGCGCGGGCCTGCTCGAGCACCGCGTGATCGTGGGCTGGGATCGTTCCTTGTGGTCCGCCGAGCGGTGGGACGATGCGTTGACCGCCAACGCCCCCCAGTCACTGGCCGGCTGGGCCCAACCCGGCTGCCACTGCGTGTGGGGCTCGCGGCGCAGCCAGCCGCTGCCGGTCGGTGTTCGTGCGGTGTCCGCGCTCCAGCCGCGATCGATCCATGAGGCCCCATCGGGCGGATGCAGCCTCCTCGCGCTCATTGACTTCGACGATGCCGTCGACCCGGCCGGTGGCTCAGGCCGCTGGCGGACCGTTTCGACGCAGCGCATCAGCTGGAAGACGATCACGGTCGAGTCGGCTGCCGGCGGTGACGAGGAGCTGGCCACCACGATCTGGTCAGCTCTCGAATCGCTGCCCACCGATCCGCAGTCGCCGCTGCAGATCATCCGGTGTTCGGTGGAGTGTGGCGCGAGCGTCGGCCGCCGCGTGCGGGTGGCCGAGATCGCCGCCGAGACACTGGCCCGGGTGCGGGATCTCTTCGACAAGAAAAACGTGCGCGCCTGGTGCGCGGAGTTGTATGCCGATCCCGGCGAGTCGCTCGCCTCGCTGGGCCACGCCCGCTCCGGCGGCCGGCCCGGCAGCACGACGTCGTTTTCATCGGCCTTGGCCGACATCGTCGTGGGCATCGAAAACGAGCCGGCGGCCCAGCGTCATGCCGGGCTGGCGATGCCCGCCGACATGGCTCGGGAAGCCGGCTGGCTGGCGTTGGAACTGATCGAATCGGCCTGACAGTGAGAGGATTCCATGTTCATCGAGCGGATTGAGGTCGAACAATTCGGGTCGCTGCGGAACGTCACCGTGGGCGGTCTCGGCCCCGGCGTACAAGTGCTGCACGGCACCAACGAGACTGGCAAGACATCGCTGCTGGAATTTGTCCGCGCGGTGTTTTTCGGGTTCGAGGGGTTGTTTCGCCGCGGCGTGCTCGACCCGCAGGTGCCCTGCGCCGGCCGAGTGATCGTCATTGCGGGCCCCGAGGGGAGGCGGATCGCGATCGAGCGGAGGCACGAGGGCCCGCATCTGGCTTCGCTCACGCAGGCGAGCTACGAGGATGACATCGTCGGACTCGGCGGAGACGACGGCGACCTGATCGAGATCACCGATCTCGACCCCAGCCCCGAACACCGCGGACGAATCTACCTCCAGGATCTGGTGGGCGAGATCGACGAGACGGCCTTCACCAACGTCATGGCCTTCGGGCTCGACGAACTCCACGAACTGCGGACGCTCGATCCGGAGGGCTGCGGGAGCCGGCTGTACGAACTCGCCGCCGGGCTCGACCGCTCGAAGGTGAGTCGTGTGCTCTCGCACCTTCGCGATGCCTTGGCCCGGCTCGATGCGACCGACCCGGCCGTGTCGCCGATCGAATCGCTCCGCCAGCGCCGGGGCGAGATCCTGCAACGGCTCGCGGCTCTCAAGGCCCCGGCCCTCGCCGCCGGGGGACTGGCTGCGGAACTAGCCCGCATCGACGCCGAGATCGCCACGCTCGAGGCGGCGATCGTACGGTCGGAGGAGGCGGAAACCGTCATCCGCCGCGTCGTACCACTGGAGTCGCTCCACAGGGAGATGCTCGCCGCTGCCGAGCGGCTGGCGAAGCTCGAGGGCGCGGCCCTGGTCCACCCTGACCGCGACTCCTGGAAAAGATCGGTCAAGCGTCGCGACCGCCTCGTCCGGGAGGCCGCCCGCCGAAAGAAGACTCGCAGCCGCCGGGCCCGCGATCTCAAGGCCGTCAGCACTGAGTCGAGCGTGTGGCAAAAGCGATCGGTCGTGGCCGCGGTGCTCGAGGAGGAGCCGCGGGTGGAGCGATTGATGGCCGAGGTGTCACGGGTCGAGTCCCATGCGCGACTCGCAGCCCGCCGGTTTGGAGAACAAATCGGCCTGGCCGGCCTCTCGCGACTCGTGCCGGTCGAACGCGCGGTCGATGCCGCCGGCGACGCCTCCGCCGAACTGCTGCTCCCCGAGGGATTCGCGCTTTCGTTCGCACCGTTGCACAGCCGGGCCCGCGGCTGCAGCCGAGCGTCCCGCGATGTCACGGCTGCCAAGCGGGCCGTGGCCGATGCCAAGGCAGAACTCGAAACCACCCGCGGGGTGGTTTCCGGAGCCGGCTCGCACCTCGGCGGGGTGACGATCGCCAAGGCGATCGAGGAGGCCAGTGGCCGTGCCGCGACCATCCGCAATCGGATCGCGCTGGCCGAACGGGTCGATGAGCTCGACGACTCGCTGACGAACCTGGAGCGGGAGGTGGCCCATTCGATGGAAGGCCAGCTGCTGCCGCTGGGCTGGCTGATCCCGCTCGGAGCCCTGTTCGTCGTCGGCGCGGGCATGCTGCTCTCCGGGTTGCTGCTCCCCGCGAGCGTCACCGGTTCCTTGGCCTACGCCATCGCGGCGCTCGGACTGGCAGGCACGGGCCTCGCGTCGGTAACAACCTGGTCGCTCGACCGCGCCGCGTCGACGCGGCTCGAGGCCACGCGGCAGCAGTACGACATGGTCAACAAGCAGCGGGAGGATGCGGCCGCCCAGTTGGCCCAGCTCGACGCCGCCATCCCCGGTGACGCGACCCAGTCGCTCGACCGCAAGCTCGCGGCCATCCAGGCGGAAGTGGAGCGACTGGAAGCGTTGGCGGGCCGCGAGGGCTCGATGCACGTGCTTTCCGACCGCCTCACGATCGCCCGCCAGGACCTCAAGCGGGCGTTGGCAAACCGCAAGTCGGCTCGGCTCCGGTGGCAGCGGTCGCTCGAGCAGCGGGGACTGCCGGCCACGCTGATGCCCCGCGATGTCCGCATGATCGAGATGCACCGGCAGTCGCTCCTCACGCTCGACGACGATCGTCGCCGGCTCTCTGAGGAGGCGAGGCAGAAGCGGGATGAGCTCGCGGAATGGTCGCACCGGATCGACCAGGTGATGGTCGACTGCGACCTCGTGCCGGAAGGCTCCCCCCTCGATCACCTGCGGCAGTTGCGGGAGCGGCTCGAGGCCGACGGCCGAGCCGTGCGGCTGCGGGTCACGGCCACACGAAGGCTCGAACGAGCCCGGGTCCGGCATCGCCACGCGCTCAAGCAGATCAAGCTTGCCGACCGCGGCATTCACCAGTTCTACAGCCGGTGGGACGTTGCCACGGAGCAGGAGTTTCTCGCCAAGGTCGACCGGCGGCCGCTCTATCGACAGGCCCGTCGCGACGCCGAAGCCGCAGAGGCTGCGTGGGTAGACGCCCGGCGGGCCGTCACCGAACCGCACGACCTCGAGCATTGGCTTACCGAGACCACGACGTTGCCGCTGGAAAGACGACTGGCCGACGCCTGCGCCGCCACGGACCGGTTGCGGGAGTCGTTGCTCGTCGCCGAGGATCGCCGGACGACCGTCGCCAAGCGGCTCGACGCCGCGGCCCGTGATCGTTCCGCCGAACCGCTCCAGGCGGAGCTGGCCAGCGTCGAGCAGGAACTCGCCGCGCAGCTCGACCGCCGGCGGCTGCTCGAGCGGGCCGGCGTGCTTCTGGAAGAAACCCGCGCGACCGTGGCTCGCGACCATCAGCCGCCGACGCTTCGCGACGCCTCCCATTGGCTCGCGCGGCTCACCGACGGCCGCTACACACGGATCACCACCACGATCGACGAAGCCCGCCTCGAGGTGCACGAGTCGGATGGACAGGTGTGGCAGCCGGAGCGGCTCAGCCGCGGCACTCGTGAGCAGGTCTTTCTGGCCCTGCGACTGGCGTTGGTTCGCGACCTGCAGCGACATGGTGTGATGCTGCCGGTGGTGATGGACGACGCACTGGTCAACTTCGACGACAGCCGCGCCCAGGCGGCGGCCCGCGTGCTGATGGAGTTCGTGAGCGATCAGCCCCGCGAGCGGCAACTGCTCGCCCTCACCTGCCATGCCCACGTGGCCTCTCTGTTCGCGGCGGTCCACGCCTCGGTGCGGTCCCTGAGCGATCCCACGGCCCGTTGGATGGCGACGCCGGCACTGCCTCGCGTGTCGCCCCCCACCGCGCAGCCGCCGGTGGCGATCGCTCCCGCACCGACCGCTCCCGCGCAGCCGCCCCAGCACGTGGCGATCGTGGCGGAAACATCGGGCAGCGCATGGGCGGCCGAAGAGTTCTTCTTCGGTGGTGGGCAGGCCGCCACCGGAGGCATCGTCCGCGTCAAGAAAAAGCCGACGTCGCGCGGTCGCACCGCGTAACGTGAAGGGCCTCTATCCGATGCCGGCCTGAATGTCCCGCAGGTAGCGGGCCCGCATGTTCGCCAGCAGCATGCCGAGGTAGCCGTTGGCACCCAACGACAAAAACAGCGCGATCAAACTGCCGATGAGCAGCGGCCACGGCCGGCTGTCGACGACGCCCGCCGTGTCGATCGAGCCGACCGGCGCCGTGGCCACGGCCGGCATGATCCGCGGACGCTTCGCGGCATCGAGCACCGCCCGCTCCACAGCGGGCGGCCAGGCATCGGCGACGTAGATCTTCACCCGCCTCACGTGCCGCGAGTCGGCCGGCACATCACTGGTAAAGGTGTAGGGCGAGGCGTCGCGAACCAGGTCGGGCTCCACCCGCACCAGATAGTCGCCACCACCTTCATCGGTCGGCACATAGGCCGCCTCGATGCCTGCCATGAGCAGCGCGGCAACCGCGATCAGTGTTTCGATCATGAGCTTTTCTCCACTGGGTGCGGCGGCAGTGAGCCTCGAACAACCTCGGGCTCATCCACAAACCGTCACGATTTCACACTCCCGACACCGGGTCGTGCAACTCCCGGGTGTTCGGCGGGTACCGCAGCGGTGGCGCCGGCCATCCGGTCGGCGGCCGAGATCGTGTCGAGCTCGGTCTGGAGCATCGTGAGAGCGGCCTGCAAAAACGCGACTGCGATCGGCCCCACAAAGATGCCGATCGGGCCCAGCGCGGCCACGCCCCCCAAGACGCTCAACAGCGCCAGGAGCGGGTGAAGCTTCGACTGCCCGTGGAGCACGATCGGCTTGATGATGTTGTCGATCGTCGACACCACGCACGCGCCCCACAGGGCAAGGCCAACCGCCGCACCGGTGCTCTTCAGAAAGAAAAGCAGATAGAGACTCGCAGATATCCAGATGGCTGCCGCCCCGACGAAGGGCACGAGCGCACCGAAGAACGTGAGCAACGTGAGGAGAAAAACGCCCTTGAGGCCGGCCACATAGAAGCCAAACCCGGCAAGGACCGCCTGCGCGATCGCCGCCAGCAGCGTGGAACTCACCACGGCTCGGCTGACCTCCTCGAATTCCTCGAGCAGCTGCCACTGATAACGGCGATCAAGCGGCACCAGCCGCATCACCGCGTTGAACATCCGCGGACCATCGGCCAGAAAATAGAAGAACGAGACGATCAGCACGATCAGGCCGATCACCAATTTCACGACCGCCTTCGAGGCGCCGGCAGCCAGCGGCCCGATCCAGTCCTCGACGAGCCTGCGTAATTCGCCGTTGATTCCCTCGGCCGTGAGTTCCAGGCCGGTGGCCTCGTTCACACTCGTCACGAGTCCCTCGAGCACCGCCGGATCGAGCTTGAGGCCATTCGGGGCCTTGAGCATCGCCATGGCATCGCCACCGGCCCGGATGACCAGCAGCAAGAGTGGCACGAGGACGATCGCGAGCACGAAGAGCGTGGTCAGACCAGCAGCCACCCACTCGGGGCACTGCAATTTTCGCAGGAGGGCTCGGTGCAGCGGACCGAAGATCACGACAAGCATCGCCGCGAGCAGAAGCGGCAAGAGAAAGATGGCCATCACGCGCAGCGAGAGCAGCCCAAAGATAACCACGAGCCCGACCAAAACACCGAGAGAGATGAGGCGGGCCATGCAGTGCTTTCTCGCGTACCGACAGGGGGATTGGCTGGAGCCGTTGGCGGAGCCAGCCGCGGTGGTGGCGATTCTACCGCAAGGGTATCCTGTTTCGACACTCCTCCGGGCTGCCTCGCTCCCTCCCCTCGCCTTTCCGCCCCATGTCGCAGCCTGCCGTCTCACTCGTCATTCCGGTGCGTAACGAGGCGGGAAACATCGCCCCGCTGGTCGCGGAGATTCGCGAGGTTTTCGACCGCGAGGGACTGTCCTGGGAGGCGTTCATCGTCGATGACGGATCGACTGACGCTTCCTGGGAAGAGATTGAGGGCTGTGCTGGCGATCCGCGAGTGACCGGCATCCGACTCGACGGGCCGCGGGGCAAGTCGGCAGCGCTCGCGGCCGGCTTTCGGCACTCCCGGGGGGCGGCGTTCGCGATGCTCGATGGCGACGGGCAGGACAATCCCGTCGAGATTCCCCGCATGCTGAGGCTGCTCGCGTCGGCAGGCGCTGCATCGTCACCGTCTGCCGATCTTGTGAACGGCTGGAAGACACCGCGACTCGACCCGTGGCACAAGACGATTCCCTCGAGGGTCTTTAACCTCCTGGTCGGCTGGCTCACCGGCCTGCACCTCCATGACCACAACTGCGGCCTCAAGGTGATGCGGCCCGAGGTAGCCCGGCAGCTCCGACTGGTCGACGACCTGCACCGCTTCATTCCGGTCATGGCGTCGGCCCGAGGGTTTCGCGTGGTGGAGACGCCGGTGCACCACCGTCCGCGCGTCCGCGGTACGTCGAAGTACGGTGTCGGCCGATTCTTCCGCGGGTTCTTCGATCTGCTCCGGGTCGCCGCCATCGTTCGCAGCGGCGGTCGGTTTCAGGCGGTCGGTCGCCGAGGGGAATCGCGGACCCGCACGCGGCATGGCGTGTACGCGATTCTGGCGACGGTTGTTCTCGGCGGACTGCTGGGCCGCATCGGTGCCGTGACGAGCGTCGACAAGATCGCTTTGGAAAAGCGGATCGTCGCCGATGCCATAGCCAAGGTGGCAGCGGGGGGCATTCCGGTCGACGAACAGGCAATTCGGCAACGGATCGAAGAGGAAAAGCGGCTCATGCGACCGTTTCTTTCCGCCAATGACCGCAGCCGCTGGCTCACGATCCGGGCGCTCGTCGAGCGGGGCTCCTTCACGATTGATGACCTCGTGGCCGAGCCCGGCTGGGACACGATCGACGCCGTCGCCCATCCCGATGCAACCGGCCGACTGCGGCTCTATTCGAGCAAGCCACCGCTGCTGGCTGTGATCGCTGCCGGCCCGTACTGGGTCCTCCAGCGGTTCACGGGCTGGACGCTCGGCGACCATCCGTTTGAGCTGGGGCGAATCCTGATGGTCGTCTACGGCCTGCTGCCCCTCGGCCTGCTGATCCTCTTCACGGCCCGCGTCATCGACCGGCTGGGGACGACCGACTGGGGTCGGATCTACTCGGTGGCCTTGGTCGCCGGCGGCACTCTGCTGACGACGTTTGCGGTGGTGTTCACCAACCACGTGCCGGCCGCGGCGTGCACCGCGGCAAGCCTGTGGCTCCTGCTGCGAATCGCCGGCGACGGCGTCCGATCGTGGCGGCCATTCGCCGGGGCCGGCCTCACTGCCGCCCTAGCGGCAGCCTGCGAGCTGCCGGCGCTGGCATGGCTTGTCGTCGTACTGGCGATGCTGGCTGCCGTCGATCGTCGCCGCACGCTCCTCGCGGCGCTGCCGGCGGCGGCAGTCGTGGCGGTCGCATTTTTTGTCACCAACTGGCTGGCTCACGGCGATTTCGTGCCGCCGTATGGACATCGTGGCGGCGGACAGACGATCCCCATCGAGCCACCCGGCGCCTCATGGAATCCCGGCAACTGGTACGACTACCAGCTGCCGTTGGCCAACGGCCGCACCCTGACCAGTTACTGGCGATCTCCTAGCGGGATCGACCGGGGCGAAGCGTCGCCCCTCGTGTACACCTTTCACGTGCTGCTCGGACATCACGGCATCTTCTCGCTGACGCCCGCGTGGCTGCTGGTGATTCCGGGGCTTTTTCTCCTGGCCCGTCCCCATGGCGTCGGCTCTTCGTCCAACCCGCCGGCCACATTCCGCCGTCGGCTGGCCGCGGGTATCGCCGTCGTATCGATGGCCGTGATCCTGTTCTATCTGTCGCGCCATCAGATCGACCGCAACTATGGCGGAATGACGGCGGGGTTTCGCTGGGCCTTTTGGCTCGCGCCCTTGTGGGTGGCAGCGGCGGTGCCGGCCGTCGATCGTCTGGCGGCAAGTCGGTGGGGCCGCGGCGTCGCCTTGACACTCTTGGCATTGTCCATGGTGTCGGTCGCGTTCCCGACCTGGAATCCCTGGTCGCTCCCCTGGCTCCACCAGTGGCTCATTCACTCGGGCTGGCTCCCGGCCGTGTGACCGGTGAGAGCCCTGCGGTGGCAAGAAATTCCCGACAGGCTGGGGGCCATGCCTCCGGGAGCGGTGCCTCGATCTCGAGCCGCTCCTTGGTATCCGGATCGGTGAAGGCAATGCGCCAGGCATGTAAGGCGATCGTGTCCGACTGTGGATCACCTGCTCCATAGAGAGCGTCCCCCACAATCGGCATGCCGCGGGCGGCCGCCTGCACGCGAAGTTGATGCATTCTCCCGGTGCGAGGCTCCAGATGGAGCATGGCGATCGACGAGCCACCCGGGCCGGTGAGATCGCCGATCCGCCGGACTGCTGTCTCGGCCTGCCGGCTGCCCGGCTCGCCGGCCACTGCAATCCGTGCCTGCGGCTGATCAGGAATCTTTACGACCCAGTCGATCCATTCACTCCACGCGGTGGTCGCAGCAGGTTGATCGCCGCTGGGCTCAGGGGGCCCGGCGACTTCCGTGAGCGCGAGATAGGTCTTCGCGATCTGGCGTCGCTCGAACTGCCGGGAGAGTTGGCGGGCCGCCCGTGGCGTAACGGCAAACAGCATCACGCCCGACACGGCCCTGTCGAGACGGTGCGGCACTCCGAGGTAGGCGCCGCGGGGCAGCTGCGATCGCAGTCGTTGCTCGAGTGAATCGATGCCTGGTGGCGCCTGCGTCGGAATCCCGGCGGGCTTGATCACTCCCACCACGCCCGCTGCCTCGAAGCAGATTCGCGGCGCAGCCTTGCCAACCCACTCTTTTGAGCGA
The DNA here is from genome assembly GCA_964578555.1 of uncultured Candidatus Kuenenia sp. Lineage (GTDB taxonomy): Bacteria > Planctomycetota > Planctomycetia > Pirellulales > UBA1268 > CACORA01. Next base: position 28,249 of record CAZODJ010000009.1, read on the forward strand.
CCTTCTTTCTTCGCTGCAGCCCCCTGTTCAGAGGCCCCCCACTCGTTGTACGTTGTCATGGTTTCAAAGTATTCGATTTTCAGGGTGGACGAAAAACCGGAGTGGACCGATGCCGACGACCGTTGTAATAGCCGATGACCATGAAATCGTCCGCCAGGGCCTCGGCAGTCTCTTCAAAGATTCGGGGGTCCGGATCGTAGCGGAGGCGGAGGACGGCGATGGCGCCATCAAGGCGGCAAAAAAGCACAAGCCCGATGTCGTCCTCCTCGATGTACGGCTCGGCGATACCGACGGCATCGACGCGATCAAGCAGATTCGGTCGGCGTCGGCGGAAACGCGGGTGGTCGTCCTGTCGGCCTTCGACAACCCCACCTACGTGGCCCGGGCGGTCTCCGCCGGTGCGCATGACTACGTGCTCAAGTCAGCCTCTCGTACCGACATCATTGCGGCCGTGACCGGCGCCGCTGACGGTCGCGAACCATCTCGGTCAAGCGAACTGCGACGCATGGCGGGCGCGATGTCCAACCGAACAGCCCTCTCCAATACCGAGGTGCAGCTCACACCGCGGGAATCCCAGGTCTTGCGGCTGATTGCGATGGGGCTCTCCAACCAGGAAATCGCCGACTCCCTCGAGATCAGCGTGGAGACGGTGAAGGAGCACGTGCAGAACCTGCTCCGGAAGATGTCGCTCAACGACCGCACCCAGGCGGCCGTATGGGCGATCCGGCACGGGGTGGCGTAGTGCGGCCGCGGCTGGCCTTTTCCGGGGTAGGCGTCGCGGCACGTTTCTGGTCTGATGCTTGCCCTATTCCGCCGCATCCGCCCGCGAAAGGACTCTCATGCCGGCCCCCGCCATGTGCCCCACCGATGCCGACAGTCTGGATGCTCCCGAGCATGGTGAGGCCGGCTGGGTGAGTGATGCACGCCGCGCCATCCGCGCTGCTCCCACCGACTTTTTCGCGGTCAATCCTTGGCGGTATTGGGCTGACTTCCTGATTTCCCTGGTGCTCGCCTACTCGTCGGCCACGGTCTACCTGCTCTCACCGCTCGGTTCGTGGCCACAACTGCTGGCCTTCCCAGTGGCCGTGTTTTGGCTGTACCGTCTCGGCTCGCTGATCCACGAGGTCTGCCACCTCGGCCACCACGAGATGCGGGGATTCAAGGTGGCGTGGAATCTCCTCGTCGGCGTCATGACGCTCACCCCCTCCCCGTTCTTCACCCGCCATCATCGTGACCACCACAGTGCGCGGATGTACGGCACGCCGGAAGACCCCGAATACGTGGCCAACGTGCTCGAGGCGGGCAACTGGCGGAGTGGGCTGGAGTACGCGGCATTCATTGCGATTTTTCCGCTCGCCGTGTTCCTGCGATTTCTTCTTGCGCCGCTCACGTATCTCTCGCCCACCCTGCGGCAGGCAGTCTTGGAACGGGCCAGTTCGCTCACGCTCAACCTCCGCTACCGCCGGCGGATCACGGCCTTCGATCGCTGGTCGATCACCATGCTGGAGATTCCCTGCTTCATCCGCGCGGCGATGATTCCCACCAGCGTTTTCCTCGGGCTCGCGCCACCGAGTAGGATCGCACTCCTCTATGTCCTCGCCCTGACGACGGTCGTGCTGAACCAGCTGCGGCAGCTGGCTGACCACCACTTTGCCGGAGATGGTGAGGCGGCGACGTGGGAAAACCACATTCTTGACTCATGCAACTTCACCGGCAGCGATCCGCTCACCTGGCTCTTCTTCCCGTTCTCGATCCGCTACCACGCCCTGCACCACCTCTTTCCGTCCATGCCCTACCACAACCTGAAGCCGGCGCACGATTATCTTGCCCAAGCGCTGCCGGCCGACTCGCCCTACCTCGGCCTCGATCAGCCGGGCTGGTGGAGCGTCGCCCGGCGGACGGTGTTTGGCCACGCGACCGCGGGGTGACTCCCAATTCGTGATCGCATGCCGATGGGCCGCAGTCAGCCGTTGTCGGTGCGGCGATGCAGTACAAACCCCTCGATGGCCTCGTATTCGGGGAGGCCAAGGCGGTCGTAGAGTCGCGCCGTCTCACGATTGCGGTCCTCGGCCCGCTGCCAGAATTCGCGCGGGTCGCTGGGTCCGGGAAAGAGGGCGCGGTCTTTCTGGCTCTCGTGTTTGAAGATCGCCATCCGCTTCCGCTCGACCTCGTCGGGTGAGAGCGGCACGGCCATTTCGATCTCGTGCGGTTCCCACTCCTGCCATGCTCCCCGGTAAAGCCACAGTTCGCAGTGCCGGGCCCACTGCTGGTCGCTCACCTGTGCGATCGCCGCGATCACCGCCGTCAGACAGACGCGGTGGGTGCCATGCGGATCCGACAAATCGCCCGCGGCATAGATCTGGTGGGGCTGCACCTTTTCCAGAAGCCGCACTGTGATCGCAATATCCTCCGGCCCGATCGGCTTCTTGCGGACCCGACCGGTTTCGTAGAAAGGCAGATCGAGAAAGTGGATCCGATCCGGCGTCACGCCCGAGTAGCGGGCTCCGGCCCGGGCCTCGGTTCTCCGAATCAGTCCCTTGACGGCCTGCAGTTCGTCGATGTCGACGCTCCCCGGATGCTTCGTGCGGAGAAACTCCCGGATCCGCTCGGCGATCTCCCCCGTCTTCGTCCCCACGCCAAAGGCGTGGCAAAACTCTTCCACGAAGTCGACGTGGCGGTCAGCCGACTCATCCCACACGGCGATGTTGCCGCTGGTCTGGTATGCCACATGCACTTCGTGGCCCTGCTCGCAGAGGCGAATCAGCGTGCCGCCCATGCTGATCACATCATCGTCGGGGTGGGGGCTGAAGATGACGATCCGTTGGGGGAATTTCTCGCCGGCCGCCGCCACGGCGGCCCGCACCCGCCGCACCACCCCCGGCTTGCCAGCGGGCCAGCCGGTGATCGTGTCCTGCATGGCACGAAACACCTCGATGTTGAGGTCGTAGGCCCGCCCACAGTTGGAGAGGAGATCCTGCAGGCCGTACTCGTTGTAGTCTTCGTCGGTGAGTTTGAGGATTGGCTTTCCCAGTTTGAGGGCCAGCCAGATGACGGCCTTTCGCACCATCGCCGTCGTCCACTCGAGGCCCAGGGTATCGAGCGGCCCGACGAGCCAGGGCGACTCAAACCGCGACAGCCGGGCAGCCGCCGCGGCGTCGAGCACGAACCGAGCATCGGCGTGCTGTTGCAGCGCGCTGGCAGAGACGTGGCTGCACGGCAGTTCCTCGACCGCCTTGCGAACAATCGGCGCCTTGTGTTCGCCGAACGCGAGCAGGACCACGCGGCGGGCGTCGAGGATCGAGCCCACGCCCATCGTGATCGCCTGCCGCGGCACGTTCCACTCGCCGAAAAAATCACTGGCTGCGTCGGCGCGGGTCACACTATCGAGCGTGATGAGCCGCGTGCGGCTTTCCAGCGGGCTACCCGGTTCGTTGAACCCGATGTGGCCCGTGCGGCCGATACCGAGCACCTGGAGATCGATGCCACCGGCGGCCCTGATCGCCTCCTCATAGCGGGCGCAGGCGGCCGGCACCTCGCTGCGGGTAAGCGTGCCATCGGGGATGTGGATGTTGGCGGCGGGAATATCGATGTGATCGAAGAGGTGCTCTCGCATGAAGCGGTGGTAGCTCTGCAGGGCGTCGGGCTGCATCGGCCAATATTCGTCGAGGTTGAACGTGGTGACCGTCTTGAACGACACGCCCTCCTCGCGATGCAACCGGATGAGTTCGTCGTAGACGCCGACCGGCGTGCTCCCGGTGGCCAGGCCGAGCACCGTCTTCTTCCCGGATGCGGCCCGCGTCTGCACGAGGTCGGCAATCTCGCGGGCCACCGCCCGGCTGGCATCGAGAGGCTGGGCATACACCGTGACTGGCACCCGCTCCACAGCCTGAACGTGCGGGAGGGGACCGCTGTAGATCGGCTGCTCGTCACGGCGCTTCTCTGTCGTGCTCATCGGTGCTTTTTCCTGGGTTGACCAGCGGGCTCAGAACCCGGTCGTTATCGCCGAAAAACCGCTGCTCACAATGCCTGATCATCCCCCTTAGATTTCTTTTTGTATCATTATTGAGAATAAGCAAAAATCGTATTTATTCATGATTTTTAATGGAAAGCAATAAATACGGCTGGTGAGTGATGGCACAAGATACCCTTGAATACTTTCGTTATCCGATCACGGAACCGGGGAACGAGGCATGGGGCATCACCGTGACGGGTGCCGGCTACCAGCCCGTGGGGCCGGGCGATGCCC
>CAZODJ010000010.1:0-32182 GCA_964578555.1 uncultured Candidatus Kuenenia sp.
AACGGATGTTCGCGAAGAAACCCGAGGCCAGGATGGCGAGGGTTTCGTGAAGCCATTCGCACTACGCCCAGCTCGCCCCGTTGCGGCGGGTGCCGCAGAAGGCGACCTCGATGCCGAGGGCCCGGGCGGCGGCCGCCTTGGCGAGCGCTGCCCGATCGGCGGCAGCGGCGTCGCGGGCGTAGGCCACCTGGATGTGATTGGCCTTGTGCCGCGCCATCATCTGATCGCGGGTGATGCCGTAGGTCACGGCGTGCATGATCGGCCACTGCTTCGTGGTCGCCTCCAGCCGCCGACGCGTCTCTTCAGCCGGCAGCGTGATCGCTTCGGCGCGGCCGATATCCATCATCAGGCGGTCCTGTTTGCCGGTGCCGTCCACCCAGATCCGGCTCCAGACGATCTCGCCGGGCCTGCTGACGCCGGCCAGCGTGCTGCCGCCGAGCCGGAAATACATCGGCGGCTGCCGGAAGCCCTCGGCCCCCTTCCAGCCCCCCACGAAGTGCGCCGGGGGCGCCGCGCCGGAAATCTCGAATACCCAGACCCACTGGTCGGTCGTGCCCGACTCGTCCCAGTCGCCCCAGCGGATGTCGTGGAGCGTGTTTTCCACCGGCTCACCCAAGGCCTCATGCAGGCGTTGCGTGAGCAGGCCATCGAGCCCGGCACACTCGTCGACCTCGTTGAAGTGCACGAGCGGCTTCCCCTTCCAGAGGATCTTCGCCGCACCCTCCGCGGTGACCGGGGGGCGACGCGAGTCGTTGAGCATCCCTTCGACCAGGTCGCTCGCCGGCAGGAGGTCCTTGAGCCCCTGCTGGTATTGGATGCCGACGCAGTCGCAGCCGAAGCGGTCGGCGATCCGCAACGTGGCGATGTACATCTTGCACTGGAGGAGCACCTGGGCCCGCGTGAGGTCGGTCGCCTCGTCGCGGCCGAAGTGAAACCGCATCCCCGCCTTCTCCAGCCAGCGGAAGACATCGCGGGCTTCCGCATCGCTCACCTGCATCGTGGCGTGGTAGAGCGCGGACTGGCTGAGCCGCTCCTTGAAAACCCCTGTCGCATGCAGCAAGCGGTCGGGGATGATCGCGTTGAACATCCCCATGCAGCCTTCGTCGAACACGCCCATCAGGGCCTTGCTACGAACGAGGTCGGCAGCGATCGCTTCCCCGACGGCCGTGACCTTGGTCGGGATGCGGACGCGATCGGCCGGCACGACGTGGCTCGTGTCGTGGTGCACCGTGCGCCGGTCGAGCCAGGCCTGGAGGTGGCGGCGAAAGCTGGGGGCGGAAAAATCGTCGGCCCACAACGTCGCGTAGGGCACGCCCGCCTTGGTGAGCGAGCCGTTGAGGTTGAGCATGCCGACGAGCCCCGGCCACTGGCCCGACCAGTTGGCCACGGTGAGGATCGGGCCGCGGTGGGTGGTGAGGCCCGGCAGCACATGGTTGGAATACTGCCAGACCGCCTCGGCCACGACGAGCGGTGCATCAGGGTCGATGGTGCGGAAGACGTCGAGCCCCTCGCGGGCGCTCGCGATGAAGCCATGGCCACGGGATCGGCTGGCGGGATGGCCACGATCGAGTTTCCAGCCGGCGGCGGTGAATGCCTCGCGAAGCGATGCCTCCAGCCCCTGCTGCGCTGGCCAGCAGACGCGGTTGGCCTCCTCGCGAAGATCCCCGCTGGCAACGAGGATCGCCCGGCGGTCAGCGGACTTCCGCCCGGTTTCTGTTCGGCTCTTGTGGCGTTCGATTCCCATGGCGGAGACTAACTATACTATCGTCCCGCGGTGCATTGCCGGATATCACGTTTGCCATATCGCGTTTTGAAGAGGCTGCTGACATGCGTTTTCCATCCCGGTTCCTGTCCCTGCCGATGAGTGTCGTGCTGGTGATGTTTGCGTTCCGGGCGGTCGCCGCCGACCCGCCCGCCCCCGCGGCGACCCTCGATGCCTTGGGCCGCTGGGTGATCGCGGCCGATTTCGCCGCCGATGGGGCGACATTCGCAACGGCCGGCGGCGAGAGCCTGCTTTACCGCCCGGGCGACGTGGTCGTTTGGAAGGCTGACGGAGCGCGGGTAGGTGATCTGCCTGGTCATCCCACCGCCGTCTGGGCGGTCAAGATCTCACGGGATGGAAAACTGGCCGCCACGGCCGGCTATGACGGGCTGGTCAAACTCTGGGACTATCCAGCCCGCACGCTGAAGAGTGACCTCAAGAAGCACAAGGGCTGGGTGCGGTCGCTCGACTTTTCACCCGATGGCACGAAGCTGGCCACGGCCGGTGAGGATGGCACCGTCGTCGTGTGGCAGACTGCCGACGGCAGCGAGGTGAAATCGATCACGGCCCACGCGGGTCCGGTGACGGCCATCGAGTTTTCCCCAGATGGCGGCACGTTGGCCACCGGAGGCGGCGACAAGATCGTCAAGCTCTGGGACGCCGCCAGCGGCACCGAGAAGGCCAAACTCGAGGGCCATGGGGATGCCGTGTGGTCCGTCGCGTTCTCTCCGGATGGGGCGAAGCTTGCCACGGCGGCGGCTGATCGCACCGTGAAGCTCTGGAGCATCGCCGACAAGAAGGAACTTGCCACGCTCAAGGGACATAAAGATTGGGTGACGAGCGTGGCATTCTCGTCGGACGGTGGCCGGCTGGCGTCGGGCAGTCTCGATGGCGCGGTCAAACTCTGGGATGTGAATGCCGCCGGGGAACAGGAGGGACCCGCCGCGGAAAAGTCGAGTGTGTGGTGCGTGACCTTCACTCCCGATGGCAAGCAGTTGCTGGTGGGCACGCATTCGGGAGCCAAGCTCGTGGCCGTGCCGGCCGCCAAACTCCTACCGCCACCTCCGGCCCCTGCTACGCCGCCAGCGCCTCCCGCGCCCCCGGTCACCCCACCTCCAACGGCGGCCGCTCCTGCGACCCCGCCAGCTGCCGCTGCGGCAGCCGGAAAGCCTCTGGTGCCCACCGCATTCACGAGCATGGCAGGTGCCACCGGCGCTATCGCGGCTGACGGAATCGTCACCGTGACAGGCCCGCTCGCGAAAGACACCTACACGATCAAGGCGGTGGTTCCGGAGGGCCTGGAGCCGCGGGCGATTCGCCTCGCTGTGCTGCCCGACCCGAGCCTGCCTTCCCAGGGCCCGGGCCGCGCGGGCAACGGCAACTTCGTCGTCAGCACGTTCAGCGTGATGTACGGCGTCCCCGGCAAGCCGGACACGCCGACGGTGGTGAAATTTGCCGGCGTGAAGGCCGACTATGAGCAGCCCAACTTTACCGCGGCCGGCGCGATCGACGACAAGCCGGCCACCGGCTGGGCCATCTCCGGTGGCACCGGCAAGGAACACCACGCCACCTTCGAGATCCCGGCCGATGTGAAGCTGCCCCCCGGTGCCCCGCTGACGATCACGATCGACCAGCAGTATGCCGACGGCCAGCACACCCTCGGGAAGTTTCGGCTCTCCGTGCTGCCGGCCGAGGTGGCCAAGCCATGAGTGTGCCCGCTTCTCACCATGCAGGATATTGCTCGATGACAGGATCATCTCGCCACGGGATTGCCGCTGGTGCGCTGCTGGCTGTCGGTGTCGCGATCGGTGTTTCTTGTGCTTGGGGGCTCGCGCCGCGACGGGACCTCCCGAAGGCGTTTGCCATCACGTCTCAGGCCGATGAGTCTTTCGCCGTCTGCACGGCCCCGATCGACATGGCCAACAGCATTGAGGGCATCTTCGTGCTCGACTTCGCCACCGGGGACCTCACCGGTGGTGTGCTCAACGCCGGTTCGGCACTGTTCGCGACCTCGTACAAATGCAACGTGCTTGGCGATCTGGGCTTTCAGCCAGGGCAGGCGAAGAACCCTCGATTCCTGCTCGTGGCCGGCACCGCCGAGCTGCGGCCGAATCCGCGGATCGGCCGTCGGCAGTTGGCGCCGTCGGTGATCTACGTGACCGATTGCACGACGGGTGCGACAGCCGCCTATGGCATTCCCTGGTCTCCCCAACAGGCCAATGCGTCGGCGCCGGTGATCAGCGAACTGGTTCCTCTCGACGTGGCCCGGCCGCGGGGCGCGGTGGCGCCGTGATGTCGATGAACGACCATCTCGCCAGTGACGCAGCCGCAGCCGCCTGCTTCCTCACCATCAACGGTGAGGCCCGGCGGTTTGCTGCCGGGACAACGGCTTTGGGGGTGGTGCGGGCCCTCGGTCTCGAGGGGCGACCGGTTGCCGTGGAGGTGAACGAGCGGGTTGTGCCGCGGGCCGAGCTCGACCGGTGTATGCTGACGAGCGGCGACCGACTGGAAGTCGTCACACTCGTCGGCGGTGGGTGAGACCTTCGCCCCATGCCACCTTCCCCGCACCCTGCCTGCCCATGAGCTCTGCCGCTGATTCTGTCGCGACCGACACGCTCCGCATCGGCACCGTGGCACTCACGAGCCGCCTTGTGGTCGGCACCGGGAAGTATGCCTCCTACGCCGAGATGGCCCGGTGTCTGGAGGCTTCTGGTACCGACTGCGTGACCGTAGCGGTGCGGCGGGAGCGGCTGCTGAACGCCGCCGGTGAAAATATCCTCGATCACCTCGATGCCACGCGGTACACGCTTCTGCCCAATACGGCCGGCTGTTTTTCGGCCGATGACGCCGTCCGGGTGGCACGGCTCGGCCGCGAGCTGCTGCGAGATCTCGGCAATGCGGGATCGGAGTGGGTGAAGCTGGAGGTGCTCGGCGACACCAAGACGCTGCTTCCCGATCCGGTCGGCACGCTCGAGGCGACGGCTCGACTCGTGGAAGATGGTTTCACGGTGCTCGTCTACACCAGCGACGATCCTGTCGTCGCGAGGCGGCTGAAAGATCTCGGCGCTGCGAGTGTGATGCCGGCCGGCAGCCCGATCGGCTCTGGACAGGGCATCCTCAACGCCAACAATCTCCGCATCTGCATGGAGTATCTCAAGGACGGTGATCCAGACTATCCCGTGATTGTCGATGCCGGCGTGGGCACCGCCAGCGACGTGGCAGAGGCGATGGAGCTCGGGGTCGATGGCGTCTTGCTCAACACGGCGATCGCCCATGCCGCTGACCCGCTGCGGATGGCACGGGCCATGAAGGCCGCCTGCCATGCCGGCCGCGAGGCGTTTCTCGCCGGGCGGATGCCGCGGCGGCTCTATGCCAATGCCTCCAGCCCGACCGAGGGTGTCATCGGCAGGAGAGGCTGATGCTCGCGAAGCGAATCATTCCCTGCCTCGATGTCGAAAAGGGGAGGGTGGTCAAAGGGACGCGGTTCCTCGAGCTCGTCGATGCCGGCGATCCAGTCGCCGTGGCGGCGCGGTACGAGGCCGAAGGAGCCGATGAGCTCGTCTTTCTCGACATCACGGCCAGCCACGAGGGGCGGGCGATCATGCTCGACATGGTGCGGCGGGTCGCGGAGACGATCTTCATGCCGTTCACCGTCGGCGGCGGCATCCGCACGCTCGATGATGCCGTGCAACTCATTCATGCCGGAGCCGAGAAGGTGAGCATCAACTCGGCGGCGGTCCGAACGCCCGACCTCGTGACCGCGGTGGCCGACCGGCTTGGCAGCTGTGCGACCGTGGTCAACATCGACCCCAAGCGGGTGGTCCGCGCGGGCCGCGAGGTGTGGGAGGTGTTCGTCAACGGGGGCCGCGTGCCGACCGGCCTCGAGGCCGTGCCCTGGGCGCGGGAGGTCGAGCGGCTCGGCGCCGGTGAGATCGTGCTCACCTGCATGGACCGAGACGGCACCCGCGATGGCTACGATCTGGAGATCACCGCCGCGGTGAGCAGGGCGGTGGGCATTCCCGTGGTAGCCAGTGGGGGGGCGGGCTGTCCCGGGCATCTGGCCGACGTGATCGAGTTTGGCGGAGCCGACGCAGCCCTGGCCGCTGGCATCTTCCACTTCGGAGAGTGTACGATCCGGGAGGTGAAGGAACTTTTCCAGGCGCGCGGGATCGCGGTCCGACCCGCCTTGCATCATGGCCACGCTTGACCCCACGACTGAACCGGCGGCACCCCCCGCCGCTGCTCTGGATGCCCCGCCCGCCAAGCCGGCTGCCGCGGGCCTCGAGATCGACCGCCTCTACGAGGCGCTGGTGAAGCTCAACGGCAGCGACCTCCACCTCAAGGTCGGCCAGCCGCCCTTCATGCGGGTGAAGGGCGCGCTCACGCCGCTGAAGTATCCGCGGATCGACGCCGAGCAGATGAAGCGGCTGTGCATGCCGATGCTTGACGAACGGCAGAAACGGATCTTCGCCGAGGACGGCGGGGCTGACTTCGCCTACTCCTGCACGATCGACGGCAAGCGGTGGCGGTTTCGTGTCAATTTGCTGACCCAGCAGGGCTCGATCGGCCTCGTGGCCCGGAAAGTCAACGACAGTATTCCCGACTTCGAGAAGCTCTTCCTCCCGCCGGGCATCGAGCGGCTCTGCCAGCTCGACCAGGGGATGGTGCTTCTGGCCGGCGTGACGGGCTCCGGCAAGAGCACGACGATCGGCTCGATGCTCAACTACATCAATCGCAACTATCGCAAGCACATCCTGACCCTCGAAGACCCGATCGAGTTCGTCTTCACCGAGGACAAGTGTCTGATCAATCAGCGTGAGATCGGCACCGATGTGAAGAACTTCGAGATCGGCATGAAGCACGCCGTGCGTGAAGATCCCGACATCATCCTCGTCGGTGAGCTCCGCGACGTGGAAACGTTCAAGACGGCCATTCATGCCGCCGAGACGGGGCATCTCGTGTTTGGCACGATCCACGCTGCCACGGCGCCAAGCACCGTGACCCGCATTCTCGACCTGTTTCCCCAGGAGGAGCATGCCGCGATCCGCAGCGCCATCGCCTTCAACATGAAGGGCATCGTGGCCCAGAAGCTGCTCAAGTCGATCCGGCCGGGCGTGAGCCGTGTGCCTGTGGTGGAGCTGATGTTTTTCGATGCGCTCGTGCGGAAGTATGTGCTCGAGGAACAGGATCATCTGCTGGCCGACCACATCAAGAAGTCGGCACGCGATGGCATGCAGGACTTCACGATGAGCCTCAAGAGTCTCATCGACCAGGGCCTCATCGATCGCAACGACGCCATGGAGATCGCCCCGAACAAGGAGGCGCTGACCATGGCGCTCAAGGGCATCGGGGTCACTTGATGGAAGGCCAGCCACGAGCGTGGAGGATGGTGGGGCTGCAGGCCTGTTTCTGCGCCGCGCTGGCGACCCTGGCCAGCCCCGCCCTAGCCGAAAGCTGGCCGGCGACCACGCCCGAATGGCTGGCCCGGGGGCCGGGGGGCGGGCTGAGCCTTTTGCTCGTATCGTGCTGGTGGCTCCTGGCGCTCGGCTGGGTCTTTACCACCGACTGGCTGTCGCGAGACAGCGTGCAGTACAAGCTTTCCCCGGGCGTGTGGGGGCCGGTGGCGGCGTTCGTGTTCGTCCCGCTGGCAATCATCGCCTGGTGGGTGCCTTGGACGTGGGCGGCTTTGCTCGTGACCGCACTGGCCTGGCTGGTGCCTGTGCTCGCGTATGTTGCCGCCCGCAATCCCAAGGTGCCGCAGTCGGCCCGCGTGCTGACTGCCGGCCATTTCAAGCGATTGTCGGCGCCGCTGCTGGGGCGGTTTGGCATCGAAGTCGAGACGATGGAGGGAGGGGGCGATGACCTGCTTCCGGAAGTGGTTGTGAAGACGACCACGGCCGGCGACGCGGAGGCAGACCCGTCCGCCATGGAGAAATTGGCCGCTGCCGCAGGCTACCCGAGTGCCTGTGCGGCGATGCAGGGCGCGGTGATCGTTCGGGCCGGGAAGATGCGGTTTGATGTGGCGCCCAGTTCGGTCCACGTGCATCATCATGTCGACGGCATGTGGGTGAAGCCGCGGGTGATGACGGTGCGAGGATCGAAGAAGGAGCCGGAACAGTGGGGCGACGCGCCGCCGTTCTCGCGGGCCGACGGGGATGCCGTGCTGATCGTCCTCAAGGCTGCAGCGGGCATCGATCCCCGGGCCAAGGGGCGGCAAGGCGGCAGGTTCGTGATCGACGTCGATGGCAAGCCACGGCCGTGCACGCTTGTCGTGCAGACGGTGCCGACCGGTGAGCAGGTGATCGTCGAGATTCAGTCCAAACCGCCAGTCTTCAAGACGTGTGCCGATCTGGGCATGGCGCCAGGGGTCGTCGAAAAGCTCACCGGACTGCTCAGTCTCGCCAAGGGAGTGCTCGTGCTGTCGTCGCCGCCGGCATCGGGGTTGACGACCACGTTCGACGTCGTCGTCAACACGGCCGACCGCCTGATGCGCGACTTCATCTCGATCGAGGATGTCGCCACGCCGGCCGCCGAGATTCAGAATGTGAAGCCGATCCGCTACGACGCCAAGCAGAATCAGACACCGCTCGCCGTGCTCCAGAAGGCGTTGCTTGACTATCCGGCGGCGATCGTGGCCCGCGATCTCCGCGATCCAACGCTGGTCGTGGAACTCGTGCGGCTGGCTGACGAGGAGAAGTTCGTCATCCTCAGTCTCAAGGCAGCTGATGCGATCGAGGGGATCACCAAACTGCAGGCCTGCCGGGTTCCGCTCGACCAGCTGGGGCAGAGCCTGCTCGGATCGCTTTGCCAGCGAATGATACGGAAGCTCTGTCCACGATGCCGGCAGTCATTCCAGCCCCCTGCCGAGCTCCTGCAGCGGCTCAAGAAGAGTGCCGAGCAGGTGCCGCAGCTCTACCGGGCCTCTCCGCACGGCTGCCGTGTCTGTGGCGGGCTTGGTTATTTGGGGCAGACGGCCATCTTCGAATTGGCGTCGGGGCCCACCCTTCGGAAGGCGGTCGCCGCCAAGGCCGAGCCGCAGGTGATCCGACGGGCTGCTGCGCAGGATGGGATGGTGATGCTTCGTGATGCGGGCATGACGCTGGTGCTCGAGGGCGTGACATCGCTCGAAGAACTCCAGCGGGTCTTCGCCGCGCCTGCCGCCAAGAAGCCGGCTCCGGGAGGAAGTCGCACATGATCAGTCTCTTTCTGATTTTGGTGCTGGGGATCACGGCCGGCCTCTTCTATCGCGAAGGTCTCTGGTCGGCATTGGTGGCGGTGATCAACGTGCTGTTTGCCGCAGCCGTGGCGACGGCCTGGTATGAATGGCTGGCCGAACTCATCGCCGGTGCCGTGCCGGAGGCCGGGTACATCGCCGACTTTTTCTGCATCTGGGTTCTTTTTGCCCTGGTCTTGGCCGGCACGAGTGAACTTACCAACCGCGTGTCGCGGACGCGTGTCATGTTTGCGCCGTTGGTCGATCGCATCGGTGGACCGGTCGTCGGCCTGGTCGTCGGCTGGATTTTCATCTGTTTCACGGCCACCACGCTCCACCTGGCCCCCGTCACCCGCGATCTGATCCAGCCCACGCCCGATGCCCGTGTGCTGGGGATACTGGCGCCCGATCGCAAGTGGCTGCACTTCATCCGCACCGCCACGCGGCAGGGCCCCTTTGCCCGCCCTGGGGAAAACGAGGCAAACGTGTTTGACAAGGATGCCGACTTCATCCTGCGGTATGCGGATCGCCGTAAGAAACTGGAAGGGGAGGGCTCGCTGTGGGCGAAACCCTGATCACGAGCGAGGATGATCAGACGAGCTATCGGCCGGTGAGCGGCCTGGCAGTGGCGTCGCTCATCGCTGGCATGCTCTCGGCCGCGGCACTGGTCAATCCATTTTTCTGGGTCGTACCACTTCTGGCCGTCGGGCTTGCCTGTCTCGGTCTGGCGGATGTGAGTCGCGCGGGTGCCGAAAAGGCGGGCCGCATCGCGGCGCTCGCCGGCCTGGCGTTGGCGGTGGGCTTCGGAGCCCAGTCCGTGTCATCGACGCTCACGAAGCGGTTGATCACCACGGCACGGGCACACGCGGCGACCGTTGCGTGGATCGAAGCCCTCCGCGATGGCCGCGTGGCCGACGCCCGAGCCATGTGCCTGCCCGATGCTGTGCCGAAGCTCGATGATCTGGCGAAGCAGGTGGCGGCGTGTGGCGGTGCGGGCCGGCCGGTGGCCTCTGTGATCGGCCGCGGCGAAGAGAATCCCGACACGTGGCGGGTGAGGGCGGCCGTCGACCCGTGTGCTGCCGGACCGCTCGAGTTGGTGATCGAACTCGGCGCCTCGGTCGTGCCTCGACAGGAGGGGCCGGTGGAGCGGTGGACGGTGGTTAAGTGTGAGCCTGCCGGCTAGCTGAATGCCCGTGGTTCGCGGGGCTCGGGCAACCCCTCGCTGGGCGACCATACGCGACCCACCAAGAAGCCGCCGGCGCGAGCCGGCGGGCTGAAACTACGCATTGTCGGATGAGAACGGGCGGATCGAGTCGATGGACTCAGCACCGGCGGCGAGCATGACGAGGCGATCGAAGCCGAGGGCCGCGCCGACGCCGGTCGGCATCTCGTCGCCGTGGGCGGCGAGGAGCCGATGAGGAATCGGCAGCAGGCTGCGGTCGTCAGCCGATCGAATCCGATTGGCAGTGTCGATGCGGGCGGCGAGCACGTCGCGGCTGGTCTCCTCCTCCCAGCCGTTGGCAAGTTCCACGCCACGGATGTAGAGCTCGAACCGTCGGGCCATGCGCTGGTCGTCATGATCGAGCCGCGCGAAGGCCGCCTGCGAGGCGGGCCAGGCTTCGAGCATCGTCGGCCGGCCCTGGCCCAGCCGCGGCTGCACCACCTCGGCGAGGAGGGCCTCAAACCAGCGATCCCACAGGGCTTGCCGCTCATGAGCGTCGGCGGGGCGGGCATGGTATGACTCGGGCAGAAGCAGGCCGGCTGCCCGGCCTGCGTGCGTGAGGTCGTCGAGCGTTGCCGTGAGTGGGTCGATCCCCGCATGGGCGGAAAAGGCCTCTTGGCAGGAGAGCCGTTCGATGCCGCCTGTGCCCACGGCTGCAGCGCAGAGCTGCTCCAGCAGTGCGGCCGCATCATCGAGCGTGGTGTCCGGCGCGTACCACTCGAGCAGGACAAACTCGACGTCGTGCTGCGGACCCCGCTCGCCCGCCCGAAACGACCGGGCGAACTGGTAGATCGGCCCCGCTCCGGCCGACAGCAGCCGCTTCATCAACGCTTCGGGGCTCGTCTGGAGATAGCGGGGCGTGCCTGAGCCATCGATATGCACGGCCACCGGGTCGATGTGGGCCTCGGGGAGCACCTCGAGGGCGAGCGTCGGTGTGTCGACCTCGATAAATCCCGCGGAGTCGAACACGTCGCGCAGCCGCGCACGAAGATCGGCCCGCAACTGCAGCACAGGTCTGATGGACATGCCTGAAAACTACGTGGTCGCGGCCGGCTTGTTGGCAGCGAGCTTCTCGGCGGTCTCGCGGTAGACGAGCACCGGGCAGGGCGCATGCCGCACGATCGCCTCGGCCACGCTGCCCATCAGGAGTCGTGTCAATCCGGTGCGGCCGTGGGTGCCGAGCACGATCATGTCGGCCTGCTCCTCCTCTGCCAGTCGCACCACCTCGCCGGCCGGATCACCCATCGTGAGACGGTGCGTGAACGGCACCGACGTGTCGGCCGGCGTGACGTCTTCGAGCATCTCGAGGATCCGCTCCGAACTCGGCTCAGGAATACCGTAATAGAGTTCGCCGCCACCATACGCCAGCGGCGGCTCCTCGACATGCACGATCAACAGCCGCGCCCCCTGCTGCTTGGCCAGCGCCTCGGCATGCACCAGCGCCGCATCGCTGGCATGGGAAAAATCAGTCGGAAAGAGAATCGTTTTCTGTGCCATGATCACCTCCTCATTCCATCTCAAGTGACAGGGTGCCGGCAGCCCATTGCACATCACCCGTGTATCGTACCGCACTGGCTTCGCGTTCCCACCGTGAAACTGTCCTTTGTCTTTGCGCAAGAAAACGGGAGGCTCGGGAGGGTCGGCGAACGCTCGAGGAGCGTTGGGCGTATCCTCGCCCCGCGACGAGACTTTTGCCGCCCTCCCGAGCCGGCTTTCTTTAATGCAGCCGCATGCCGGGCAGCGCACCAGAATCAGGTGAAAGCAGGAAGACACCTGGGCTGCCGGCGCCGCTGGCCGCCACCACCATGCCCTCGCTCAGGCCAAACTTCATCTGCCGCGGCGCGAGGTTGGCGACCACGACCACGAGCCGGCCAACGAGTGTTGCCGGCTCGTGAAAACCCTTGATGCCGGCAAACACGGTGCGGGTCGCGTCGCCGCCGAGGCTCACCGTGAGCTTGAGCAGCTTCCGCGCCTCGGGCACCTCCTCCGCGGCGATGATCCGCGCCACGCGGAGATCGACCTTGGTGAAGTCGTCGATCGTGCATTCGGGAGCGAGCGGCTCGGCGGCGAGCGGCTCGCCAGAGTCGGCGGCGGATTCGGTCATGGTGGCGGTTCCTTGGGGAGGCGAAGTCGCAGGGGAAGATGGCTGTATTGCGGCAGCAGCAAGCAAGGCCTCGAGTTGTGTTGCTTCGACGCGGCGCATCAGCGGCTGGAACGGACTGACCGGCAAGCCGATGAGTGGCTGCTGGGATTCGTCCCATGAGCAGATTGGCCCGCCGACCAAGTCGCCAGCCTGCTCGGCGAGCCGGGGGAGTACCGGCGCCAGGTAGACGGTGATCTGCCGAAACAGGTTGAGGGCCACGCTGGCGACCTGCTGAAGTTTCTCGGCGGCTTCGGCCCCGGCCTTGGCGAGCTTCCATGGCTGTTCCGCATCGACGTAGGCGTTGGCCCGGTCGGCGGCCTGCATGATCGTGCGCATCGCACGGGCGAAGTCGCACTCCTCGTAGGCCGCCGCGATCTCGGCGGCGTCGGCTGCGGCTCTGGCGAACAGGCCTCCGTCGTCGGGATACGTCGTTGCCAGGCCGGTCGACTCCAGCCAGCGGGCCGTGCGGCTGGCGAGATTGACCACTTTGCCGACGAGGTCGGCGTTGACCTTGGCCGCAAACTCCTCGAGGTTTAAGTCGATGTCATCGATCCCGCCGGAAAGTTTGGCCGCGTAGTAGTAACGCAGTGCGGCCGGGTCGAGATGGTCGAGGTAGGTGCGGGCCATGAGGAAGGTGCCACGGCTCTTCGACATCTTCTGTCCGTTGACGGTGAGGAAGCCGTGGATGCGGACCTTCGTCGGCAGCGCGAGGCCGGCCGCCTCGAGCATCGCCGGCCAGAAGAGCGTGTGGAAATACGTGATGTCCTTGCCGATGAAGTGATGGATCTCCGCGGGCGGATCGTTGCCGCCGCCGCGATGCCACCAGGTGGCCAGTGACTCCCCATGCGTTGCACACCACTCGCTCGTGGCGGCGATGTAGCCGATGGGCGCATCGAACCAGACGTACCAGTAATGCCCTGGCTTGTCGGGAATTTCGAAGCCGAAGTAGGGGGCAGGGCGGGAAACGTCCCAGTCGCGAAGCGGCTCGCCAAGAAAATGCCCGGCAAGATAGTTGGCGATTCGAGAATCGAGCGCTCCCGAGGCCGTGGTCCACGTGTCGAGAAAGCCGTGGAGCTTCTCGATCGTCACAAAGAGGTGCTCCGCCGATCGCACCTCCGGCGTCGCGCCGGAAAGCGTGCTCACTGGGTTCACGAGGTCGGCCGGGCTGTAGGTCGCCCCGCACTGCTCGCAGGAGTCGCCGTATTGGTCGGCCGCACCGCATTTCGGACAGGTGCCACGGACAAACCGGTCGGCGAGAAACACGCCGGCCTGGGGGTCGAAGAGTTGCTGCACGTCGCGGGAGACCACGAGCCCGCGGTCGCGAAGGGCCTGCCAGATTTCGCCGCACAACGTTCGGTTGGCTGAGCTGTCGGTGGAGCCGTAGTGGTCGAAGGCGATCTGGAAACCGGCGAAGTCGGCGAGATGGGCCTCCCGCATGCCGCTGATCAGGTCCTGCTCGCTGCGTCCCTCGGCCTTGGCGCGGATCATGATCGCCGTGCCGTGAGTGTCGTCGGCGCAGAGATAGATCGCCCGATGACCACGAAGCTTTTGGAAGCGGACGAAGATGTCCGTCTGGATGTACTCGACGAGATGCCCGAGGTGGATGTGGCCGTTGGCGTAGGGCAGGGCGGAGGTGACGAGGATGCGGCGATCGGGCATGACGCGGATTGTAGGGGGCGGTGCGGAAACCGGGAAACGATGCGGAAATGGGGGCGACGGGGCAAGGCCAGCCAGTGAGGCTTTGCCTGAAAATGATCTTGTGGCTCCGCGCGGCCGCCGCCACCATTCGCCGCCTCGTTCCCCCCGAACTTGGTGCAGCGACGTGGAGCATTGGATGAGCACCGCACGATATGCCGCCCAGAGCAGCCTTCTGGTAGCCGCCTGGTGGATGGCCACGATCTCTCCGGCCCAGGCCGATCCACGGCCGCTCGCGTCCAGCCCGGCCGCTGCCGTACAGGCTGCCACCCAAGGAGACGTGGTGCTGCTCGACTTCGCCGCCTCGTGGTGTGGGCCATGTCGTCAGATGGCACCGATCATCGGCGAAATCACGGCGGCCGGCTGGGTGGTGCGGCATGTCGATACCGATCAGGAGCCCGATCTCATCCGGCGGTTTGGCGTGACCGGCGTGCCCTGTTATGTCCTCCTCGTCCGTGGTGAGGAGGTCGGCCGAATCAACGGCGCCACCACGCGAGCCGAGTTGGAAGCATTGCTTGCGAAGAGCCGCCAGCCGCTCGGGCTGGCCGCGACGCCGGTCGCTGCTGCGGCGCCGGCAGGGCCGAAACCAGCGCCTGTGCCCGGCATTCCTCTGCCTTCTTCCGTAGCGGCGGCCCCACTGGCAACCGAACCGCCCGCGGCCCCACAGTTGATTCCAGGAGCTGTGATACGCGGCCCTGCGCCGGCCCAACCAGCGGGACTGGCGGCCTCCCGCGAACCGGTGTCGCGTGGCCCGGCGTCCGCGTCGCCACGTGCCTCGGCCGATCGATCGCAGGCTCTTCCACCGGACACGCGTGCCGCACTCGAGCAGAGGCTCTTCCAGGCGACGGCCCGGCTCCGAGTGGACGATCAGCAAGGCATGTCGTGGGGCACTGGCACCGTGATCGACTGTCGCCAGGGGGAGGCACTGATTCTGACGTGCGGCCACATCTTTCGTGATTCCGAAGGAAAAGGGCGTGTGGAGGTCGATCTCTTCGGCCCGCAGGGTCCGCGAGGCATCGCCGGTCAGGTGGTGGCGTATGACCTCACCCGCGACTTGGCCCTCGTGAGCATCTTCACCGATCAACCGATCGAGCCAGTCCGCGTGGGCGGGGCCGATTGCGACACCGCGGCCGGCGAGGCGGTAGTCACCATGGGATGCAATGGCGGTGACGATCCGACGCTCCATTACAGCCAGATCAACGGCGTCGACAAATACCTCGGCCCCGCGAACGTGCAGGTGGCCGGCCAGCCGGTGCAGGGCCGCAGTGGTGGCGGACTCTTCACGCTCGATGGCACGCTGATCGGTGTCTGCAACGCCGCCGATCCCGCCGACAACGAGGGTCTCTATGCCGCCCTTCCGGCTATCCACGAACAACTCGATGAGGCAGGGCTGTCGTTTGTCTACCGCAGCGTCTACCCCAGTGGTGGCCTGCCGGTCGGTGTGACCGATTCGGCGGGTGTCGTGCCCGCCATGCCTGACGAGATGCCGCAGGTGGCGTTCGACCGGCGCGACCGTGCCGGCGCGGTGCCCACCGCCTCGACCGGAGCGGACCACGAACTATCGGGGCGGGTGGCCGCCGGCGTCACTGGTACGCCCCTTTCCTCTGGCGAGCAGGCGCTGCTCGAACATGTCCGGCAGCACGAGGGCAAGGCAGAAGTGATCTGCATCGTGCGGCCGCACGGGGCCCCACAGGCGGCCAGCGAGGTGTTCGTGTTGCAGAATGCGAGCCGTGGATTCGTCGAACATCTCTCGCGCACCCACCTCGGCGACGCGCAGCAGTCGGTGCAAGACATGGCGGCGACTCCCGCCGCCGCCGTCACGCGGTAGACTCAGCGGCATGCTGCAGATTCTCGTACGGCATGGTGAGAGCGTCTCCAATCTCGAGGGACGGGTGCAGGGGCAGGAAGATGTCGTCCTCTCGGCGCTGGGGCAGGCGCAGGCGGATGCCGTCGCAGCCTGGAGCCGCGGTGAGTTTGGTGGTGCTGCGCCGCCAATCGAGGAGGTCTGGTCGAGCCCGCTCGTGCGGGCCCGCGATACCGCGGCCCGGATCGCCGCCGCCCTCAATCTTCCGCTCAAGATCGACGAGCGGCTCCAGGAGTTGCACGCCGGGATCTTTCAGGGCCACCTGTGGGCCGATCTCGAGGAGCGGTTTCCCGAGGCCGTGGCCCGCTGGCGGAGCGGAGATGTTGACTATGCGATCCCCGGAGGTGAGTCCCGGGCCCAATTGGCGGCTCGCGGGCATGCGGTGCTCGAAGCGCTGGCTGGCCGCGATGTGGGCCGCATGATCGTCGTCGCCCACGGCGGCATCCTGACGGCGGCGCTGGGCAGCCTCGTTGGCCGCACGCATCCGCTGCTGGCCGCCGCCGCTGAGCGACCGTTCACGAAGCTGCCGGCGCTGGCCAACTGCTCTGTCACCCGCATCGAGTGGCCTGGCCCCATGCTCGTCTCGTTTAACGAGACCGGTCACCTGCCTGCGGCGTGAGCGCGGCGGCGGATGGCTGTTTCGTCACGGTCACCGTCACTGGAGCCGCGTTGGCGACGGCGACGCCAGCGAGGTGGGCCGTGGCATGGAGCATGACGTCGCCAGGCCCGAGAAGCGTGGCGGCGATATCGAGCGTGGTGTCGATGGGCTGGCCCTCCTCACCAGCGACTCGTCCCAGCACGCGGCCGGCAGTGAACACTGTGACGCTGTCGGCGGGAGTGCCGCTGACCCTGATACGGAGCGAGTCCGCCATCGAGACGTGCCGCGGCTCGGCGGAGAGGATGAGGCCGTGGCCGTGGTTGGCGAATGTCACGCCCCGCACCCAGCGGCCCTGGGTCTCGAGCGGTGATGAATCGATCGCCACGATCCGTAGCTCATGGTGGCCGTCGCTGAATCGGCCCGTGTCGAGCGGGAGATGGTCGCCCTCCCGGCATGACGCGATACGGATGCCGTCGACGAACATGTCGTAGCGGCCAATCGGAGCTGTGCCGGTGGGGTTGCCGTGTGGCGTGACTGCGAGCGAGCCCGCGAGCGGACGTGCCAGATCGAGCGGCTCGCCGGACTGAGCGTCGGCGACGGTGACGTCCACCGCGGGAATGTGCGCCCATGGCTGGCAGAGTGGGTCGCCAACCACGAGCAGTTGGTAGGGCGACCGCACCGACCGGTAGAAGGCCTCGGCAAGACAGGCCCCGCGAACGTAATGAAGATGCAGCGCCGGAGTGGGGAACTTGTCGGCGAGGGCGTAGGGCTCGATCACCGTGCCGCTCGCACCGGCGGCTCCGGCCCGG
Source organism: uncultured Candidatus Kuenenia sp. (assembly GCA_964578555.1). Lineage (GTDB taxonomy): Bacteria > Planctomycetota > Planctomycetia > Pirellulales > UBA1268 > CACORA01. The sequence goes on from CAZODJ010000010.1 coordinate 17,307, forward strand.
ACGAACTCGGAAAGCGGTGTCTGCTCGGCCCCGGGTGAGAACACGCCGCCGAAGCTTGTGAGATTGTCGCAGATCGCTCCCGGAAGGAGTCTGCTGCCACTCGCGGCCCAGTCGAACTCGGCCGTGCCGGCCATCAGGCCGGCGACATCGGCTTTCTCACGTGGCAGTGTGCCGGTGATGACTTTGGCAGTGGCGCCGGCGGCCTGGATGGCGGCGACGGCAGCCGGGAAACCGGCGCTGCGGGTGGTCGTGCGGACGTCTGAGTTGGTCAGAAAAAAGATCGTGCCGGTCGGTCGGCTGCCGTCGGCCGCGCTCGATGCTACGAGGCTCGTGACGATCTCATCCACTGAGTTGCCTCGACCTGCCGTCACGCCGAGCATCACGGCGAGCACATGGTGGCTGCCGCCCGCTGCTGCGGGCTCACCTTCCGGCCCCCAGCCCGTGGCGGCGCGGAAACCGCGTGTCGTGGCCACGGCGCCGTCGGTCGCCGGTGGCGGGGCATAGCGGTTGGTGTGCCGCCCCAGCCAGCGCGGGATGCTGCCGACGGGTGGCTCGACCGTGGCGGAATAGAGAAACGTCATCCCGGTGAGAGAGCCGGCAGGATATTTGTCGCGGCCCACGAGCGACTCCGGCAGATCGTCATGGAAATCGATCCGCCAAGGGAACCCGCATGAGTAGGCGATGCAGTCGATCTGGGGCGCGAGGCCACGGGTATCGATCGCGGTGAGCACGGGCCCGAGGATCCGCTCCCGAAAGACACTGATCGGGACGGCATCGTCGGGCCCGTCCCAGGCGATGGCGAGCACGTTGATTGGCGGAATGCTGCGGAGGGCCACGAACGCATTGGCCACGGCAAGGCTGTCAGAGTTCGACGTGTCGACGACCACGAACACGCTTTCGGGACCACCGCCGGCGCGGCATGGGAGGGCCCATGACCAGAGCAGCACCGCTGCCAGCCAGGGCGCTGGCGGCGGCACACGGAAAAATCGGTGCCGCGACAAAAACTCTGCCCGGTCCTCATTCATTCCTGGCATTTCGCTCATCAAAGAACAATACTCAGGGAGTCCTTTCGAGGGATGATCCCACCACGATGCCCGGCACACGGTTGGCTTGCCCAGGCCAGAGAACGAATGGATGTGAAACACGGACAGTTTGGCCAGAAGCGACGAGCCGATCATGGGTTTACGTTGGTGGAGTTCTTGGTGGTCGTCGCCATCATCGGTGTTCTCATCGGCCTCCTGCTGCCGGTCGTTCAGGCGGCCCGTGAATCAGCGCGACGGATGAGCTGCCAGAACAACCTCAAGCAGATTGGCTTGGGGATGCACAACTTTTCGACAGCTTTCAAGGAGCGGTTTCCGCCGGGGCGGGTTCAATACGGCAGCTCCAAGACGATTTCGTGGTCGACGTTCTTCATGGATTTTTTGGAGCAGTCCGAGCTGACCGCGACCTGGGAGGATCTGACGGCAAGCCAGCGTGCGAATCCCGCGCCGGATTCGCGGCTGTACGTGAAGGCGAACTTTACGGATGTGATCAATCAAAATGCCACGAAGACGAAAGTGTCTGTCTACCTCTGCCCGAGTGTGAGTGACGAGCACCGCACACGAAAAAATGATCTCATCACAGAGACCGGTCAATATTCAGGCATGGCGTGCATTGATTACTTTGGGAATGGTGGGATCACGCCGAACGACTCAGACTTCAAGATGCCCGACGGCGTCACCAATTATCCGAGTTACAATGGAACACTCCTGGCGTACTCGGCTGCCGATGCGCCGTCGACGATCACCAAAGGGATTCAGTATCGGGAGGTGACCGATGGCCTTTCCAAAACCATTCTGGTCTTCGAGGCCAGCGGAGCGGGCGTCGATGGTTCCGCAGCCACCGGAGTGTGGGCGGCGGGCTCCAACTGCAATTACATCGGCCATACCACGGGATCGGTTCCCGTGATCAATCCGAAGGATTACGCGGATCGCGTTTGGGAGGGCAGCCCGAACACGCCGATGTTTTCCCAGCACCCCGGGGGCGTCAATGTGCTCATGTGCGATGGCTCGGTGCATTTCTTGAATCAGACCACTGAAAAAACCGTCGTGTGTAGCCTCGCGTCGCGCAATGCCGGCGAGGTCGTGAGCATCCAGTAGTGGTCGCACAAGTGTGAGATCAGGTCGGTTCCGCGTCGAAACCGCCGTCGGCACTGCCTTCCCTATTCGCTATCCTCGGGGGAGGAAGGTCCGACATCTGTGCGAGAAGTGCCAGCAGGACGAGCCCGTGTGGTCGCGGCGGCGATGCTGGTCGCCCTCTGCGCGTCGGGAACATACGGCAACGAGCCGCTGCAGCGGTCCGAGTTTTCCGGGCCGCAGGCGATGGCTCATCTGGAACGCATCTGTGGCCTCGGACCGAGAATGAGCGGATCGCCCGGGATGACCGCTCAGCGGACGCTGCTCGTCAATCACTTCCGGGCCGCCGGGGCCCGTGTGTCGGGCCAGGCCTTCAAGACCGAAGACCGCCGCACGGGGAAGCCCGTGCACATGGAAAACCTCATCATCGAATGGCACCCCGAGCGCAGCGAACGGATCCTGATCGGCGTGCACTACGACACGCGGCCTTTTCCTGATCGCGACCCCGTTGATCCGCAGGGCACGTTTCTCGGCGCCAATGACGGCGCCAGCGGTGTTGCCGTGCTCATGGAACTGGCCCGCTTCATGCCCGCGCTCCCCGGGCCGGTCGGTGTCGACTTCGTCTGCTTCGATGCGGAGGAGTATGTCGTCGGTGCACGAGATCCCTACTGCCTCGGCTCGACCTATTTCGCCCGCCGGTATGTGGCCGACCGCCGTGCCGATCCGCGGCTGCACCGCTACCGGGCCGGCGTGATCCTCGACATGGTGGCCGACAAGGATCTGCAAATCTGGCAGGAGCAGCAGAGCGTGATGTGGCCCGACACGCAGCCTGTCGTGGCGGAACTCTGGGGTGTGGCTGCCCGGCTGGGCGTGCGGGAGTTCGTGCCGCGGCCCAAGTACACCGTGCAGGATGACCATGTGCCGCTGCGGATGATCGCGAAGATTCCCACCTGCGACGTCATCGACTTCGACTATCCAGCCTGGCACACGACGGCCGATACGCCTGCCAACTGTGCCCCGGAATCACTCGAAACAGTGGGCCGCGTGGTGCTGGCCTGGCTCGTGGACCAGCGGTGAATGATGGAGCCACGGTCCAACCAAGCGGGTGACGTTGGGCGGAGCCGCCGGGTGCCGCTGGTGGTGCCCGACCTCACGATCGAAGGGCCAGTGCGTGTGTCGCTGTGGCTCGCACCCCGCGGGGCCACCGTGCTGGCCGGAGATCGCGTCGTCGAACTCCTCGCGGGCGCCGTCACGATCGACCTCGAGGCACCCGTTGCCGGCCGTCTTGTGCGGCAACTCGTCGATGAAGACGATGTCGTCGGGCCCGGCACGGTGCTCGCCGAGATCGAGCCTGCGGAGGGAACATGAGCCGGGACGACACCACGGATGCCGTGGCCGGCAACGGCCATCGCCGGCTGTGGACTGCGGCGCTCGCGGGAGCGGCGACGATGTTTCTCGTCCAGCCGCCGGCGGACCTCTGGTGGGCGGCCTGGCTGGCCCCGCTCCCCTGGCTGGCGATCGTGCGCTGGCCGCAGTTGGCCGTGGCCCATCCCTGGCGGGTGCTCTGGGTGGCGGGCTTCCTCCACTGGCTGTTGGCGATTCATTGGCTGCGGCTTCCCCATCCGGCGACCTCGATCGGCTGGATCGCGCTCGCGGCGTATCTCGCCGGATACGTGCCACTTTTTGTGTGGATGGCCCGCACGCTCGTGCATCAGTTCGGCTGGCCCCTGCTGGCCGCCGCACCACTGGCCTGGGTGGCCTGCGAGCAGGTTCGCAGCAGTCTGCTGGGGGGCTTCACGTTTGCCGGCCTCGGGCATACGCAGTGGCGGTGGACCACGCTCATCCAGATGGCCGACCTGTTTAGCACCGTCGGGATCAGCGGCCTCGTGATGCTCGTGGCGGCGGCCGTGGCATCGCGTTCGGTCCGGCAGATGGCGATTGCCGCGGGCGTGATGGCGACGGCCCTTGCGTACGGCTCGTGGCGGATCGCTGGAGAACCGCGGCCGACCGGCAAGCCGCTCGACGTGCTGCTCGTGCAGGGCTCGATCGATACCGAACTCAAGCATGAACCCGGTGCGGAGGCCGATGTAGCGAGGCACTACGACGACCTCACGATCGCGGGGCTCGCAGCCACGCCCGGCGAGCCCCCCGATCTCATCGTCTGGCCGGAGACGATGTGGCGGTGGAGCCTGCTCGAGATCGATCCCGACGAGACGCTGCCCGAAAGTGTCGTTGAGCAGATGCTCGGCCCGGTTGGCGCGGGCAGCACGGCGTCCGCGGCAGATCGTCAGCGACAGTGTCGCGAGGCGCTGGAGCAGGATCGGCAGGCGGCACTGGCCGTCTACGCCCGTCGGTACGGCACGCACTGGCTCGTTGGAGTCGACAAGCAGGAGATCACGCCGCACGCTCCTGCCGGTGCCCGCAACTACAACTGCGGACTGTTTCTCGACGCCAACGGGGAGTCGCTTGACTGTTACGAAAAGATGCATCCGGTGATGTTTGGCGAATACGTCCCGTTGGCCAACCGGTTCCCCTGGCTCTACTCGCTTACACCGCTGCCTGCGGGCCTCACCGCCGGCACCGAACCGGTGGCCGTGGCGATCGCCGGCCACCGTGTGACCGTGAACATCTGCTATGAGACGGCCTTGCCGGCCGCGGTGCGCGGGATGGTGCGGGCGCTCGAACAGGCTGGTGGCCGCCCCGACGTGATCGTCAACCTCACCAACGACGGCTGGTTTTGGGGGTCGAGCGAACTCGACATGCACCTCGCCGCGGCCATCTTTCGGGCGGTTGAAGTGCGGACACCCCTCGTGATCGCGGCCAACACCGGTTTTTCCGGATGGATTGATGGTTCCGGCCGGCTGCTCGCGCGGGGGCCACGGCGGGCCACGGCCACGCTCCGGGCCCGCGTCGAACCCGACGGACGCCAGAGCCCGTGGCTGGTCTGGGGAAGTCTACCGGCTTGGGGGTGTGTGGCGATCGCGGGAGGTATCATGATGAGGGCGAGGTGGCCGGATGCGAAGGCCGGAGCGTACCGGGCTTGAGTCGCGTTGACCTGGCGACCGATCAACTCCTAGGCTGAACGGCAGGCGAGAGAAGGTGCGCGATGAACATTCTCGGCAAAATCTTCGTGTTCGCGGTGTTCATCATGAGCCTCGTGTTCATGAGCTTCGCCGTCGCCATCTTCGCCTCCCACACCAACTGGAAGACCGAGGCGGAGCGACTGGAAAAGGAATTGGCCGCTGACAAGGACAGGCGGGGCCAGCTCCTGGAGACGATCGATTCGCTGCAGTCGCAGGTCGCCAGCTCCGAGGCCGAACGAGACCAGGTGGTGGCGAAGTTGCAGTATGCCCTCGCCGAGCAGAGCACGGAGCTCAAGGATCTCAAGGCGACCCGCGACGAGCTCATGTCGAAGGCGAAGGAAGCCATCAACGAGTTGAGCGTGGTGCAGGCCGAACTGAAGCGAGCGACCGACAACGTCGAGAAACTGCGGGAAGAGGTTCGCGCCCAACAGGTGATGGTGGACGAGCAGATCGGCCGGTCGGTGCAGTTCTCGGCGCAACTGCACGAAAAGCAGTCGACGCTGGCGATCGTCGAGGAGCGAAAGGCCCAGCTGGAAAAGCAACTGGCCAATGCCCGGCTCCTGCTCAAGCAGAGCGGGCTGGCGGTCGACAGCCTGCCCCGCGATCAGGTGCCGACGATCGACGGCGTGGTGATGGCTGTGGCAGATGGGTCGGTCGAGGTGTCGCTCGGTGGTGACGACGGCCTGCAGTTGGGCCACGTCCTCGAACTCTATCGCAACGATCAGTATGTGGGCCGGGCGGTCGTGAAGGCCATCAAGCCGGACCGGGCCGTCGCGGTGATCCAAAAAGAATATGCCCGTGGCGTGGTGCAGCGGGGCGATCGGGTCACAACCCGCCTGAAGGCGGCGTGAGGCCCGCAGGTTTTCAAGGAGGCTTCTGAGCCGCAGCGATGAGTGACGACCTGCAGCCAATCGAGCAGCGGCGTGGGCCGATGAACGTCTACACGGCGATGCTGGCGATGGCATTCGTGGCGATGACGCTCGCCTGCGTCATTCTCGCGATCGACCTCTTCTCCCGCGGCCTGCCCCTCAAGCCGTAGGCGGCGGTTCCTGGCATGCTCTCCTGGCTGCGGAACCGACGTCGGCAGTCCATCCGCGAGCAGCCCTTCCCCGTGGCCTGGGACGGCCTCATGCGGCGGAATGTTCGCCATGCCGAGTGGCTCGACGAGCACCAGCGGCAGCAACTCCGCGAGTGGATCGCCGTGTTTCTCGCCGAGAAGTCGTTTGAGGGCTGCGGCGGCATGCAGATCACCGACGAGGTGCGGGTGACGATCGCCGGCCAGGCGGGGATCCTCGTGCTGGGATTTGCCGAGGAGTATTTCGATCGGCTCCGCTCCGTGCTCGTGTACCCGGGTGACTACCTTGTGCCGAGGCGGGCGCCGCTCGATGGTGGTGGTGAACTGGAGTGGCAGGAAGTGCGGCTTGGTGAAACGTGGTCGGGAGGGAGCGTCGTCTTGTCGTGGCCGAGGGTCGTCGACGGAGGACGGCTTCGGGATGGAGGAACCCGGAGTGTCGTCATCCACGAGTTCTCCCACCTGATCGACATGCTCGACGGCGAGATCGACGGGGTCCCTCCGCTGGACGGCGACCGTGGCGGCTGGATGGCGGAGATGCAGGACTGTCGCGAACGGTTCGAGCGGGCGCTCGACGCCGGCCGGTTCGTCGCCCTCGATGACTATGCAGCCGAGGGGCCGGGGGAGTTTTTCGCGGTGGCGACGGAGTGCTTCTTTCAGGATCCGCACCGGCTCGCCCGCGGCGACGGTCAACTCTACGACCTGCTCCGAATCGCCTGGCGGCAGGACCCCAAAGCCCGCGTGCCAGTGCGTCCCCAGGGCTGAGCTCTACTGGTCGCCCCGTGGTGCCAGTGATGCGACGATGCCGCCGGGCGAAGCCAGGATGAGCCGATCCGTCGTGTCATTGACCACCGGCACGCGGAAGGGCGTGAGACAAAACTGTTCGAGCCGCCGGCCGTCGGCCGGGTCGAGCGTCGCCAGCCGGCCCATGTCGTCAATGCACCAGAGCCGCTTGGACGTGGCCGTGAGCAGCTGAACCTGCTGCGGGTGGGTCCAGAGCCGCTTGCCGTCGGCAGCGGCAAGAGCCGCCAGGCCACCGGTCGCGAGCGGCACGAGAATCATCTCGCCGGACCGCGTAGCCCCGCCCGCCACGGCATCGTCCAGTGGCTGCTGCCATGCGAACACCATTCCGCTCGGTAGCAGGTCGATACGGATGACGTCACTCCCTGCCGGGCCCGTGTTTGTCGCGATGAAGATCGAGGTGCCGCTGGCCGAATCGAGGATGAGGGGTGGGCCCGCAGGCGGCCTGCCGAGCGTAAACTCCGACCGCACCCATTCCGGTTGTGCCGGGGTCAGCCATGTGAGCAGGCCGTCGGTCGTGCACCACAACACACCTTCTTTCAGCGAGAGCGGTGGAAACGCCAGGCTGCCGTGGGTGCTGAGCTCGAGCGGTGGGACCTTCGTGCCGGTGGCGTACGAGACAGCCGAACGTGTCGCCGCATCCGTGACGGTTTTGCTACCGCCATCCTTTTTTTCGAGAACTGTTCGGACCTCAGGCTCCCGGTAAGGATTGACGGCAAAACGCCGCAGTCGACCGCCCTCGATTGGCACGTACACCCAGTCACCACTGATGGCCGCCGCCGCGACGGCTGGGCTCGGCAACGGCTCCCGCCACAGCGTGCGGCCGGAGAGGAGATCGATGCCGAGGGCCGCGAAGTCTCCGGCGACGACGACGATGCCGCTGCCTACCGCGGGTGGACGCAGACCGCCGTCGCCGTGACTCGGAAAATGTGACCAGAGCACGGTGCCCGGTGCCGGCTGGCCGGCTCGAGTTTCCGCGTCGTCAGCTGGTGCGACGGGAGCGGCGATGCCATGCAGGCTCCCGTCTTCGGCCACGGCGATGACGATGCCGTCGGCCACGGTCACGTGCTCGAGCCGCGTGGCCGACGTGTTGAAAGGCACCTGCACGATCCATTCGCGGCGCAGCCCGAGTTCTTCGGCCACGAAGGCGTCGGCTACCGTGCCGCAGACGCGTTCACCGGCCGGACAGGCCGGGCTGACGAGGCCGGCAGTAACGCAGGCAACAAGGGATGGCAGGATGGATCGCATGGCAACCGTGACGGGAAAACGTGGGGAAACCTTCCTGGCAAGCGTAGTTCACGGGGGAGCACACGCAACATCGCTCGGCGTGGGGTAGGATCGTGCGGGTCATGACGGCATCACGACCGACCGATCCGGCCTCACAGGTCCTGGGCTACCTCAATTTTTCCTCGGGCTCGTTCGACCCGACGGCCTGGCGGGCGTTGAACGACCTCTTCGCCGCGGTTGAGACCCTTCCCGGGGAGGATGGGGCAGCCGTTACGGAGCGGCCGGACGCGGCGGGCGTCGTGGCGGATGTGCTCCGGCACCGGCTCGGCGAGCTTGAAGCGTCCGAACCTGCCTTTCGGCAGGCTGCCCAGGCCCGTGCCGCCATTGAACTCGTCTTCGAACACCTGCCCCACGCCTACCGGGAGTTTCATGCCGATCTGCTCGAGCACCAGCCAGCGGGAGCGATCGAGCGGCCGTTTTTCCTGATGGCCGCGGCCCAGGCTGTGCTTGCGGAGGTGGCTTCCGGTGACGACGACGCGATCGAGCGGATCGTCGAGCGGGCAATCAACAGGCTCAACGACTATGTCGGCTGGCGGCCGGTGGCGGTCCTCGAAAATGGCCGGCTTTCGGAATCCTATCCCCATGAACGGGTGCGGCCGCTGCCGATCTTTGTGGCCGGTGTGGGGCCGGCACACGGCCGGTATCGCGACCTCGTGCAGGGTGCGATCGATATTCTCGCCGTTGCTCCCTCGGATCTTTTGCGGCAGGCCGACTTCGATCTCGAGATGCTCAAGGAACTGGCGATCGATCCACGGGCGTTCGACTTTTTGCATCCGGCAGCCAGTCGGCCGAATTATCTTTTCGGACTCTGGGATCCCGGCCACATCGACAACGCGGGCTGCTATCGACGGATGGTCGTGCAGCAGGCCACGCTCGACGGGATTCTTTCCTGGCCCGTGGCCGCGGTGGCGGAGAGCGGCTCTGCCTCGAGCGACACGGCCGATCTGTGCCGAGAATCGTCTGCAGTGCTCGCGGGAGTGATGCTGATGGCCTCCGGGCTCTCTGGCCACGGCCCGGGTGCCCACCAGGCGGGCCTGCCGCTGGCGGAGTTGCTGCCCCGAATCGCCGGCTATCGCGACGCCTTCTATCGCTGGCTGATGGAACAATTGCCCGAGCCACATCGACTCCGGCTCGACGAGGAGATCCGCCGACTGCGACAGCCGTTCGGCGGTGTTCGCCGCCACATCAACGCCCTGCTGGCCAAACGCCGCGCCCGGCAGGTCGAGAGCGTGGCGCTTGCCGCGGTGATGTCGCGGCTTGGCCGCGCTGCTGAAGCCGAGCGGCTGGCTGGTGTCGTACCGGCGGCGTCGGCACGGATGCTCGCACGCATCAGCGGCAGCGTCGTGGCTGCCCAGCAGGCACTGCGATTGGCGAAGCCGGGTGACGACGCGGCGGTGTCTGCTCGCGCGGCGCTCGATCACCTCGATGCGGCCACCGACCTCTTGTTTCGCGCCGTAGGCTGCGGGGCGATGGTCGATCCCTGGAACATTCTCGGTCTGGCCGGACAGTTTCCGCTTCACGAACCGGGCGGCGAGAGCCTGCCCGATCCGCGGGTCGACGACCTGATCGACGAGACTGGGGCGATCCTCGACGGCTATGCGGCTGTCTGGCGGCAGGCGGCCCTCGAGGGAGCTCACCGCGAGGCGACGCGGGCCGACAACTCGCTGGAAAAACTAGGCACCTGGTGGGATCGCTACGCGACGACGACCGTGTCGGGAGTCGATCATCTCTCCGGCCGGGAAGTGCGCGATTCGACCCGCGAGGTGATCGCCTCGCTGCAGCGGCGCCACACGCTGGGGGCCGAGCCGCCGCCCCCCGGATTCTGGCGGAAGGAGGTGGCCTCTTTTACGTCTCCCCGCAGCCATGCCCAGGCGACCGAGTCGTTGCTCCGAGAGGGGGATCTCGATGGCGCGATGGGACTGCTTGTCTGCTGGGCATCGCTTCTGGAGGGGCCGACGCTCGAGCAGTTGGGGGGCGAGTGGCTGGCCGCCGCGGCCCGCTGGCTGGCCCGTGCCTTTGGCGACCGCTCACCGGAGGGCCGTTCGCGCGTGCGGCGGTTTCTTGAACTGGTCGAAGCCAACACGAGCGGGGTGGCCGACATCATCGAGATGGCCGCTGCCGGACGTGAACTGGCCGACTCTGTTCCCGGCGACATGCCGGCCGCCGGCGGGGCAGAAGACGACGACCAGCCCGACGGCGAGGAGAGCGTAGCCAGCGCCTACGAGTCGATGGTGTGGCGAGACTCCACCGATGACGGCGTCGACGGCGGCATGCTGGAGCACGAGCAGCCTGGTGGCACGTCTGGCAGCGGGCCGGCGGCTGTCGAGCAGGCGGCTGAGTTTCTTGCCGGCTGTTCGCGGCTCTTGAGGCATGCCGTGACGGCGGCCTGTGCGGCTGACAATGTCGCCGGGAGCGGCCCCACCCGCGAAGAAATCGCTGCGGTTGTCGGCTGGCGGCATACGCTGCGCCGTCAGCGACGGGCGATGGTGCGGGCCGCCGCGGTCATCTCCGGCCGAGACGTTGCTGCGCCACTGGGCATGCCGGAAGCAGAACTGGACCGGATTCGCTGGCAACGCGATGCCGCCGCCGAACGGCTGGTCGATGCCGCCATCGAGATCACCGAAACGCTGTGGATGCTCTCGGCGCGGATCCAGTTTGCCGCACCACGATCGGTCACCACTACGCAACAGTCGGCTTCCCGTGGGCTTATCGGCAGGCTCTTCGCCGCCATCCTCCGTGGCGATGTCACTGCCTCCCGGAGCCTGCTCGACGATGTCTGCGGACGCCTTGCCGGAAAGGCGGTGCTCTACATTCCGCTGTCGCGGGGCGGACAGCCCGATCGCATCGTGCGCGCCCGCTGCCGGGAGCGGCTGCTGACGCGGTTGTGCGGCTGCCTGCCGCGGATCGGTCTGGTCGCCGAGACGACGCGGGTGGTGCAGTTGGCGAAGAGCTTGGAACGAAAGCGGCCGAAGGGCGGGGCAAGCGTGAGCGAATTCGATCGCGTGTTCGAGGCGGCCACGATGGCGCTCGTGGAGCGGATCGTAGAAAGTGCCCACACGCCGTCGGACGATGGAGTGGCTGTCGCGGATTCGCTCGCCAAACAGCGGATCCTCGACGGCCTGTCACTCCTTGTGCCGAAACTCCTCGAAACCTGGATGACACACGCGCGGCAGCTGCGGCTCTCGGTGCTCGAGCGGGTGCGCGACCAGAAAACCTTCGACACGCTGCGGGAGTTCATCGAGCAGTATGGTGCGGGCCTGTTCACACAGCATGTGCTCACGCCCCCCTCGCTACGTGGCATCCTGCGCGGGGGCGTGCGGCCCTTCTTGGAGCGAATGCTCGAACGCGACCAGGGAGATGTCATGGACGGCGGTGCTGCATCCCGCCGGCCAGCCCGGCTGCTCGACGAGTTGACTTCTGGCACGCTGCCGATGAAGGTTGCCCAGTCACGCATCCGGCTGGTGCTCGAGAGCATCGCGGAAAACCACGCCGAATATCGCGACTGGAACTCCACCACGACCCAATCGGATCGCGGAGAGAATGTCTACATGCTCCTCGACTTCCTGCGGTTGAAGGCTGAATACGACCGGATTGCCTGGACGCTGCGGCCAGTGACGATGGCACACCGGGTGCTCGCGCGGCGGGGCGAGTCGGCAGCTGCGGCGGCGTGGCGGAGTCGGATGCGGGAAGAAACGGCCGAGACGGCGGCTGCCCTTGTTGCGAAGCTCGGAACACTGGAGCAGGAGACGGGTGTGCGGCTGGCAAGTGTCGGCGATCGCGTGCGCCGCGCGTTTACGGCAGCCCTCGAGCAGGATGAACTCGAGTCGTTCGTCGAGCCGGCAGTGACTGAACTCGCCACCGGCAGACCGCAGGGGGCCGGGGCCGAGCTCGAGGAGCGGGCGCGGGCCTTCCTGGGCGTGGCGAGCGGCTCGGGCGTGGAGGTGCCGGAGTGGCTCGAGCGGCTCACCAATCGGGTCGACCGCTGCCTCGAGCGGGCCGATGGAGAGACGGCTTCAGCAATCGCGTTTTCCCGATCCGGGTCGCTTCCCGACGCCGTGGCCTGGATGCCGATGCCGTGGGATGACCTCACGCAGGCTCTGGCAACCTGATCACAGGGGCTTGGCCCGCAGGTCACGAAACTCGACCTTCATCACGAGGCCGGGATGGATCTGCAGACCGATGGGCGCCGGCTCGCGGTACGTGTCGCTCGTGTACTGCGATACCTGCTCGCCATTGAGCCAGACGGTGAACGTGTCGCCCTTGGCCTCGACGCGGATACGGTTCCACTCGCCCGGTTTGAGCAGGTCGGCAGCCCGCGGAGCACGGGCCTCTTCTGGATATTTCCCGGTGTAGAAGGAGCACGTCATGTCTTTCTTGAGGCTTCGTGACACGCCGATCTGCACCTGGAGTTCGGGCTTCCGCACCATGATGCCGCTGTCGATCTCGCCGGTGAAACGCACCTCCCCTTCGACGATTACGTCGCCGTAGGACTGCCCAGTGTAAAGCATCGAGCCTTTCTTCTCGGCGTCGTTCTCACCGACGATCGCGTTGTCGACGACCTTCCAGTAGGGGCCGCCCACAACCTTCCAGCCCGTGAGGTCAGTACCATTGAAGATCGCGGGCAGGTCAGCCGTGGGGGGCACTTCGGCGACGGCTGTCGCGGCGAGCAGAAGAGTGGCGGCAAGGCTGGTCATCGTGATCGTGTGCATCAGCAGCTGTCTCCGTGGGGTTTCAAAAAAAGCATACCGTGTCGTGCGGCAAAGAGTTGCGCCTCCGTGTTTCCTCCAGAAAGCCGCCGAAAACTGGCCACACCCGACCCTGCTAGACTTTCTCGCGTGACGAGGAAACCAACCATGCCCGTGTCGCGATCACTCGCCGTCTGGCTCGCCGGCCGGATCGGGCAGGATGCCTATGCCACGATGGCCGAGCGGCTGGCATGGGAAGTGTCGGAGCCGGGTGGCCGGCCCCCCACGCTCGTGCTGTACGAGCCCGAGCCATCGATCACGATCGGCCGGGCCGGGTCGCGGATGGACGTCGAACTCACGGATGACGATCTGCGGTCGCAGCAACTGGCGATCCGCTTCGTCGGCCGCGGTGGCGGGGCGGTGCTGCACGGGCCCGGGCAGGTGGGCATCGCCCTCTTTGCCACGCTCGCCGACCTGGGCCTCGACCGCCACGATGTCGCCGGCTACCTCGACCGGCTCGAGTCGGCCCTCGAAGGGGCAGTGCGGCAGGTGCGGTGCGGCGCCGCCCGCGACTCGAAAGCTTCCGGGATTTTCGGCCGGACCGGCCTTCTCGCCGCCGTCGGCGTCGCGATTCGGCGCAGCGTCGTGTGGCACGGTGGCTTCCTGAACGTCGAACGCAACCCGCTGCCCGCCCACCGCGTGCGGACCGCCCCCCTCGCAGCCGCTCCGGCGATGCGTACGATGTCATCGATTGAGGCGGATGTGCAGCGGCGTGTGCGACTGCAGGATGTTCGCTCCGCCCTCGTCCATCATGTATCCGATGCCTTCGGCTTCTCCCCGCCGCACATCCATTCGGGTCTGCCAGTGACCATCAGCCAAGCCCGTCCTCCGGAGCCTGTCAGCCGTGTCGGATAGCGTTTCTGGTTTGTCATCAATCGCCCTGCCGATCATCGACGCGACCGCCGCGCCGGCGAACCCCGCACCCGCGCGGCGACTACCGCCGTGGCTGCGGCGCAACCTCGAGCCGGGGGGTGGCCATGGCGAGACGGCCCACCTCATCGCCGAATTGAATTTGGAGACGGTCTGCTCGTCGGCCAAGTGCCCCAACCGGCTCGAATGCTGGTCGCAGCGGACGGCGACATTCATGATCCTCGGCAACGTCTGCACACGGCCGTGCGGCTTCTGCTCCGTGCCCAAGGGCAAGACCGAGGAACTCGAACTCGATGAGCCGGAGCGGGTGGCCGAGGCGGCGCGGCGACTCGGCCTGCAGCACGTCGTGATCACGAGCGTCACCCGCGACGACCTGCCCGACGGCGGAGCTGATCACTTCCGACGAACCGTCGAGGCGGTGCGGGCGGCGACCGGCGCCGTGGTCGAGGTGCTCGTGCCCGACTTCATCGGCAAGGACGGCGCGCTTGAGCGGCTGATGGCGGCGAAGCCCGACGTCTTCAATCACAACACCGAGACGGTGCCGCGGCTCTACCGCACCGTGCGGGGTCGCAAGAGCGTCTATGCGTGGACGCTCCAGTTGCTCGCCGATGCCAAGAAGATTCTGCCGTCAGTGAAGACCAAGAGCGGCCTCATGCTCGGCCTCGGCGAAACGCGGGACGAACTGCTCGACGTGTTTGCCGACCTGCTTGACCACGGGGTCGACTTCCTCACGCTCGGCCAGTATCTGCAGCCGACGCTCGACTCGCTCCCCGTGGAGCGGTATGTGCCGCCGGAGGAGTTTGATGAGATCGGCACCCTGGCCCGGAGCATGGGGTTCAAGCAGGTGGCGTCGGGGCCGTTCGTGCGGTCGAGCTACCACGCCCGCGAGATGAACGAGGCGTGA
>CAZODJ010000011.1:0-32072 GCA_964578555.1 uncultured Candidatus Kuenenia sp.
CACGACGCCGTCCGCATCGCCGCCGTAATCAACGCGGCAGCGGTCGGCATGGCGTGAGCTCCCGCAAATACTCCAGCGTGTAGATGCCGCTGTCGTGGCCGTCGGAGAAGGCGATCTTGTAGGCGTATTGCCCCACCGGGCTCATGCCGGTGATCGACAGCGGGGCGATCTCCTCGGGCTTGAGCACCTGCAAAAGGCTGGCTCCCGCAACGCCTGCCGGCTCAACCCGCTTTTCGCGGCAGGAGGCGCACGGGCAGGCATCGCGGAGCGAGCGTGGCGTGGCGACACCCTCCGCTCCGTCGCTCCAGGTGATCTCGATCGATCCGTCGTCGCGACGACGGATCGCGGTAGGGACCGGATGGCTCATGGTGTGGGATGCCTCGTCACGTGGGGCCGCTGGTCCATGATCCGCCGGCCCTTGCCCTCGAACCGCGGCAGGCTGCCGAGCGGAGCGACCACCACCTCGACCCGCAGCCCCAGCCGCAGTTGCAGTTCCATGGCCACGCGGCCAGGATCGTCGAGGTGGTCCTCGATCTCCAGCAGCATCGTATCGAGGCTGTCGCGGTTGGCCACGGTGAGCCGGTATTCGACGATCTCGGGAAAGCTGCGGACGATGTCGTCAATCGCCGCGGGAAAGACGTTGACGCCGCGGACGATCAGCATGTCGTCGGTCCGACCGAGCACGCCGCCCTCAAGCCGCACCCACGGGCATGAGCCGGCAGCCACCTCCGCGTCGCTCGGCCAGCGCGGCCGCACGAGGTCGCCAGTGCGATAGCGGATCACAGGGGCGCCGGCACGACCGAGCGTCGTGAGCACGAGTTCAGCAAGCTCGCCCGCTGCCGCCGGCAGGCCTGTCTCCACTGCCAGAAACTCCGGATGAAACCACGGCTCGATCACATCGAGGCCATGGCCCCGCAGGTCGCCCACGCCCCACGGCCCCACCTCCGTGGCGCCGGCATGGTCGAGCACTGCCGCCCCCCAGGCCTCCGCCAGCCGCGATCGTACGGAGGGCGATGAGCCGCCCGGCTCACCCGCCACGATCACCACCTGCACAGGCAGGACTGCCGTGTCGATCTTCTGGTCGCGGGCCACCTCGGCCAGATGCAACGCATAGCTCGGCGTGGCCACAAGCACGGTCGCGCCGACGGTGCGGAGGAGGTCCAGCCGCGCGATCGTCGACATGCCACCGGAGGGAATCGCCATCGCCCCCACACTCGTGGCGGCGTCGAAGGCACTCCAGAAGCCGACATACGGACCGAACGACGAGGCCACGAACACACGGTCGCCGGCCTGCACGCGGCCGCGTTCGAGGACGATCCGCCAGCAGTCCATCCACCACCGCCAGTCCTCCGCGGTATCGAACACTGGTAGCGGACGACCGTGGGTACCACTGGTCTGGTGGTACCGCACATACCGCTCGAGTGGATAGGTCAGGTTGCCAGGCCCTCCCGGCCGATCAACGGCGCCGGTCAGCGACGACGCCTCGACAAGTTCGTCCTTGAACGTGAACGGCCATTCTGCCAACGCGTCGAGGGATTCGAGCGCCGTTGGCTCAGGCACGCGGGCGAACTTCGCGGCATAGAACGCGTTGCCGGGAAGGATCTCGTGCAGCAAGCCGCGCAGCCGGGTGAGCTTCAAGACATCGAGTGCCGCCCGCGAGTCGGCAGGGGAAGGATTGGATTCGACCATCCATTGATTATGGCATGCCGAGGCTCGGCACGCCCTGCCGCGGCGCGTTCTGCAGCGGCGGCTGCAATCCCTGCAGGGGCGAAGGGGGGGGCGGGAACGTCGGGCCGATTGCCGGCGGAGGCAGTGGCTGCGGGGGAAGAACGGGAACGGGCTGCGGAGTTTGCTGGAGAGGGAACTGCGGCAGCGGTTGCGGCTGCACGGGTGCCGGCTGCACGACGACCGGCACCGGCGCAGCCGCGCCGCCTCCGGCGCTCAACCGCGCCACCTCGGCACGCCCCACCACCTCTTCCGGCGGCGTCGTCGCCGCCGGCATCATGGCTAGATCAACCACCCGTTCATCCCGAATCTCTGCCGGCCAGAGGTTCTCCGTCACGAAGTCGAGCGGAAACACCTGGTACCACGGCAGCGGGAAGGGCTGCCGCACCGTGAGTGTCTCGTAGCCATCCTTCACAAGCCGAATCTTGCGGGTGCCGTAATAGATGAAGTCCGTCGACACGGGTGTGGTGCCGATCTGGTAGTCGTCGACATAGACAAGGGCGCCCGGCGGATTGCTACGGATCGTCATCCGCCGCTGCACACAGCCGGCAACGGCCAGCAGGGTGAACAGGCCGACGGCCGCTGTCGTGATGGCTCGAATCTCGCGACGCATGCCGGAGACCATAGAAAGGCTGAATTCCCGCCGCCAGATCAGCCTTGCACCGCCCGGATTGACTTCGCGAACGCATATCGCCCTGGCTCCACGCTCCCGCTAGAATCTGCAGATTCCATCGATTCTGAAACTCCCCGGGGCTTCCACGTTTGGGAAACGGCACCACCCTCGCGTCCAGCGGCCGCTCCGATGTGGGCTGCCGACGGGCCATCAATCAGGACGCGCACGCCATTCTCCCGCCGCCCGGACCCGAGGCGTTCCGGAAACACGGCTGGTTTTTCATCGTTGCCGACGGCATGGGAGCGCACGCCGCCGGTGAAGAGGCCAGCCGTATGGCGGTGGACCGGGTGCCCCAACTCTATGAACAACTGATCCACAACACGCCGCCCGAAGCGCTGCAGCGGGCCATGCGCCAAGCCAACGCCGAGATCTTCGACAGGGGAGAGACGCATCCCGGCTTCAAGGGCATGGGCACCACCTGCAGCGCCGTCGCGTTGGTGCCGCGGGGCGTGCTGATCGGACATGTCGGCGACAGCCGGGTGTACCGCATCCGTGGCCATCGCATCGAGCAACTCACCCGCGACCACTCCTTGGCCTGGGAGTGCGGCCTCCCAGAGAAGGAGGCCGAGGGCATTCCGAAGAACATCATCACGCGATCAATGGGCCCCCACCCCGAAGTCGAACCCGACCTCGAAGGCCCGTTGCCGGTGCAGAACCGCGACATCTTCGTGCTCTGCAGCGACGGCCTCTCCGGTCAGGTGAGCAACGCGGAGATCGGCCTCCTCGCCTCGCATCTTCCCGACGTGGATCGGGCGACGAAGGCGCTCGTAGGCCTGACGCTCGCCCGCGGCGCGCCGGACAACGTAACCGTGTTGGTTGCCAAGGCGGGCCCGGAGGAGGTCACGACCTCCTACGCCAAACAGGAGCCATGGCTTCTGACAGACGGCGTCGAAGCGGTTTCATCATCGCAAGAGATCGCCTGGAAGTCGCTGGTCGCGGCGGGCATCTGTTTTTTCGTGAGCCTTGTCCTGAAGGGTGACCTGATTCGGCCGAGTTCCCCCACGATGGAAGCCGTCGTCGCCATTGGCACTGCGGTGACCGCCCTGGCCACGATCGTCTTTCTGGCGAATGCCCTGCTGGCATCCGTGAAATCCGCAAAAACCGTTCCTGCCGGATCGCGGGCCGCCCGGCCGGGGCACGGCTCCTATCAGGAAGCCGACTGCGCTCCCGACAAGTCACTCCTGGAGGGAATCGCACGGAGCATCGAGTCGGCGGCGGCCGGACTGGACGGCACCGATCGGGAACAACTCCTCCCGCTCGTGGCCGAAGTGCGCGAGGGAAGCGTGGCCCGTGGTTTTGACCTCGCCATCGCCGCCGCGGCCACAGCCCTCTGCCTCATCGCGGAGGCGATACCACGGCACCGTGCCGCTACCAAGGCCCAGCAAGGCGACCATGGCGGGCCAGATCGGTCTGCCGATGGCGACTGACGCGCAGCTACACTGCGGCAGCCATGAAGATCATCTCCCGTTACGTGCTGATCGAACTGCTGCAGGTCTTTTTGGTGTCGCTCTCTGCGCTCACGCTGTTCATGCTCGTCGTCGGACTCGTGAAAGAAGCCCAGCAGCAGGGCCTGGGGCTTCTCCAGATTGCCAGGCTCGTGCCCTTCGTGCTACCGGAGGCGATGCGGTTTGCCGTGCCGGGCACGATGCTTTTTGCAGTGGCCAGCGTGTTCGGCCGAATGTCAGCCACCAACGAGATCACCGCCCTCAAGGCAGCCGGCATCACGCCGATGGCGGCGATCTGGCCGGCGATCGCGTTGGCCGTGGTTGTGAGTTTCGTCTCGGTATGGCTCAACGACGTGGCCGTGTCGTGGGGGCGTGACGGCGTGCGGCGGGTGATCGTGAACAGCGTGGAGGAAATCATTTACGGCCGACTGCGACAGCAGCGGTCATATAGCACGCCACAGGTTTCGATCAACGTGAAGGGCGTGGAGGGGCGTCGGCTGATCCGCCCCACGCTGTCGTTTACCCAGGGCGGGGACGGTGGCACACCAGCCACCGTTTCGGCGGCTGAGGCAGAAATCACGACCGCGGCCGATGCCAGCGAACTGATCGTGACATTCCATGATGGCACGCTGCACATGGGCGACGTGAAGGCGGTGTTCCCCGACACGATCGTTCGCAAGGTGCCGCTGGATGCGGTGAGCCGCAAGGGACTCGCCTCCACGAGTCCGTCGGAAATCGCCATGGCTGATTTTCCGGCGGCGCGTGCCGAGGAACTGAAGCGTCTCGAACAACTCAAACAACTGGCTGCAGGGCAGCGGGCCTTGTCCATCCTTTCGGGCCACCTCGAGCAGACGACACCTGCCGCCGTCGCCGGGTACGAAGCACAGGCGGTCCACCACAACAACCGTCTCCTTCGCATCGTCATGGAGCCATGGCGACGGTGGGCCAACGGCTTCAGCTGCCTCTGCTTCGTCCTCGTCGGCGCGCCGATGGCGATCCGCATGCGGAACGCCGACTTCCTGACGAGCTTCTTTCTTTGTTTTCTGCCGATTCTCGTCGTCTATTACCCGATCTTCATGATGGGCGTGTCACGGGTGAAGGCCGGGGCCTTTCCGCCGCCGGCCGTGTGGGCCGGCAACGTGCTAATCACACTCTGGGGCCTATGGCTTTTGCGCAGTGTGATCCGTCGCTGACCCCCGGCTTTCGGCTTTCCTCGTTCGGCTTTACACTTCGTCGAAACGATCTTCCCTTCGTCGCTCTCACAGGAACACCACAATGCCTCGTCCCGTCACGCTCTTCACCGGCCAGTGGGCCGACATGCCACTGGATGATCTCGCCCGCAAGGCCAGCGAGTTCGGCTATCAGGGTCTCGAATTGGCCTGCTGGGGCGATCATTTCGACGTTACGCGGGCTCTCGAGGAGAGCGGCTACTGCGCCGCCAAGCGGGACACCCTCGAGCGGAATGATCTCTCGGTCTACGCCATCTCCTGCCATCTCGTCGGTCAGGCTGTCTGCGATCGCATCGACGAGCGGCACAAGGCGATCCTGCCCCCGCACGTCTGGGGCGACGGCGATCCGGCTGGAGTCAACAAGCGGGCCGCCGAAGAGATCAAGAAGACGGCCCGGGCTGCCCAGCAACTCGGCGTCTCCGTGGTCAACGGCTTCACCGGTTCATCGATCTGGCACCTGCTCTATTCCTTTCCGCCGGTGCCCGACTCGATGCTCGATGCCGGCTTCCGGGAGTTTGCCGATCGCTGGCACCCGATCCTCGACGTGTTCGCCGAATGCGGCGTGCGGTTCGCGCTGGAGGTGCATCCCACCGAGATCGCGTTCGATACCGTCACGGCCCAACGGGCTCTCGATGCCCTCGGCCGCCGCGAAGAGTTTGGCTTCAACTTCGACCCGAGCCATCTTCACTGGCAAGGCGTCGACTCGGTTGAATTCATTCGCACGTTCCATGACCGGATTTACCACGTCCACATCAAGGACGCTGCGGTGACCCTCAACGGCCGTGGCGGCATCCTCGGGAGCCATCTCAACTTCGGCGATCCACGCCGCGGCTGGGACTTCCGCTCGCCGGGTCGGGGAGGCGTCGACTTCGAGGAGATCATCCGGGCCCTGAACCAGATCGGGTACGAAGGGCCGCTGTCGGTGGAATGGGAGGACTGCGGCATGGACCGGGAGCACGGTGCCGCCGAAGCGGCCGAGTTTGTGCACAACCTCGACTTCGCCCCGAGCCGCCAGCAGTTCGACTCCGCCTTCGCCAAGGAAACGTGATTGGCTGCCCGCCTCAGTTCGGAAGAGGGAGGCCGACGGTGGAACATCATGCCATTCGTCGTCGGCTGAGTGGAAAGTTCGTCTTTCTCGCAGCAGTCGTCGTATCCGCCGTGCCGCTTGCTGCCATGGAGCCGGTTCTGCCGGGTGAGCAGGAACTGGCCGAACGGTGGCGGACGACTGCCGACGTGCTCGAGCGTCGGGCGGCCGAGCAAGGGCTCGCACCTCTCGCGGCCATGATCAGCGAGTGGGAACTGCCGACGACTGCAGACCGGATGGTCGTGGTCGAGGTCCCCTCACGACTGGCCCAACCGGAGAGCATCGCCACGCCAGCGGCCGAAATGATCTGGCGAGACTTCGTCGCCGCGCGACGCGCGCGGGCGGATGGGCTTTTCGCACTGGCCGTCGAGGCAGCCCAATCCCATGCTGTTGGCCCAAGCTTCACCCAGCGCAGCTGCGACGCCGTGCGGCTCTTGGCCCGCGTGCTCCGGGAGGACCCGGATCATGCCCGCGGGCGCGAAGCCGGCGGATGGGTGAAGCGGGGAGACGAATGGGTCTGGCCCGAGGTGGCTCGGCGACTCGACAAGGGAGAGGCCTGGTCGGATGAGTTTGGCTGGCTCCCTCGCTCGCGGCTCTCCCGGTATCAGGAGGGCGAGCGGTATGACCGCGGCCGCTGGGTACGGGCCGCCGACATGGCCACCGGGCCACGGCCCCTTGATCGAGCCTCGACGTTTGTGTCCGACCACTGGCAGATCCGCTCGACCGCAGACGTGAAGGAAACCGCCGCGCTGGCCCGTGAGATGGAGGAGACGTACGCCATCTGGCTGCAGGTTTTCGGAGGCTTTCAAACGGAGCCGGCTGGACTGGAGCGGCAGTTTGAGGGCCGTGGTCGCCCACCGACCCGTGGACCGTTTGCCGCCGTGCTCACTGCCGATCGGGAGCAGTACATCACCGAAATGGGCAACCTCGAGCCGCTCATCGCCCAGACACTCGGTATCTACTGGACGCCAACGCGAACCAGTTGGTTCTTCGTGGGCGAGGAGCGGACACCGACGACGGTGTACCACGAGGCCACTCACCAACTCTTTGGCGAGATGCGAAAGACCAGCCCGCTGGTTGGCGAGCGATGCGGCTTCTGGGCCGTCGAAGCGGCGGCCTGCTTTATGGAGAGCATGCAGCGGACCGACTTTGGCTGGACACTCGGCGGCATCGATGCCGGCCGCGCGCCGGCCGCCCGACAGCGGCTCTTGGAGGACGACTTTTACGTGCCCTTGGCCGAACTCACAGCCCTCGGTCGCACGGCATTTCAGGCCCGCGCCGACCTGCCGCCGCTCTACAGCCAGATCTCAGGGCTCGCTGACTTCTTCATGACGGGTCTCCAGGGGCGGTATCGCGAGGCATTCGTTGAATATCTCGTGAGGATCTACACAGGGTCGGTCGATTCCGACACGCTTGCCCGCCTGTGCAAGACCGACTACGCGACGCTCGACGACGAGTACCGCCGCCACCTTTCGCGGTGATTGGGCTCCGGCATTTCCGCCGGCCATGGACGGGAATTTCGCCGAGGCGGTACACTCCTCGCGAAATCAACCACGAGTAAGGAGAGTTTCTTTCATGTCCGCTTCTTCCGCCGCGCCCAGCCGTCCCGCCCCAGCCACCGACCTCGACCGTCTGGCGATCGACACGATTCGCACGCTCTCCATGGATGCGGTCGAGGCGGCCAAGAGCGGCCATCCGGGCACGCCGATGGCTCTCGCCCCGGTCGCCTTCACGATCTGGAAGGAGTTCCTTCGCTACGATCCGGCCGACCCCGCCTGGCCCAACCGCGACCGGTTCGTGCTTTCCTGCGGCCATGCGTCGATGCTGCTCTATTCGCTCATCCACCTGGCAGGCATTCGGCGGGAGGCCGGCAGTGACCAGCCGGCCGTGTCGCTCGACGAGATCCGCCGGTTTCGTCAACTCGACAGCGTGTGCGCGGGCCATCCCGAGCATCACATGACCGCCGGCATCGAGACCACCACCGGCCCGCTCGGCCAGGGTTGCGGCAACTCGATCGGGATGGCACTCGCGTCGCGTTGGCTGGGAGCCCACTACAACCAGCCAGGCCACACGCTATTTGATTTCGACACCTACGTCCTTTGCAGCGACGGCGACCTGATGGAGGGTGTGGCGGCCGAGGCGGCCTCGATCGCCGGCCACCTCAAGCTGGCCAACCTCTGCTGGGTCTATGACGACAACTCGATCACGATCGAGGGAGAGACCGACCTCGCCTTCAGCGAAAACGTGGCGGAGCGATTTCACGGCCTCGGCTGGCGGGTCG
Source organism: uncultured Candidatus Kuenenia sp. (assembly GCA_964578555.1). GTDB lineage: Bacteria > Planctomycetota > Planctomycetia > Pirellulales > UBA1268 > CACORA01. Next base: position 8,438 of record CAZODJ010000011.1, read on the forward strand.
AACATGTCGACGATGCTAATGACACCACCGCCATCGCCAAGGCCCTTCGTGCCTTCAAGGCGGAGAAGGACAAGCCCACGCTCATCATCGTGAAGAGCGTCATCGGCTATGGAGCCCCGAAGAAGGCCGGGTCGCATGCCGCCCACGGGGCCCCGCTTGGGGCCGATGAGATCAAGGGTGCCAAGGAGTCCTATGGCTGGCCGGCCGATGCCCAGTTCCTCGTGCCACCAGAGGTGCCCGCCCACTTCGCCGCCACGCTGGCCGCCCGGGGCAGCCGCGGGCATGATGCGTGGAACAAGACGATGGACGATTACGCGACGACGGTTCCCTCGCTCGGCGGCGAACTGCGGGCATTCATCGCCGGAAAGCTTCCCGACGGCTGGGACAAGGCGATCCCATGCTTTCCAGCCGACGCCAAGGGGCTGGCTACTCGCGTCTCGTCGGGAAAAGTGCTCCAGGCCATCAGCGCTGCCGTGCCCTGGTTTCTGGGCGGCTCGGCCGACCTCGCCCCCTCCACGATGACGCTCATCGACGCGGAAAGCGGCTTCAGCGCGGCGAACCCCGGCGGCCGCAACCTCCACTTCGGCATCCGCGAGCATGGCATGGCGGCGGCGTGTAACGGCATGGCGCTGTCTGGCCTGCGTCCCTACTGCGCCACATTCTTCGTTTTCTTCGATTATTTGAAGCCTTCGCTGCGGCTCTCGGCAATCGGAGGCCTCGGAGTGATCTACGTACTCACCCATGACTCGATCGGCCTGGGCGAGGACGGCCCCACGCACCAGCCTATCGAGCAGCTCGCCAGCGCCCGGGCCGTTCCCGGGCTGTCGGTGTTTCGCCCTGCCGACGCCAACGAGGTGGCTGAGACCTACCGCACGATCCTCCCGCGATCCGATCGGCCAACCGTGATCGTGCTCTCGCGGCAAAACCTCCCCACGCTCGACCGTAGCGGTTTCGGCAACGCCGCCGGAGTAGCCCGTGGTGCCTACGTGCTCAAGGATCCGTCGGATGGCACGCCTGAGTGCATCCTCATCGGCACCGGCAGTGAAGTGCCCATCTGTCTCGACGCGGCGGCGGAACTTGCCAAGCAGGGCGTCCGGGCCCGCGTCGTGAGCATGCCGAGTTGGGATCGATTCGAGGAGCAGGACGCGGCGTACCGAGAGAGCGTGCTGCCGGCGGCAATCACGGCGCGCGTGGCCTGCGAGGCGGCCTGTGGTTTCGGCTGGGAAAAGTGGCTCGGCCCCCGCGGCATCTTCATTGGCATGACTGGCTTCGGCGCCTCCGGTCCCGCCCCGGCGCTGTACAAGCACTTCGGCATCACCGCCGACGCCGTCGCCACCGCCGCCCGCTCGTTGCTGAAGTAGACCGGTCGTCCGTTACGGCTGATGGTGCGAGTCGCCGATCACCGCGTCCTCAGGGTGGTCGGCGGCAGCCGTCTGCCCTTGGTTGTTGCGGTAGAGATGATCACCATCATCGTGGAGGCCGTCGAGAAACACCCGGGTCACTCGACCATCTTCAAAGAGGATGTAGTGAATTCCGCCGGGATGATTGCTGCTTTTCTCGCAGCAAGAATCGGGCGCGTCGGCCATGATCGGATGATGCTCGCGACGGTTATTGAGGTTGGGCACAAGCCGCCCCTCGGTGTCACGATGGCCGAGCGTGTATCCAAAATCCCCGCCCATGGTCTTCACGAGTTCCTCGAACTGCGGTGTGCCGACCGCCCCTTTGAGTTCCTCGAGTGACGGCACGCGGAAGTCCTTCGTCCGCCCCCGGCGAGCCCCCGGCACGAGCACCGTCCCGTCGTCAGCCACGAGCCGATGTTCTGAAACAAGCGTCGGCGCATACAAACCGGCCCGTGAGAGCGGGCCGGAGTCTGGCGGCGTGGGATAGAAGCGATGCGATTCTGCATAGCCTTGCAGGCCGTTCGAGATTTTTTGCAGGCTCCGCTCGGCCCGACGGGCCCGCGACTCCGTGATGGCTTCGAGCAGGAGCGGAGCCACGAGCACCGACGCTGCCAACGCCGCCGCTGCCATGATCGTGCGGTCGAGCCACACCCGTGCCCCCCCGAGCGTGATCGGTGTGTCGGCCGCCGGCGAGAACATGGTGTCGGGTGCTTGCGTCGCATGCGATTGCACGAACGCGAGCGTGCGGCTGGCCAGCCCGGAAGGGGGCGGATCGACCCCTCGATCCCGCTCCAGCGGCTGCAACGCCTTGCGGAGGAGGTCGAGATCCCGGCGCATGGTCGCACCATCACGCGGGTCGGACAGGGCCGCCTGCACCCGCGCATTGTCGGGCTCCTCCAGAGCCCCCAGCAAAAAGCCGACCAGATTCTCTCGCATCACATGTCTCTCAGCAGGTGTCGGTGGGTCCGTTTCATCGTGTCGCGGAATGATCCGCCTGCCATGTCTCATTGAGTTTGAGGAGAGCTGCGTGGAGACGGCTCTTCACCGTGCCCACCGGGATGCCGAGCACATCGGCTGCCTCCCGGTATTTCATGCCCTGATGGTAGACCAACAGGAGGGCGGACCGCAGCGTTTCGGGCAAATCCCCGACTGCGACACGCACCCACTCGCGGGCCTCCTCATCCTCCATTTTTTCATCGGCTGTGCGATCACTGCCCGAGAGCATTTCCACGAGCGTGCCGACGTCGTCCTCTCCGCCGGTACGGTGGTCGAGGCTCACCATTCGGTGACGCTTGTTCCTCCGTTGGGCGTCGATGGCCTGGTTCGTCGCGATCGTGTAGAGCCACGGGCGAAATCGTCTGCCGTCCTCGAACTGATCCTTCTTTAAGTGGATCTGCAGAAACGTGGCCTGAAAGACGTCCTCCGCCATCTCGGCATTGCCGAGATAGCGACGGAGGTAACTGAACAACTCGCTTTCGTAGCGACGCACGAGCGACTCGAAGGCGCCCGCATCGTCATGCTGCCGGAAGCGGGCGAGCAGGTCCTCGTCGGTCGGGCCAGTTCCCGAACCCGTGCCGACACTCCCGCTGAGGCCAGCTTCTGTTCCGGAAACGGAACCGGATTCGTGCAAGTCCATCTGTGTCTACGAACCCCGGGTGGGAAAGGTTCGCCCCGCGTGAGAACGGCCCGTGAGGAAGACTTGAAGTATAGCCACGGAAAAGAGGGGGTGGCGACCTTTCGGTTTCGCAGCATCCGCGGCGAAAAGTTTGACTTTTTTGTCGGGGATGCCCACATTCCCCGGCACGCCGATGCCTGCATCCTCCCACCACTACCGCTGGGCCACCCCCGGAGATGTCAACGCCTTCTTTGGCCTCTCCCTCGACAACCTAGCCGGGTTGGTGCTGATGGTATCGCTCTTGGGGGCAGCATTTGGCTTCCCCTCCCAGTTTGCCCTCGGCCACCTCGTACCAGGAACGGCCATCGGCGTCGTCGTCGGGGATCTGATCTTCACATGGATGGCCTTCAGACTGGCCCGCCGTACGGGCCGCACCGACGTGACAGCCATGCCGCTGGGGCTCGACACCCCAAGCACGTTTGGAATGGTATTTTTCGTGCTCGGCCCCGCCTTCAGCGAAGCGGTCGCCGCGGGCCTCGACACCGAGGCGGCAGCCCGACATGCCTGGCACATCGGCATGTGTGCCATCGTGCTAAGCGGCTTCTTCAAGATCGCCTGCTCCGCGGTCGCCGGACCGATTCGGCGGATCGTGCCGCGGGCTGGCCTCCTCGGCAGCCTCGCCGCCATCGCGCTGGCGCTGATCTCGTTCCTCCCGCTCCTGGAGATCATCGGTATGCCGCTGGTCGGGCTGGTCTCCTTGGGGATCGTGCTGGCGACCCTCACCGCGCGGATTTCCTTTCCCTTTCGCATCCCGGGAGCGCTGGCGGCGCTCCTGGTCGGCATGGGCATCCAAGCGATCGGAACCCGCACCGGCTGGATTCCCGCTGCCACCGCTCACGCGGCGATCGATCCTGCCGCCGCGATGTGGCCAACAGCCTGGCTCTCCGCCCTCCGGCTGGAGTGGCTGGAGGCCTTCAACGACACGCTCAAGTACCTGCCGGTCGTGATCCCCTTCGCGCTGGGCACGGTCGTGGGAGGCATCGACTGTACAGAGAGCGCCGCCGCGGCCGGCGACGAATACGACACCGCGCGGATCATCGGTGTCGAAGGCGTTGCCACGATCATCGCCGGGCTGTGCGGTGGCGTGATCCAAACCACGCCGTATATCGGGCACCCCGCCTACAAGGCGATGGGAGGCCGCGCGGCCTACACGCTGGCCACCGCCGCCATGATTGGCACGGTGGGCCTCACCGGAACGTTCGCCTACCTCTACGACGCCATCCCCGGCCCGGCGATTCTCCCGATTCTCGTCTTCATCGGCCTGGAGATCACCGCCCAGAGTTTTCATGCCACGCCGCAGCGTCACTACCCCGCCGTAGCAATCGCCTGCCTGCCCGCACTGGCCGCACTCGTGACGCTCCAGGCCGACAAGCTCATCGCTGCGGGTGCCCTGCCGACAGGCACCCTGGCCCGTGATCTCTTCTCGATGCGGCTCCTGGCCTCGGGCTTCATCCTCACGAGCCTCCTGTGGGCCGGACTGGTCACCGCGCTCATCGACCGCAAGCTGGTCGCCGCCGCCGGCTGGTGCGCCGCGTCATCCGTACTGGCCATCTGTGGCGCGATCCACTCCCCCTTCCCCGACGGCCGGCTGCTCGCGCCGTGGGCAATCGGTACTCTGCCGGCCGAGGCGGCCGGGCGTGGTCCGCTCGAAATGGCTGCGGCGTATGGGCTTCTGGCCGTGGTCTTCCTCGGCTGGTCGGCCTTGGACCGCGGCCGCGATCACTCGAGGCCGTAGGCGCCGGCCATCGGCACGTCGAGACCGGTGCGGCTGGCGAACTGCGTTCGCGACAGGAACCGCGGCTCGAGGTTGAACGTCACGCCAACGTTGTTGCGGCTGTAGTCGACGTTGAACCCGAACGTCATCAGGAACGATTCCCCAATCCGCACCAGTTGGAATTGCTGGCCAATGTTGCGGCCGGTGAGATCGAGCGCCGTGCCGAAGGAACTCGCCCACTTGGGACTCATGCGGTAGGTGTAGGACCCCGTGAGCACGCTGGCGCTGATCGGTCCGCCGAACTCGTTGAAACCGATGTAGAAGCTGCCGCGTGGCGTGCGATTGAGGAAGGCACCGACCGTATAGAGCTGCTGCCCACCACTGAAGAAGTCGACGTCGGCCGACGAGAGGATCGTCGTGCGGTCGCCGACATGCCAGCGGAAGTCATACTGCCACAGACCCATCACCTGGCCGAAGTTCTGACTCGTGTCAGGGAACAGTTCGCCATCGATGTCGAGCGTGATCCAGTCGATGATCCGCCGATTCCCCATCGGTCCGCGCTTCGTCTGCCACCGCTGGTGGGCACCGAGCCGGAAGGCCGTCAGGTCGTCGACCAGTTCAGTCGGGCCAGTGACCCAGCTGCCAAGCCCGCGGCGGATCGCGTAGGTCCGCGGGTCGTATTTATTGTCGGGACCGAAAATGAAGGGTGCGGGCAGCGGCGTGACCTGTCCGGGCACGGCACCGTAATCCCAGTAGGGAATGTTGCGGCGATACTGGTTGATCGTGTCGTCGTCGATCTGATCGTACAGCGGAAACTGGTCGATGCTCTGCGTGGAGTTGGCATACGAAAACTCCGCTTCGAAGACCACCTTGTGGGCGAGTCCGTGGACATTCCACAGCTGGCTCTCGACCTCGTTGTCGGTCCGCCACATCGGCAGACTCGAACGGATGCCCACCTGGCCATAGGCCCGGTCGATCGGCTGCTGGGAGAGATCCTGTCCCCAGTGAGCCAACTCGCCGAGGGCGTAGGGCACAATCTTCACCGCTCCCGCCTGGAAGGGGAGGTCGAGTTCGTGCCGCGTGGCCAGCCGCTCCCCGATGACCTGGCTCTCGTAGGGCAGCAGCGTCCAGATGTTGAGCCCCTGCCCGGCGATGGGAGGCGCGGGCAGCGCCTGCTGAACGTAGGACACGCCCGAGTGCTCGTACCATGAGATCGCGTCGCGGATGAGCGGCTGGCCGAACGTGTAGTGGTCGAGCCGTGGCCACCACTCACTCTGCGTGAAAAAGGGATCGACACGGATGCTCGTCAAGAGCCGCAGCTCACGGTTGTCGACCGGCCGCCGCAGGTCGCTCCACGTGCGCTGCTCGTAGCCCTCCTCCCATTCCGCCTCGTAGTATTCCTCGAGGAAGTTGTCATCGCTGATCCAGCCGACAGTGCTGCGCGCCTGCCAGCCGCCGAAGATACTGTCGGTCGTACCACCGAGATCCTGGCGGTGCCTCCAGAAGGCACGGCCGCGGAACGTGTCGTTCGGATAACCTGGGTAGATGAAGTCGCGGCGATAGAGGCCGAGGTTGTCGATGCCGCGATCGACCACAAACCAGGCATCGGCAATCCCATTCGCCGGGGTACCGAGGCCGAGGAACTCCGGCCGGTTGTAGAGCAGCGAGGTCCCGAAGCCGGGGCCTCGGAGACTGAGGTAGTCGATGTCGAAGTCCCAATCGACGCCCGTCGGTGGCCTCCGCACGCCGAACACCTGAAACACGTCCCAGCTGGTCAGCACCTGCGTGCCAAAGATCTGGTCATTCTTTACTTGCGCGTTGTTGATGTAGAACGTCGGCTTCTGGGCGTTGGTCGCCAACACCGGCCACCAGAGCACGGGAACACCACCGAGCGTGACCGTGTTGCCGCGACTGGTGATGAACTGCTCGTGGGCCACGGCCGGTTCGCCCGTGACAGGATCGATCATCGCCTCGCCGAACGGCCCGGGTACCGGCACCTGCTCATCGGTGAATTGCAGTTCTCGGGAGCGAAACTCCCACGTCGGCACACCCAGCCGGCTCGATGTCAGGCCGGTCTGCTGAGCGACAAACCGACTCCGGTCGACCTGGCGGATCACGTCGGCCCGCAGCCGCACGAGCCCTGAGTAGTTGTCGACCGGCGTGAGTATGGTGGCACCGGTAATCACGCCACTGGATCGTGGCACGTCGTAGAACATGCTCACTGCCTCGACCACCCGCTGCCCCTGGCGGAAGACGACGTTGCCCTCCATGTAGAGCTCCAGCGGTGTGTCGGCTGACTGTGCCGCAGAGCCATCGAGGTTGGGTTGGTTCTGTCCGCGGGTCCAGATCACGAGACGGTCGGTCGAGATGTCGAGCGGGCCGGCAGGATCGACGCCATCGACGACGAGGTTCACGCCCGACGTGATCACGGCGATCCACTCGTCACCACCGCTGGGGCTGGGAAACCAGCGAATGTTCAGCGGCACGCTCGACCGGGGAAAGGCCCGCAGCCGACGCGCCGGCGCCGTGACCGCCACCTGCGGTACCGCCGCCGCGCCGAACTCGCTGTACTGCGCCTGTTCGATGGGGCTCTCAGTGAGAGCATCGGAGGGGGTGCCATCGACACCGGGCAGCAGACGCACATCGGCCGGGGCGTCGTAGACCGGAGGCGTGCCAGCCGCTGGCACGATGCTGGCGAAGTCAAGAGCCGGATCACGGGTGATCCAGAATCGGCCGGCCCAGCGGGGGCCGCGCACCTGCGAGGCAGTGTCGCCGCCGCTTTGTAAATGCACGTCACCCGCCATCCGTACGACGATCGTTCGGATCGGCGGCACGGCTGCCGAGTCCACGGCCGCCTCCGGCGACTGCCCCTGCTCGATCCAGACCACCGCCTCATGGGCCGAGACGTCGGTCGACCCCTGCACGATCCGCACGCCGCCGGTGAGGTGCCACACGTCATACGACCCCTCCGTCCAACGGGCGGCCTGCGTAGCGCGAATCGACAGCGACTCGCTCGGGGCGGCAGACGGTACCTCCATGCGACCAGCCTCGGCGATCGCCGCGGCCAAGCCACGAGCCGGCAAGCCGGCAAGAGAGCCGGCGGTCGCCATGTCCGATGTGGCCGTCGTGACACCGTCAGGCGGAGCAGCCGACACCGGCAACCCATGCCACGCTCCGACGCACGTCGCCGAGAAGGCGAGCATCAAGCGCCACCGCGCCCCGAATGCAGCACGCGCGCACGCCGATCGACCTGACGGCGGCGGTCGGGAACCTGGCGGTGGCATGGCTGACAGCAAGCGTTCTGGTCCGGGGGAGACTCAAAAACCGCGGGACTATAGAGGCGAAAAAAAACGCGGGTCAAGCCATGAGCAACCGTCATGATCTGCCACAAGTCCCGACGATTTCGGCATTTACCGCACCTCGCACCGCGGCCCCCCACCGTCGAGGCAGCGGCCCGTCGGTCTCGGCAATTCACTGCACAAGCAACGCAACCTGCGTGACCGGGGTGAAATCGACCGCGGCACACAGGGCGGTCTGCGACGAGTTGAAGGCACTCCCGGTAAGATGCTGCCCTGGCGGTCACGACCGTGTCGTCCGTCCCGCCGTTTGCGCCGCCCCCCAAGCCAGTCGATCTCGCGTCTTTCCTCCCAGTTGCCCCCCTCCCTGGAACCCCTAGCCCATGCGTCGCATTGCCGACCGGGTGGCGTCCTGGCTTGTCTCGTACCGCGGCCTGCTGGCAGTGGCCGCGGTCGCGTTGGCGGTCGTGTCGGTGGAGCGGTCCCGAGGGTTGGAGTTTGTGAAGTCGATCGACACGATGTTCGATCGGGCCGATCCGGCGCTTGTCCCCTACCGCCGTATGGCTCGAGCCTTTGGGTCGAGCGAGGTCGTGCTGGCCGCCTACGATGATCCCGACCTCTTCACGGCCGCCGGCATCGATCGCCTCCGATCGCTCACCACCAGACTCGGGCAGCTTTCCGCCGTCTCATCGGCCACGAGCCTGGCAAGTACACCGCTTGGCAACCGGATCATCGACATCCAGGAGAGCCCCACCGCCCGCAAGCTTATCACCCTCATGGAGGGCTACGCGTTGGGCGCCGATCGTCGTACGGCGGCGGTGGTCTGTGTGCTCAAGCCGCCTGACGACTCGACATCGGCATTGACAGCCCGCACCACCTCGCGGGCCGATGCGATCGATGAAATTCGGAGTTGCATGCGGGAGTTTCCTGCGGGGACGGTGGCCGGTGAACCAGTGATGCTCCGCGACGGCTTCGCCATGCTTCAGCGCGACGGCAACCTCTTGGGTACCACGGCCGGCCTGCTGGCGGGACTCGTGCTGCTGATTTCCTTTCGGAGCATCCGCTGGCTGATCGTGCCGTTGGCCGTCGTGCTCCTCGCCCTCTGGAGCACCCGCGGCATACTCGCCGTCGCCGGCCTGCGACTGACGATGGTCTCGACGATGCTCTCGGCGATGGTGACCGTCGTGGCCATCGCGACCACGGTTCATGTCATCATCGGCTTCCGCCAGCATCGCGAAGCGGGGCTCGATCCAGAGACGGCTCTCGTGCGGACGTTTGCCACGCTCTTTTGGCCGGTGGTCGGCGCGATCGCCACCGACGTGATCGGCTTCGGTGCCCTCATTTCCAGCCGCGTCGGTCCGGTCCACGATTTCGGAATCATGACGGCGATTGGCGCCGGCATGGTGCTCGTGGCGGTGGCCCTTGTGGTACCGTGGCTGGCCTTGGCCGGCCGATTCACGAGCGACCCACGTCAGGCCTGGGGTGAGGGGGCGTTGGAACGCAGCCTCGACACCCTTGTGAAATGGATCGTCCGCCATCCGCTGCCGATCCTTGGCGCGGTGATCACGATCGTGGCGGTGGCCGTGGCCGGCATGCGTTGGCTCACCGTGGAGACCGACTTCACCAAGAACTTTCGTGCCTCGAGCCCCATCGTCGCATCCTACGACATGATCGAGTCGCGGCTTGGCGGCGCCGGCGTATGGGACGTGCTCGTGCCAGTCGGCGAAGACATCGACGGCACGGCGCTCTCGCGGGTGGCCCGCCTCGAGAAGCGGCTCCGCGACGATGTGACGGTGGCCGGACCCGCCGGAGACCAGGTGCCGGCCCTCACCAAGGTGATGAGCGTGGCCGACGTGATGGCGGCGGTGTCGCCAGTCTCGCTGGAGCGGCTCGAGGAGACGAGGCTCGGCAGCTGGATCATCTCCCGGGCCATCTCGCTCTTGGAGACCCAGCTTCCCCAGTTGGGTCGCTCTCTCATCGGTACCGATCCGCGTGACGGCTCGCGATGGCTGCGGGTCATGCTGCGGGCCCGGGAACGGCAGCCGGCGGAGGTGAAGCGATCGATCATCGCCCAGGTGCGGCAGGTGGTGGCGGAGGAGTTTCCCGGTGACGATGACGAGCCGCCTGGTGAAGTGACCGGCTTCTTCGTGCTCCTGGCCCAGCTCGTCGATCGGATGATTTCCGACCAATGGTTCACGTTCCTGCTCGCCGCCGCCGGCATCTTTCTCCTGCTGTCGCTGGCCTTTCGAAGCCCACTCCTCGGGATTGTGGCACTGGTGCCCAACGCCCTGCCGATCTTCGTCGTCCTCGGCCTACTCGGCTGGATCGGCACGCCCGTCAACATGGGGACGGCCATGATCGCCGCGGTCTCGATGGGCCTCTCGGTCGACAGCTCGATCCATTACATCACCGCCTTCCGCCATCGCCTGCACAACGGCGACGCCTTCCACGCCGCCCTGGAGACGGCCCACCAGACGGCCGGACGGGCGATGATTTTTTCAACGCTGGCCTTGGTGGTCGGATTCCTCGCCCTCACCACGAGCGGCTTCATCCCGACCGTCTCCTTCGGCACGCTCTCCTGCCTCACGCTCATCGGTGGGCTCTTGGGGAATCTCGTCGTGCTGCCAGTGCTACTGACGCTGCTGGGAGGGCAGCTTTGCGGTAACAAACCTGGTTGACAAGCTAACGACTTGTCAGAAAACCGGCTCGGGGGCGGCAAAAGTCTCGTCGCCGGGCGAGGATACGCCAAGGCTCCTCGAGCGTTCGCCGACCCCCGAGCCTCCCTCGGTCCTGGTGCTAGCCTGAGCGGGCAAAATCACTACAACAAAACCACAACAACAAGTTCAGACTGATCGAAGGAGTCAAGGCATGATGCGAGAGATGGCGTTTGATGGGCAGGCGACGACGGTGAACGCGGCGCCGGCGGCAGCACTCGAAACGATGGTGGCCGACGTGGTCGTTGTCTTCATGACCGAAGGGGGCGTGGCTGCTGGCATGGCGGCCGAGGTCGATCGGGCGACTGGCGGTCTCCTCACGCGGCTGGCTGACAGCGGTGATATCACGGGGAAACGGTATGAGAGCGTGCCCTTGTTGGCGCCCCCCGGCCTCAAGGCAGGGCAGTTGCTCGTGGTCGGCCTGGGAAAACGTGAGGAGGTGGATCTCGGCACCTGCTTCCGTGCCGCTGCCACAGCCGCACGCATCGTGGCCGCCCGGCCGCGGGCGAAGGTGGCGTTTCTCCAGGAGAGTTCCTGGTCGGATGCGCAGGCCGAGCAGGCTGTGGCCGGAGCAATCACCGGCATGGTGGGCCAGGATCTCTACCGTGCGGAGAAGAAGCGGACGCCCTTTGGTGAGACGCTCTGGATTGGCGCCTCAGCCGAGGCAGTGGCCCGGGGCACAGTCCTGGGCGACGGCGTCAACCTCGCCCGCCGCCTGGTGAATCTGCCACCCGATGACCTCTACCCGGAATCGTTTGCCGAGCAGGCGGCCACGGTCGCCGGGCAGACCGGGATGCAGGTCGAGATCTGGGACGAGCATCAACTCTCCCGCGAAGGCTGCCGGGCGATGCTCGCCGTGGGCCGCGGCAGCGCCCGTCCACCCCGACTGGTGCTCCTCACGTACCGAGGCCGAGGCGGCGATACTCCGCCCGATCTGGCGTTGGTCGGCAAGGGGGTGACCTTCGACTCCGGCGGCCTGTCGCTCAAGCCGTCGGAGGGCATGCTGACGATGAAGTGTGACATGGCCGGCGGGGCGACGATGCTCGCCGCCGCCGCCACGATCGCAGCCCTGAAGCTGCCGATCAATCTGGTCGCCGCGATCGGCCTCGTCGAAAACATGACCGGTCCGGCCGCCTACAAACTCGGCGACGTGATCACCGCCCGCAGCGGCACGACGATCGAAATCCACAACACCGACGCCGAGGGCCGTGTGGTTCTAGCCGACGTGCTCGACGTGGTGCGCGGCCTCGGTCCGCAGCGAATCGTCGATGCGGCAACGCTTACCGGCGCCTGCGTGGTGGCCCTCGGCCTCGACGTGGCGGGACTGTTCACCAACGATCAGCCGCTGTGCGACGCCGTTGCCGACGCCGCTCGAGCCATGGGAGAGCCGGTCTGGCAACTGCCGATGTTCTCCGAGTACGACGAACAGATCAAAAGCGAGGTGGCCGACATCAAGAATGTTGGCGAAGGCCGCTGGGGGGGCGCGATCACGGCCGCCAAATTCTTGGAGCGGTTCGTGGGCAGCATCCCGTGGACGCACATTGACATCGCTGGACCGGCCTTCGCGGAGAAGCCGAAGCCATGGATCGACGGCGGCGGCACCGGTACGCTCGTGCGAACCCTCGTCACCCTCGCCCGCCGCCTCTCACAGTAACCCATCCAACTCGTCGACGAGTTCACCGAACCGCGTGAGGGCCGTGGCGACGGGCTCGGGCTGCTCGAGGTCAACGCCGGCATCTCGCAGAAGATCGAGCGGCCACTTCGAACAGCCACCCCGCAGGAACGCCTGATAGGCGGCCAGTTCCGCGGGCCCTCCTTCGGCGACCTTCTTGGCCAGCGTGATCGCGGCCGCCAGTCCGGTGGCGTACTTGTACACGTAGAAGGCGTTGTAGAAGTGCGGAATTCGCAGGCATTCCAGCTCCAGTTGGGCGTCGATCGCAAACCGTGGGCCAAAGTACGCGTCGAGCAACTCGCGGTAAATGCCCCGGATCCGCTCGAGCGTGAGTGGCTCGCCCGCCTCCACCGACGCGTGGCTCTTTCGCTCGAATTCGGCGAACATCGTCTGTCGCACGATCGTCGCCCGGATCGAGTCGATCTCGCGGGAGATGATCGCCGCCTTCTCCAGGGGCGAACTGGCCCGCTGAAGAAGGAGCCGCGTGAGCAGCTGCTCGTTGAACGTGCTGGCCACCTCGGCCACGAAGATCGTGTAACCAGAATACTGGTAGGGCTGAGCCTCGCTCGACATCCGGGTGTGCATCGAGTGGCCGGCCTCATGAGTCAGCGTGAAGACGTGCTCGATCGCCTCCTCCTGAAAATTCATCAGGATATAGGGGTCGGAGTCGTAGGTTCCCGAGCTGAAGGCACCCGACTGCTTCCCCGTGTTGGGATAGCGGTCGCACCAGCGGCCCCGCAAGCCCTGCTCCAGCCGCGCGCAGTAGTCCTGCCCGAGCGGCCGCAGTGACTCGATCACGACAGCGACCGCCTGCTCCCAGGTATGCCGCTGCTCCAACTCCGGCACGAGCGGCACGTAGCAGTCGTAGTGGTGGATCGCATCGAGCCCGAGCACCCGCTTCCGCAGATCGTAGTACCGATGGACGGCCGGCAGGTGAGCCCGCACCGCAGCGATCAGCTGATCATAGACGGCCAACGGCACGTTGTCGGCAAAGAGCGCCGCCTCGACGGCGCTGGGATAGTTTCGCACCCGCGCGGCATAGACATCTCGCTCGTTGGAGCCGGAGAGCGTCGCGGCCAGCGTATTGGCGTGGGCCTGATACTGGTCGTAGAACTGATGAAACGCCGTGCGACGAACCCCGGGCGAGGTGTCGTGGAGGAGTGTGACGAACGTGGCATTGGAGAGCTCGACCTGCTCTCCCCGTCCATTCGCGACCGCACCAAACTTCAGATCGGCGTCGGTGAGCTGCCGAAACACCTTGCCTGCCGTCCCGGCAAACGTCCCCTGCATCGCAAGGAGCTTTTCTTCACGCTCCGAGAGCACGTGCGGCCGCGTCCGCACCAGCCGTTCGACAAGGAGCCGACAGTCGGCGAGCGCGGGCCGGCCAAGCCATTCGGTGAGCGTGGCCGCGGGAATCGCCATGATCTCGGGGCGAATAAAGCTTGCCTTCTCACCGGCCCGCGTGGCCACGTGCTGAAAGCGGCCCACCATTCGCTGCGCTTCAGGGGCCGCCTGATCCTCGCTGGCCCGCAAATGGGCATAGGTGCCGATCCGGTCGCCCTCGCGATCCATCTGCAGATCAAACGCCAGACACTCGGCCAGCCGCTCCGCACTCGACGCAAGCGTGCCGGCAAACGCCTCATACCCCGGAATTCGCTTCTCCCACGCCCCGAGCGCCTCCTCCCACTCGGCATCCGAGCGAAACAGGCTGGCCAGATCCCAGGTATCCCCCACGGACACATCCTTCCGCGCGGGCAACGTCTTTACGGCTGGAGCATTCATCAAGAGCACCTTTCTTTGGAGGCAGTCAGGAGGTCGTTGAGGAGCGCATGCCCGGGTTGGTGACGCGGCGAGGGGTTGCCCGTGCCACATCGCCGGACGCTCACTACGGGCATCGTGCCCTCCGTTCGCTCGATGCCAGCTGCGCTTTCGGCATCCTGCCTCCGCTTGCTGCCAACGCCGGCTCCGTGGCACGGGCAACCCCTCGCCCATATCCATGATGAAGCTGGGAAACGCCTGGGATTCTTGTTTGGTGAAGGCCGGGATCGGCGGATGCTCGACGAGCGTTAGGAACTTTCGAGCCGCAGCGGGTGGCACCCGCCATGCGACGGGCAAGCGAGGAAGTTCCTCCGCGAGAAGACATCTGCCGTCCCGGCCGGTTGGGCGAGTGAAGCAGGAGGGTCATCATCACAACCTCCACACGGCACTCCCCCAGGCAAGCCCGCCGCCGAAGCCACACACTACGACGGTGCTGCCCGGCCCGACGCGGCCGGCCCGCCAGGCCTCGTCGAGGGCCAGCGGGATCGACCCGCTCGACGTGTTGCCGAAGCGATCGAGGTTGATCGCCATCTTCTCGGCAGGAACATCGAGCGCCGCTCGCGCTCCCTCGATGATGCGGGCGTTGGCCTGGTGAAGCACGAACAGGTCGATTGCCTCCAGCGGCAGTCCCGAGTGCTGGACGACGTGGCGGACGTTCTCCTCGACCAGCCGAATGGCCCACTTGAAGACCGCACGGCCGTCCATCTGCATGAACTGCTCCCGCCGGGCCGCTCCCTCGGCCGTGATCGGCCGCCGGGAGCCGCTCATGGGGCAGGCGAGCAGGCCCGCCCCACGACCATCGGAGCCGAGGGCGGAGGCGAGGAGACCGCGATCCGGGGCGCCGGTCGCCTCCAGCAGCACCGCGCCGGCACCGTCGCCGAAGAGTGGCCAGGTCTTGATGTCGGCCGGATCGACCACACGGGAGTTGGTGTCGGCGCCGACGACGAGCACGAGGCGACTCGTGCCGGCTGCCAGGAATTGCGACGCCGTCACCAGCGCATAGGCGAAGCCGGCGCAGGCCGCCGTGACATCCATCGCCGGGGCGTCGAGACCGAGCGCCTCCTGCACGATGCACGCCGTCGAAGGGATGCACATATCGGGCGTAAAGGTGCCGAGCACGAGCAGATCAATCGCCGCCGGATCGACGCCGGCCATGGCGATCGCCTCTCGAGCCGCCGCCGTGGCAAGATCGCTCGTAGCGATTTCCGGGGGCGCATGCCGCCGCTGATGAATGCCCGACCGCTCCACGATCCACTGTGGATCACAGCCGAGGTGGGCCAGGTCGGCATTCGTCACGACCGACGCCGGCACATAGCTACCGATACCGGCGAGCCGAAACCCCACGGCCCGACCGAAGCGGGAATGGCGCGGCGAGGTGAGGATTTCGGACATCGGTTGCCGCTGCGGTTATTTGCTGTCGTCGGCCGGCTTCTTCTGGATGACCGCATCCCGGCCAAGACGAATCTTCTGACATTCCGCATCGGAAACCACGTAATACCAATCGGCAAACCGGGCGTTGAGTTCGCGGATCCGCTTTTGAGCGGCCTTCACCTTGTCGTCGTACTCCTCCTGTTTGCGGCGGTTCTCGCGCTCCACCCGCCGGCGTTCCTCAACAGCCGCCTGGGCCTTGGCCTCCTCCTCGTCGGCTTTCTTCAAAGCGTCGGCAGCGCCATCGGTGCTCGTCTCGCCGGCCGTTTTGTCATCCTTGGAAGCCTGCTCTTTCGTGTCAGCTGTCTTGTCGCTCTCTTTCTTCTTCGCCGCCTCACCGGCCTCCGGCAGGTCAGGCACTGGCTCGAGCTCAGGCTTCGGGAGAATCGCTTCGTTGTAGCGAGCCATCACCAGCAGGTAGCGACCGCTTGTCTCCCCGCCATCGGCACTCGAATCGGCCTTCTTGCCGACGTCCGACTGCCCCTCGACCGCCGTGGTCGGAGCACCAAACCGCAGCACGTACTCCACGCCATCCTTCATGCCCACGATCGTCTGGCCGTCGGTCGAGAGGATCTCGCCGCTTTGCAGGGGCAGGAAGCCCCGCTGCTGCATCGACGCTACCGCCTCGGGATCCCCGGTGAACTGCTCCGCCGCCTTGAGGTCGGCGCTCAGCCCCGAAGGCTTGCGGGCGACGTCGATGATCTTGAGGTCACCGAGGGCGTTGCGGAGGTCGTTGAGCTTGGCCGAGGCCAGTTCCTCATCATCGACCAGCGACTCTTCTTTCGCCTTCTTGTCGTCGCCGAAGACCTCGAGCGACGCCAGCGACCATTTTCCCTCCTTGTCGTCATAGGTGAGGTCGATCCGGCTCTTTCGCTGCTGATCGACCATCAGTCGCCCGTTCGACTCGACGGCCCCGAGCGTGTAGTCATCGAGGACGATCTTCCGGACATCCCACGGCGAGAGTTGGAGCAGATCCTTCTCGATCCAGTCGCCAAATCGACTCGAGAACTTCGACGTGTCGAGTTCTACTCGATAGACCGGATCCTGCCCCGCCTTGCGAACAAACCGCAGCGTGCGTCCGCCATCGGCACCGGCGGGTTGCCTGTCTTCCTTGCCGATGATCAAGCGTGCAAGCTTCGTACCTGCGGCGTCGCGGATCTCCACCAGTTGACCGACACCCGTCATGCCCGGCTTGATCTTGTCGGCATCAGGCTCGATCACACCATAGGTCTCGTGATCACCCGGCGACGTGCTCACCACCTCCAGGATCGGCCGGTCGATGAGTTCGGTGGCGGCCACGGCAAGCTGATCCTTGGCGTCGGCCGGGTAGTTTTGCTGTGACGGGAGCACCCACACACCACCCGACTGCACCACCTTGAAGGGCTGCAGCGTCGCCAACTCGTCGTCGTAGCTGAGGATCTCCAGACTGGCCGCCTTGCCCGCGTCGGAAAACTCGGGAAACAGCAATCGCTCGGCTTCGGGCTGCACGTCGCGGCTCTTGAACCGCGGCTGGGCGATCGCACCCAACAGCAGCATCCCAAGGCCCGCCAGCACGAAGACAGCGGTCTTTCGCATCACGGGCGACATGGGATCGGTGGCACTGTGCTCATCCATCACAAAACTCTCCGAAAGGGATCTGGTTTCGTTCCGTTGGCGATCATCGCAGCCGTGATTTCGCCACGCCTTCCCGCTCCTTGGCCCGGCGTCGGAAGAACACCATGAAGGCCACCACGAGGGGCGGTATCGGCGGCAACAGCACGGCCAGCCACTTCTGCCGATCCTGCTCCTGCCGGATCTTGCTCTCCAACTTTCGCTCTACGGCGTCGACCTCGGCGTCCCGCTTCCGCTTCAGTTGCTCGATCTTCGTGTCGAGCCGCCGTTGGGCCAGTCGCTGTCGACTGGCCAATTGCTGGACGGCCTGCATTGCCGCCTGTGGATCGCTGTCTCCCTGCGCCTCCATGTCCTTGATCTTCTGCTCGAACTCACCGATCTCTTTTTGCATCTCCGAGTTGGCATCCCGCTCAGCCTTGTCAAACTCTGCAAGGTAGGCTGCCCGCTGGAGATCGGCCTGCTCTCGCGACTCGGCCACGGTGTCCTCGATCCGCTCGAGCGTGCGATGCTTCGGCTTTCGCTTGCGAATTTCCAGAAATCGGTCGTCACCGGCGAGGTGATCAAGAATGTTCAACACAAACGTGACGTTGTCGAAGTCGAGGCCGAAGACCTCGTCGGGGCGGTTCCGCAGCCCGAAAATCCGACCATCCATGAGGTCGATGTCGGTGACCACCACCGCCCGAATCGGCCGAGCCGCACCCGCTTCTTCCCCGCTTTTCTCGCTCGTGTCGGTCGTCGGCTGTCGTTCGATGAGGGCGGCAAGCACCATCGCCTGCTTGCCCGGCTGTTCGAAGTTTCGCAACGCCCGCATGTCGCCTGGATTCGCCATGATCTGGTTGACCTCGATCGTGCCCGACCGTGTGCCAGTCTGCACCAGCGGCACCCACTCGATGTTGGCGGCATCGTCCTTGGAAAGCCCGCCCGGAAACGGAAAGAGCACTTCCTGCAGCCCGGCCGTGATCGGCTGCGACTCGTTGAAGCCGGCCACCGACCTGCCCTTCTCCACCTCGCTCAGGTTGGTGTCGATGAAGACAAACTCGCTCGGCAGTTCGAGCTTGACGTGCGGGTTGTAGTCCTGCCAGATGACGAACGGATCGGAACCCGTCTGCCCCATCGCCGGCCGCCCCCCCGAAGACAGATTGACGCCGAGCGCCTGCCAGAGCTGATTCAAGTCACCCTTTGGCTGCCCCTGGGGACCGAACATCGCCATCGGCCCCATCGGGCTTCGCCGCGGCTGCGATGTGCCAGGCACGCCCATCATCAAGACCGGGAGCGGATCCTCGAAGATGGCCGTCGGTTGTCCGGCCTGCACGGCTGCGACGAAATGCCCCATCTGCTCCGGCCCCAGCGATGAGGGCTGCACGGCCAGGAGCACGTCGTAGGTCTCCGTGATCGGCGCCGCGGAGTCGACCTGGACCACGTCGTACTGCTTTTCAAGCTCCTCAAGCACCGCCTGCCGCGGCTGCTGCTGACCGGTCGCCATGTCGAAGCCGCCAAAGAGGTTGGCATCGGTCGTGAGCACACCAAGCCGCTTCCGCTTCTGCTGGGCGGCAGTCGCAATCGATCGGATCAACTCGTATTCGACCGGCGTTCCCTTGTCGAAGAACGGCACCACCACCTTCTCCAGACCGCACTGGATCGCACAGCCAAGAAAGATCTCCTCCTCGCGGTAGGCACCCCGCACCCGGGAAAGGACCGTCACCGGCTCGATGCCAAATTGCTGGCTCGCCAACGAGGCCGCCTCGGTCTTGGGCTCGGTATCGATCACGGCGACCTGTACCTTCCCGCGCCCGAGCCGCTGGAACTGCCGCAGCATGTTGAGGAGCGTGAGCCGCGTCTGGGCATAGTCCTCAGGCACCGTCGGGCTGACGTAGGCCGTGATATCAATCGGCCGCGGTGTCTCGAGCGTGTTCAGGAGTCGCCGTGTGTCGGGGGCCAGCGAACTGATCCGCTCCGCCGACAGGTCGGCACGAACGTCCATCCCACGGAAGAGCAGCACCGCCCCCATCGCCGCCGCCGCGACGCCCAGCGTGCGCACGAGGTAGTGCACACCCATCTGGTTGCCATCCCGGCGACCGGTCCAATGCCGCCGACCGATGAGCACCATCGCGATGTAGAGGCAGATCGCGGCAATCCCCAGGAAGTAGGCGATGCTCGACAGGCTCAGCACACCGCGGCCAAAGTCGGAGAAGTGCTCGGCCAGGCTCCAGCCGCGCACCCGCTCGGCCAGCCGCGGTCCCATCACACTGCTGGCCTGGTCGGCGACGGCGAGCGGTGCGTTGAACAAGAGGCCCAGGATGAAAGCCACCGTGAGGTTGCTCGTCAGAAAGCTGGCCACCATTCCGATGGCGAGCATCGCCAGCCCGGTGAACCAGTACCCGAGGTAGTTGGAGAGAAACAGGCCGCCGTCGGGCGTGCCCCAGCGGAGCAGGATGACGAGATTGCAGACGCAGGAGAACAGCAGGGCCACCGTGTAAATGCCGACCGCGGCCAGGTATTTGCCAAACACCACCTCCCAGTCGCTCGCCGGAATCGTCAGCAGCAGTTCGTCGGTGCCCTGCCGCCGCTCGTCGGCCCACACGCTCATGGTGATGGCGGGCACGAAGACGAGCAGGATGAAGGGCAGGTAACGGTTGAGCTGGTCAAGGTTGGCGAGGTTGGAGTTGAAAAATTCAGGCGGCCAGAAAGCGGCCAACGACCCCAGCAGCACGAACACGCAAATAAAAACGTAGCCGGTGGGGTTGGAAAAATACGAGACGAAATTCCGCTTGAAGACCGCGTCGAGTACGTGCCACTTCATGGGTGAAAATCCTTTGGCCGGCTTCAGGCCGCGCCGCTCCGGGTGAGTTCGTGGAACCGTTCGTCGAGGCTGCGGCCGTCCCGACGCAACTCGGTGGGCGTGCCGTCGAACCGCAGCCGTCCCTCAGCGATGAGGATGACGCGGTCGGCCATCGCTTCGACTTCCTGGAGGATGTGCGTGGAGAGAAGAATCGTCTTCTGCTGGCCGAGCCGGCGGATCGTGTCGCGGACCTCGCGGATCTGATTGGGATCGAGGCCGCTGGTCGGCTCGTCCAAAATCAGCACGTCAGGCTCGTGCAGGAGCACCTGTGCCATGCCCACCCGCTGCCGATACCCCTTGGAGAGTTTGCCGATCGCCTTGCCGATCACGCTTCCCAACTCACACTGCTTCACCACCGCCTCGATCCGCTCCTCGCGATACGTGCCCGAAAGACCCCGCGCGTCGGCGAAGAACTCGAGCAGGCTGCGGGGCGTCATGTCCGGATAGAGGGGGCCGTTTTCCGGCAGGTAGCCGAGGTGGGCCGCACCTTTGAGCCGGTCGGTCGACATGTCGTAGCCGGCAATCCGGGCGGTGCCCGCGGATGGAGCCAGGTAGCCGGTGAGCATCTTCATGGTCGTGCTCTTGCCGGCGCCGTTGGGTCCGAGGAAGGCGACGATCTCGCCACGGGCGACGCGAAAGGAGATGTCCTCCGTCGCGATGAACTGGCCATAGTATTTGGTCAGCCCGTCGGCCTCGATCATCGCCGGCGGGCTCGCGGAAGCATCGGTCATCACAGCTGTTCCTTGCGGTGGAACCGGCATGACACCCTCGCGGGCCGGATCCGACCGGGTATTTTTCACACGATGGCGATCCGCGGCAATCCCCCAGCGGCCATTCGGCCTCGGCCGGGTGTCCGCTCACCCCGTGAATCACGGGATCGTAGCGGCCGACTCGGGGGGCGGGACAGCCGACGACACCCGCTCCATGTGCGGCTCGCTGTGGCCACGCTGCCAGCCAATGTGCTCCCGCCAGTTCTCCTCGGCTTCCGGGTAATCGCTGCGGCAGTGGACACCGCGGCTTTCTTTCCTGGCGATCGCTCCACGGATCATCAGCCTCGCCACCTGCAGCATGTTTTGGAGCTGCCAGCCGGAGGGATCGGCAAATTGACGCGGCAGCACATACCGACACCATCCCTCGACGGCCTCGAGGGCCTCGGCAAGTTGCGGGCCGTTTCGCTCGACGCCGACCTGCCGCCACATGAGCGCCCGCAGCGAATTGCGAATGTCGCCCAGATCGAGCCCTTCCGAGGCGGCTGCCGTGGTCGGGCCATCCTGTTTGGGATTGGCGATCGCCGGCACGTGAAACACGTCACGGTCGAGCGTGCCCCCCTCGGCGACCACTTCGGCACTGGCCGTCTCACCGGCACGGGCTCCGTACACCAGCCCCTCGAGCAGACTGTTGCTGGCCAGGCGATTGGCGCCGTGCAGGCCGCTGGAGGTGACCTCACCAGCGGCGAGCAGGCCGGGCACGCTTGTTCGACCGCAGTCGTCGACCGTGACGCCGCCGATCATGTAGTGGGCACCGGGCCGCACCGGAATGCGGTCGCGAGCCAGATCAAGGCCAAACTTCGCGCAGGTCTCCGCCATGCCAGGAAACCGCTGTCGCACCATCACCGGATCGAGGTGTGAGAGATCGAGATAGACATTGGAGTGATGCGTGCGGTGCATCACCTCGGTGATCGCTCGGGAGACGACATCCCGCGGGGCGAGCTCCGCCCGATCGTCGAAGTCCGGCATGAAGCGATGCCCCTCGCGATCAACAAGATGCGCCCCGGCACCACGCACAGCCTCGGTGATCAGGCTGCGGGCGCCACCGGCGATGTAGAGCACCGTGGGATGAAACTGCATGAACTCCATGTCGCGGATTTCAGCGCCGGCCCGCCAGGCGAGAGCGATCCCGTCGCCGCTGGCCCCCGGGGGATTGGTCGACTCGCGATAGATCTGGCCAACGCCGCCCGTGGCGAGAATGGTTCGCTTCGCCCACACGAGCGTCTTTCCGTGGGCCTGGTTCCAGACGAGCGCCCCGCGACACCGCCCCTCGTGCGTGACGAGATCGATCGTGAAGGTGTCGGGCCAGACCTCGAGATTGTCGAGCGTCCGCGTTCGCTCGATCACGGCTCGCATGACCTCGCGGCCGGTGGCATCACCGAGCGCATGAACGATGCGGTGATGGCTGTGGCCACCCTCGCGGCCCAGCTCCAGTGCACCATCGCGGGCATCGAATCGCGTGCCCCAGGCGATCAGCTCGTTGATCCGCATGGGAGCCTCGCGGATGACCGCATCGACCACGTCTTCGTGGCACAGACCGCCCCCGGCGGTGAGCGTGTCGGCCACGTGGTTGTCGAACCGGTCCTCGGGATCGACGACACCGGCAATACCCCCTTGCGCCCACTGGCTGGAGGACCCCCGCAGGTCGTCTTTCGTAACGACGGTGACCGACAGTCGTGGATCGACCGCCAAGGCGGCCCGCAGACCGGCCAAGCCGCCACCGAGGATCAGCACGTCGGTGAAGCAGTGCGGCACCCGCTTGGGGCTGAAGGCGACGAGATACCTCGGCCCCTCGAACATGTCGCTGCAGATGCGATTCATTCGCCGCTCGTGCCCTGGAGGAAGGCCCGCACCTGCTCGCGATATTCACTGGGCGGGCGGCTGCGGCGGCCCTCGGCCTGGCCCCCTTGTACGTCGGCTGGCACGTCACGAGACGATCGCACGCCGCCGGGCCGCAGACCCAGGCTGCGAACCGCCCTCTCAAACTCGCCGCGCTGCCGGGGATCGTCGCTGTCGGCAAGCCGGCGCATCGCCTGCCAGCGATCGATGAAGGCCTGGGCCTGATCGCGAGTCCAGCCCAGTGCGTCGAGCACATCGGTCTCGCCGGCAGCAACCGAATCGCGCAGGTGTTCCACGGCGAGATCGGCGGAATTACGGGCGTGCGAGAGGTCCTCGTCACCCCATTCCATTTCCCGTTTCTCCCGCTCGCCCGCCAGGTCAGGGCGGTCGATCTTCTGTGGCGTGCCATCGCCACCGCCCAGAGCGCCGTCACCCGTCTCGCTGCCGCCTCGCGGCTGGCCGTTACCTGACTGCTTCACCGGCTGGCCGCCACCTGCTGGCTGGTTTCCTTCGCCTGGCTGCTTTCCTTCTCCTGACTCTTTTCCTTCACCTGCCGTTCCGGGCTGACCGGCGGACGACTCACCGGGCTTTGTGCCTCCCTGTCGTTCAGGACCGTCCTCACCTGCCGCCCCTTCGCCTCCCGGTTGACCGCGCGACTCGCCCTTCTGACTGATCTGCTGGCCATCCGCGGCTGGCTGCCCACCTTGTTGCTGGGCTCCTTCACGTTTTTGACCACCCTGCTGCTGGCCACCTTGCTGCTGGCCACCCTGCTGCTGGCCACCCTGCTGCTGGCCACCCTGCTGCTGACCACCCTGCTGCTGGCCACCCTGCTGCTGGCCACCCTGCTGCTGGCCACCTTGCT
>CAZODJ010000012.1:0-18524 GCA_964578555.1 uncultured Candidatus Kuenenia sp.
CGACCGACCGGCGTGAGTGTGCGGCTGGCCGAAGCGCTGGCTGCCCATCTCGGCCGTGACCTCGTCATCGAAAATATCACGTTCGACGGCCTGATTCCCGCGCTCAAGACGGGCAAGATCGACTGCATCATCTCGTCGATGACAGCCACGCCGGAACGTGCCCAATCGATCGCCTTTTCCGATCCCTATCTGAAGACGGGGCTAGCACTGCTCGTAGCAAAGGACTCGCCGGTGACCGCGGCGGCCGAACTGGATCAGCCGGACCGGGTAGTCGCCGTGAAGAAGGGCACAACGGGTCACCAGTACGCGGCGCAGGCAATCAAGCAGGCGAAGCTGCTCGTGCTCGACAAAGAGTCGGCCGCCGTG
The DNA here is from genome assembly GCA_964578555.1 of uncultured Candidatus Kuenenia sp. Taxonomy (GTDB): domain Bacteria; phylum Planctomycetota; class Planctomycetia; order Pirellulales; family UBA1268; genus CACORA01. The sequence goes on from CAZODJ010000012.1 coordinate 367, forward strand.
ATGGAGGTGGCGCAGGGGAAGGCCGACGCCTTCATCTACGACTCGCTCTCCGTCTACCAGAACAACAAGCGGCACCCCGACACGACCCGCGCACTTCTCCGGCCCTTCCGCGAAGAAACCTGGGCCGTCGGCCTCCGCCCCGGCGACGATTCACTCCGCAGCGACGTCAACGCCTTCCTCAAGTCCTTTCGCGAAGCTAACGGATTCGAAAAGCTCGGTGACGAATTCCTGCCCGAGGAGAAGGCCTATTTCAAGGACCAAGGTATCCCGTTTTATTTCTGACAGACTGATGATCGTTTCTTAAACTCGCTCCTGTTCATTCAACAGATCCGCACTTTGATCCAGTACTCAGCGAAGGGTTGCCCGAATCATGGAGCCGGCGTTGTCAGCAAGCGCAGGCAGGATGCCGAAAGCGAAGCTGGCATCGAGTGAGCGAAGGCCTGGATGGCCGTAGCGAACGTCCGGCGATGTGATTCGGGCAACCCTGAGCCCGCACCATCGAGAAGAAAGCACGAACAATCAACAGGCCGATGCCTGTGCTCCCTATGCCACGCTGGCTCGCTCATCTCGTCGTCGTCACTGTGCTGGCCGTCGGCATCGCGGTGGCGTTTGCACAAGTCGACTACACGTGGAACTGGGCAGCCGTGTGGCAATACCGGCAGAAGTTCCTCCAGGGCTGGCTGACGACCGTCGGGATCAGCCTGGCGGCGCTGGTCTGCAGCAGCCTCATCGGCCTCGTAGCGGCATTGCTGCTGCAAGCCAAGTACTCGCTGCCGGAGGCGATCGGCCGCGTCTATGTGGAGCTAGTCCGCGGCACGCCGCTGCTCGTGCAACTGCTGATCGGCTTCTACGTAGTGGCCAGCGCCGTCGGACTGGAAAACCGGTTCGTGGTGGGTGTGCTGATCCTGTCGCTGTTCAGCGGCGCCTACATGGCCGAGATCTTCCGCGGCGGACTCGCGGCGATCCCAACCACCCAGCGGGATGCCGCCCGAGCGATCGGCCTCACGCCGTGGCAGACAATGCGGCTGGTGATTTTGCCGCAGGCGATCCGGCTCGTGCTGCCCCCTATAGCCGGCCAACTCGTCTCCCTCATCAAAGACTCCTCCCTGCTCTCCGTGATCGCGATCTCTGAATTCACCCTGGCCGCCCAGGAGGTCAACTCATTCACCTATTCGACGCTGGAAAGCTACCTTCCGCTCGCCGCCGGCTACCTTCTGCTCACCCTTCCCCTCTCCGCCACGAGCCGCTGGCTCGAACACCGCTATAAATATGAGGCATGAAATCAGCTTCACCCTCAAGATGCTGAACGCCGGAATCGGCGGAAGCTCGAGGAGCATCGCTTCTGGAGCGACGTGCTTGAGCCCAAGGATAATTGATGAATCCGTGAGGGACTGCTCATGCCCCGCGAGCCGGCGTTGTCAGCGAGCGCAGGCATGGATGCCGAAAGCGAAGCTGGCATCGAGAGAGCGAAGGCCTGGAGGGCCGCAGCGAACGTCCGGCGACGGGGCATGAGCAGTCCCGAACCTTCTGAATTTGTTAAAGCGAGCATGAACCTCACCATTACCGACCTCACCCAGCGGTTTGGCACCGCCACGATCCTCGATCGGCTGGAGCTTTCCACCGGTGATATCCAGTCGCTGGTGCTCGTGGGGCCGTCGGGCGGGGGCAAGTCGACGTTGCTGCGGATTCTCGCCGGTCTCGACGTGCCGACGACGGGCAGCGTGACCTTCGATGGGATGACGCTCCCGCGTGAGGAGACCGGCCTGCGGGCATATCGCAAGACGGTCGGCACGGTCTTCCAGGCCTACAATCTGTTTCCCCACCTCACGGCGCTCGATAACCTCCTGCTGCCGCTGGTGGAGGTGCACGGGCTCACGCCGCAGGCGGCCCGCGAACGGGTTCGTGAGCCGCTCGAGCGGTTTGCCCTCGCGGCCCATGCCCACAAGCGGCCGGCGCAGCTCTCGGGTGGCCAGAAGCAGCGGATCGCCATCCTGCGGGCCCTCGTCATCCAGCCGCGGCTGATGTTTCTCGACGAGCCGACATCGGCACTCGACCCGGAGATGACGGCCGAGGTGCTCGAGATGATTGGTGAGCTCAAGGCGTTGGGCACGCAGTTCGTGCTCGTCACCCACGAGATGGGATTCGCCCGGCGGGTGGCCGACGACCTCGCCTTCGTGGGCGACGGCCAGATTCTCGCCCATGGCAAGGCCGACGAGATGCTGACTCGCTGTCCCGTGCCCCGCGTCAAGAACTTCTTCGACAGGATCCTCGCATGATCGCCGCCGCTCCCGCCGACACCGCCGCCCGCAACGCCTTCCTCGGCAGCCTCGTGGCTGATGCCGTCGCGATGCCAGTGCACTGGTACTACAACCAGCAGGCGATCGACCGCGATTACCCCTCCCTCAGCACCACCGTGGCCTATCTGAGACCGCAGAATCCCCATGCCGACAGCATCCTCTGGCGGTCGAGCTTCACGCCGCCAAATGACAAGACCGACATCCTCCGGGAGCAGGCGCAGTATTGGGGGCAGCGGGGCATCCATTACCATCAGTTCCTCGCCGCCGGTGAGAACACGCTCAACTATCAGCTGGCGCTCGCGCTCTACGAATTCATCCGAAGCCGTCGCGACTACGACGCCGAGCAATGGCTCGACCGCTACGTGGCCTTCATGCTCACGCCGGGCCGCCACCGCGACACCTACGTGGAGGAGTACCACCGTCACTTCTTCACGAACCTGGCGGCTGGACGCAAGCCGATCAACTGCGGAGTCCGCGACGTCCACATCGGCGGGCTCACGCCGGTGCCGGCGTTGGTGGCGGCGCTCGGGCCGAAGCACCACGACCTGCGGCGGATCGTGCGACTCCACGTGGGCCTCACCCACAAGGACGACGGCGTGATCGAGGCGGCCGACATTCTCAGCACGATTCTTTCGAAGGTCTGCCAGGGTGACGACCTGCGGGAGACGATTCTTGCCGAGGCGAGCGACTGGATCTCCGCGGCCAAAATCGAGAAGTGGGCGAGGAATCCCGACCGCCACGTGGTCGGCGGCCTGCTTTCCTCGGCCTGCTACATCCCCGACGCCTTTCCGGCCGCGCTCTATCTCGCCTGGCGGCATGCCGATGATTTCGCGGCAGGGGTCGTCTCCAACGCCCGCTGCGGCGGCGACAACTGCCATCGTGGGGCAGTGGTCGGGTCGCTCCTCGGGGCCAGCACACCGATTCCTCACGAATTGGTGAATGGCCTGGATGCTCGTGATAAAGTATGAGGTTCTGCGGCCTCTATCGGGCCTCCCGTTTTGTCCTTCTGTACGGAGTGCCCCATGAGCCGCACCTCGACCAAATCCCACCGCGACCGCGACGCCGCGGGTCCTGCAGCCGATCGCTTCGCCGCGCTCTCGACGCCTTTGGCCCCGACGAAGACGGTCTTGATCACCGCCGATCCGGCCGCAGCCGATCCGGTGGCCGCCAAGCGGGACGAACTGCGGCGGGCGTTCCACCAGACCTGTGAAATCTATGAACGGCTCTTCACGCTCATTCGTGACGACGCCTCGTACTATGAGCGGCATGAGCCGCTGCGGCACCCCCTGATTTTTTACTTTGCCCACCCGGCCGTCTTCTACATCAACAAGCTCACGGCCGGCCGCTATATTCCCGCCCGGCTCGATGCCCGGCTCGAGGCGATGATGGCGGTGGGCGTCGACGAGATGTCGTGGGACGACCTCAACTCGGCTCATTACGACTGGCCCTCCGTCGCCACCGTGCGGAGCTACCGGGCCGCGATGCGGGAGTTTATCGATGACTTCATCCAGTCGATGCCGCTCTCGCTGCCCATCACGCCCGACCAGCCCGCCTGGGTGATCCTGATGGGCATCGAGCATGAGCGGATCCACCTGGAAACCTCGAGCGTGATCATGCGGATGATGCCGCTGGACGAACTCCGCACGGGCGACGAGCTCTCTGCCGACGAGCAACGGCTCTGGTTCATGCACGAGCAGTCAGGCGAGCCGCCGGCCAACGAATGGCTGCCCGTAGCCGCTACGACCGTCCGCCTCGGCAAGCGGTCCGACGACCACACCTACGGCTGGGACAACGAGTACGGCTCCGAGGAAGTCGATCTGCCGGCGTTCCGGGCGGCCAGGCTTCTTGTCTCCAATGCCGACTTTCTCGCCTTCATTGATGACGGTGGCTATCGGGACGAGTCGCTGTGGACCGAGGAGGGCCGCGGCTGGCTGCACTACACGCGGGCCGAGCATCCACGGTTTTGGCTGCGGTGCGACGGCGGCTATGCACAGCGGAATCTCCTCAACGAGATGCCGCTCCCGCGGGATTGGCCGGTCGAAGTCAACTGCCTCGAGGCTCAGGCCTACTGCGCGTGGCTCGCGAAAAAGACGGGAGAAAACGTCCAACTGCCCACCGAGGCGCATTGGTACGCCCTGCGCGACACGTTGCCTGCCGATGTCGCCGCCGACCAGCCCTTCTGGAAGACGGCTCCGGGCAACATCAACCTGGAGCACGGCGCCTCGAGCACGCCTGTCGACGCCTTTCCGCAAGGGGACTTTTGCGACGTGGTCGGCAACGTCTGGCAGTGGACGCGTACGCCGATCATGCCCTTCAAGGGCTTTGAGGTGCATCCGCTTTACGACGACTTTTCAGTGCCGACGTTCGACGGCCGCCACAACCTCATCAAGGGAGGCTCGTGGATCTCGACCGGCAACGAGGCCCTGATCAGCGCCCGGTATGCCTTCCGCCGCCACTTCTTCCAGCATGCGGGCTTCCGCACGATCGTGGAAGAGCCGGGCAACGAGGCGGTGACCGAGGGCTCGCGGCTCTACGAGACCGACCAGCTCGTCACGCAATACATCGAGTTTCACTATGGCGATTCGGCCCTCGGCGTGCCCAACTTCCCACGGGCCTGCGTCGAGCGGACGATGCCGCACATCGCCGCCGATCGCCGTGATCGCTGCCTTGATATCGGGTGCTCGGTGGGCCGCTCAGCTTTGGAGTTTGCCCGTCATTTCCAACATGTCGACGCCATCGATTTCTCGGCCCGCTTCATCCAGGCGGGTGTGCGGCTGCAGCAGGGGGGCGAGGTGCTCTATGAAGTGCCGACCGAGGGAGAGCTCACCGTGTCGCGATCGGTGTCGCTCGATCGGCTTGGCCTCGACGAGACGGCGGCCCGCGTCAACTTCATGCAGGGCGACGCCTGCAATCTCAAGGAGATCTTCACGCACTACGACCTCGTCTTTGCCGGCAACCTCATCGACCGGCTCTACGAGCCACTCCTCTTTCTGGAAAGCATCCGCAGCCGCCTGCGTCCTGGAGGCGTGCTCGTGATCACCTCCCCCTACACGTGGCTCGAGGACTACACGCCGAAGGCCAAGTGGCTCGGCGGCATTCGCGAGGCCGGAGAGCCGCTGACGACGTTCGCGGGCCTGGAGCGGGCTCTCTCTCCCGACTTCCAATTCATCCACCGTGAAGACGTCCCTTTCGTCATCCGGGAGACGGCCCGCAAGCATCAGCACACGATCGCCGAGATGACCGTGTGGCGGAAGCATTGCTGAACCTGTGAACCCCACACAGACCAGCCCCCGGGCTGATGGGAAAATTCATCGTCCGCCTACCACGCGGCCTGCAGAATGCCTTGAAGCGTCTCCGTGTCGAGCTCTCGCGGGTTGCCGCGCAGGCTCGCACCCCGGGAATTTTCAGCCAGCCAGGTGACCCGGTCGGCGCGCAGGCCCAGTTCGGAGAGCCGCTGCGGCACGCCGCCCTCGCGGCACAATCGGTCGATACGGGCGACAAACGCCTCCGCGTCTGCCTGATCGCCGCGGGTCGAGCCTGGCTCGATCGCCCGCTCCAGCTGCGCGTAATCAAGGAAGGCCTCTGCGAGATTCACCCGCAGCGTAATCGGTAGCATCACGGCACAGGCCAGGCCGTGCGGTGTGCCGCACTCGATCCCCAACGCAGCGGCCACGCCATGAGCCATGCCCAGCCCCGAGTTGGCAAGCGCCATTCCCGACACGAGCGCAGCATGGCTCATCGCGGCACGTGAAGCCCTGTCGAATGGACGAACGAGCACGTCGGGAAAGGCTGCAACTGCCCGCGGCAGCGCATCGAGTACCATCGCCCGCGGCAGCGGCTTCTTGAACCGGCAGAGGAACGATTCGATCAGTTGCGTGATGGCGTCGAGCCCCGAGGCCACGACGGTGTCCCGGGGGCACGACCTGGTCAGATCGGGATCGACGATCGCGGCCCGCGGCACCAGCATCGGGCTCCGCATGCTTTTCTTGAAGCGCCGCCGGGGGCATGAGATCACGGCATTGCGGGTGGCCTCAGTCCCTGTGCCAGCCGTGGTCGGCACGGCCACCATCGGCAGAGGCCAGGCGGTGATCGGCAGGTTGCGGCCGACACCTTCGAGCCGATCGACCACGGCGGCATCGAGATCGCCGCTGGTTTCTTCGGCCGACAGGTTCGTCGCCAGCGCCGCCACGGCCTTCGCCAGATCGATCGTCGCCCCGCCACCAATGGCGATCACGACCGCTCCCTCCCGCTCCCGCGGCAGTGACTTGAGCGCGGCCACGACATCATCAACGGTTGGCTCACCCCGCGCGGTCGCCACATGGTGACTGGCCATCCCGGCCCGACGCAGACTCTCTGCGATCAACTCCTGCGCACCGCTCGCCGCAAAACTGCTGCCACCGGTGACGAGCCACGCCACACGGCCATAGAGCGCCGCCACTTCCCCTACCTCGCCGATCCGCCCACACCCAAATCGCACGAGCGGAGGAACCGCGAAGTCGTAACTTCCGGGATCAATCGTAACTGGGATCACAGAACCATCCTCGCTTTACGCAGGCCCGCCCTCCAGGCGGGCAGTCCCTTCGTGTGCAATCCGTGAGGGGCTGCCCATGCCGCAGAGCCGGCGTATGCAGCCAAGCGCAGCAAGGATTGCGAAGCGCCGGCTGCATCCGAGTGAGCGAAGGGCAGGATGCCCTGAGTGAACGTCCGGCGACGGGGCATGGGCAGCCCCGAACTCCGCTCGATACAGGCGCCGCCCTTCGTAACGTCCACGCATCACGCTACTCTACTGTGAAACCAACCCGAGCGTGCAAGCCACTCAATCATCCAGTGCGGCCTCTTGATGAATCCCCACCAGCCCGTCACCAGCCTCGAAATCCCCTGCTGCCCCGGCCCCGTCACCGGCTCGATCCGTCCGCCCGGCTCCAAGAGCATCACCAACCGGGCACTCGTCTGTGCCGCCCTCGCGGCCGGCGAAAGCCGCCTCTCAGGCGCACTTGATAGCCAAGACACGCGGGTGATGGTGGCAGGCCTGCAAGCCCTCGGAATCGGTGTCGAGGCCGATTGGCCGCGGGGTGAGATTCGCGTGACCGGCTGCGGTGGTGCGATTCCGCTGGGATCCGCCACCATCGACTGCGCCGCCAGCGGCACGACGATCCGCTTCCTGTCAGCGGTCTGTAGCCTTGGCCACGGCGTCTACCGACTCGACGGCACACCACGGATGCGGAAGCGGCCGATCGGTGACCTGCTGGAGGCTCTGCAGTCGCTTGATATCAGGGCGGCCGCTGAAAGCGCGGGTGGCTGCCCGCCGGTCGTGATCGAAAGCAGCGGCCTCATCGGCGGCGCGACCCGGATCGCAGGCAGCATCTCCAGCCAGTTTGCCAGCGGCTTGGCGATGGTGGCGCCCTGCACCCGTGATGGCATCACGCTCGAATTCACAGGCCGGCTGGTATCGCTCCCCTACCTCGCCATGACACGGCGGGTCATGGAGTCGTTCGGTGCCACGTGTGAGATGATTGACGACCGAACCTGGCGAATCGAACCGACTGGCTACCGCGGCGTTGCCTACAGCATCGAGCCTGATGCCTCGGCAGCCAGCTACTTCGCAGCGGCGGCGGCGATCACCGGTGGGCGGGTTCGCATCGACGGGCTGGGGCGATCGAGCATGCAGGGCGATGTCGGATTCTGCGACGCCCTCGCGCGGATGGGATGCACCGTGGAGTGGCACGACCTTCCCGACGAGGGAGTGACCGTGAGCGGGCATGCCTCGGGCGGCATCGACGTCGACATGAATGCGATCAGCGATACGGTACCCACGCTTGCTGTCGTCGCCCTCTTCGCCTCGGGGCCGACCACGATCCGCAACGTGGCCCATATCCGCGACAAGGAGACCGACCGCATCGGCGATCTGGCCGTGGAACTACGGAAGCTCGGAGCGACGATCGACGAGCGGTCCGACGGCCTCACGATCCATCCGTCCCCCCTCCGCGCCGCCGAGATCACCACCTATGACGACCATCGAATGGCAATGAGCCTTGCCCTGGCAGGCCTCCGGGTACCAGGGGTGCGAATTCTCGACCCAGCCTGTGTCGGAAAGACGTTTCCCACCTACTGGGAACGCCTCTCCGCCATCAGCGGCATCGATCTTTCGAACTACAGCCCGCCATCGCCCTGACGCTGAAGCATCGACTCGGCCCGTTCGATCAACTCATCCACGACGGAAAGGGATGGTCGGTCGTCGGCTTGTTGATCCCGCGACAGCGACACATCGCTGGCGCGAAAACCACCGCCGCAGTGCTGACAAAAGACGCGGCTACCCAGAAGGTGCACCCCGATCCGCAGCGTGCGGCCACAGACCGGGCAGCCCTGGTGGAAAAAGACAGGTGAATTCATGGGAGAAGCTCCGAGGCCCCACGACGGGACTGAATTTTAGACCGGCGTCAAGGGACTGCCAACATCTTTCCGCGTGAGAATTCGGCAAGTGTCCAGGAACTCGCCCAAATCTCGGAGCCACCGCATATTCGCACACGTGGGGGGGTGCGATACACTTGGAAGGCAAGGCCGTTGAAAGGATTGGAGCGATGCACCAGCGCTGCCGCACCCCGGCCGGGCGTGTCAGTCATGGGGCAACATTTTCCGTCGCACAGGCCGACACGAAGGATTGATTGGCATGCTGAACCGCCCATGGCTCATTCCTGGAATCGTCGCCGCCTGGGCCATTTCGATGAACTGGCTCGTGACGGCCAAGATTGTCCCGTCGTGGAGCGAAAGCGCTCCGCCGGGCAACCAGATACTGTATGCCACCGACAACAAACTGATCCCGGTCGCATGGACGGTGCTGTGGAACGACGCACCCGTCGGCTACGCGATCAGCCGGGCCACGCGTTTGCCGGATCGGGGGCTCGAAGTGGAGAGCCTGCTGCACTTCGACTTCATGCCGCTCGACGAAATGCTGCCACTGTGGCTGCAGACCTTTGTCCAGCCGGGAATGAACCGACGAATCACGATCCCGTTCGACACGCGCGGCACCGTCATCCTCGATCCTCACGGTTCGTTGCGGTCGTTCGCCTCGACCGTCGCCATTCCCGGCTCCGCCGGCCAGATCGCCCTCAAGGGCACGGTAAACGACGGGCTGGCATCGGTCGTGGTGGATGCCCACGGCATGCTGTATGAGGCCGAGCGGCGGATGCCCGACGACGTCATGATCGGCGACGAGCTTTCGCCGCAGGCCACCATGCCAGGGCTGGCAATCGGACGGCGGTGGACCGTGCCCACCTACAGCCCGCTGCGGCCTGCGGGATCACCGATCGAACTGCTCCATGCCCACGTCACCGAAGAAAAGGTGTTTTTTTGGCAAGACACGCTCACCCGGGTGCGCGAGGTCTGTTATCGCACCGATCCGACCGCCCCTCATCACGACCCGCGATTCACGATGCTCGTCGACATGAATGGCCGGGTTCTCAAGCAGGATTCGATGTTCCTTGGTGCCCGGCTCACGTTCGTCCGCCGGTCCGACGATGACGCCCAACAACTCGCAGCACGAATCGACGAAGAGGAAGCGGGAGGAGATCCCCAGGCGAAGGGCGATCCTACGGCATCGCCGCCGGCAGCCCTGAAGGAGGGGAAGACTGGATGATCGAATTTGACCATGTTTCGCGAAGCTACGGCAGGAAGCTGGCCGTCGACGACCTGTCGCTGTCAATTCCCCGTGGTGAACTGTTCGCCCTGCTCGGGCCGAATGGCGCTGGCAAGACGACCACGATCAAGATGCTCGTCGGCCTCCTGCGACCGTCAAGCGGGGCGGTTCGTGTCTGCGGTCACGACGTTGCCCACTCGCCTCGTGAGGCGCACATGCATCTCGGCTATGTGCCCGACGAACCATGCCTCTACGACAAGCTGACCGGCCGCGAGTTTCTCTGGTTCATCGCCGACATGTTCGGCATGCCGCGGCACGTGGCGACGCGGCGGATCGCCGAGGAGATCGAGCACTTTGAACTCGCCGAGTTCGCCAATGACCTCGCGGAGAGCTATTCGCTCGGCATGAAGCAGCGACTCGTCTTCGCCGCAGCGCTCCTGCACGATCCGAGCGTCCTGGTGCTCGACGAGCCGATGGTGGGCCTCGACCCGCGGAGTGTGCGGATCGTGAAGGATCTTCTCCACGAAAAGACCCAACAAGGCATGACCGTGTTCATGTCGACGCACACGCTGGCCATGGCCGAGGAAATGGCCGATCGGATCGGGGTCATGGTGCGTGGCCGCATGCAGTTCCTCGGCACCGTGATGGAACTTCGCGAACACATGGCGATCGAAAGCACGAGCCTCGAACAACTCTACCTGCAGTTCACGACGGGCCGGCCCGATTCCCCGTCGGCCGAACCGGCGCGGGAGCAGGGCTGACATGACCGCCCCCGCGCTCCTTGCCGGTGACACTCGGCTGTTGTCCCACGATGCAGAGGCTCGTGTGTTCCTCCGCCTCCGGGCGACGCTGGCCTGGCGAACCATCCAATGGATGCTCGGCCACGCCCGACTGCGGCTCACGCTGGTGATCCTCCTGAGCATCGTCTTCTGGGCATCGCTCTATGGGCTGTTCCACGAGGCATTCGCCTTTCTCGATTCGCTGCATGCCGAGGTCATCTCGCTGTTGTTCAACGCCTTCTTTGCTTCCCTGATGGTGATGCTCGTCTTTTCCAACGGCATCCTCACCTACGGCAGCATGTACGCGTCGCCGGAAGCCAAACTGCTCCTGACGCTGCCGGCCCGCTCAGAGTCGATTTTTGGACACAAGTTTCGCGAGTCGCTCTGGTTTTCCTGTTGGGGTTTCGTGCTTCTGGGAAGTCCGATGCTAGCCGCCTACGGCGTGGTGCGGGAGGCGCCGTGGACCTACTACACGCTGCTTTTTCCCTTCATGATCTCGTTTGTCATCATCCCGGCGACGATCGGCAGCATCTGTTGCATCGCGATGGCGGCCTGGCTGCCAAGGCTGCGGTTTCATGCGGTCGCCATCGTCCTCGCCGTGGGCAGCGCTGCGGCGATCTGGCTGGGATGGTCGCTGATCCGTTCGGTCAACAAAGAGGGCATCACGACGGCCTGGTTCGAGGAGACGCTCTCCCGGATGTCGATCGCCGAACACAAACTCCTGCCAAGTTGGTGGCTCTCCAGCGGATTGATCGAAGCCGCTCGCAAGGGCGCTGATGCCGCGAATGCCCGGGCGTCGTTCATCGAGTCGCTCAAATTCTTGGCCCTGCTTGTCTCCAACGGGCTCCTGCTCCAGGTGGCTGGAGGATGGGTGGCCCGGTCAGCCTACCGGCTGGGCTACAGCCAGATCGCAGGCGAGGTTCCTGCACGCCGCAATCGCCAGATCAGCTGGTTCGACGACCTCCTCACCAACATCGGCTCTCGTCGGCGCCGTCCCCTGCGACTGCTGCTGGTGAAGGACCTGCGGATTTTCCGCCGCGACATTGCGCAGTGGTCGCAGTTTGCGATCTTCTTCGGGCTCCTGGGGCTCTACTTCTTCAACCTCCGCTGCTTCAACTACACCCACACGTACCGGTCGATGATCGGGTTTCTCAACCTGGCCGTGGTGGGTCTGATCCTCTCCACCTTCACCACGCGGTTCGTATTCCCGATGATCAGTCTTGAAGGGCGGCGTTTCTGGATCCTCGGGCTTCTCCCGGTGCATCGTGACCAGATCGTGTGGTCGAAATTCCTCTTCTCCTTCATCGGCGGCCTTCTTCCCTGCAGCCTCCTGGTCTTGCTGAGCGACTCGATGCTCGGCGTTTCACAGGGGCTGCTCGTGGTGCATGAAATCTGCTGCTTCATGCTCTGCATGGGACTGTCCGGAATCGCGGTCGGGCTCGGGGCCAAGATGCCCGATCTGCGGGAATCGTCTCCGGCCAAGATTGCCTCCGGTTTTGGTGGCACGCTCAGCCTCGTGATGAGTTCCCTGTTCATCATTTTCACGGTGATGGTGGTGGCTTTGCCGGTGCACGTGTTTGCCGCCTTGGCGGCGATGGCGCCACCGGGCCGGAGTCCCTTCAGTTGGGCCGCCGGCCCCTGGGGCATGACCATCAGCGTCAGCGTGGTTGTGGTCGTCGGCCTGCTCGTGACGTTTATCCCCCTGGCGCTCGGCCTACGGGCCTTCCGGCAACTGGAGCCGTAACGGGAACGCCGGGTCGCCGGAGGGTTATCCTCGGCTCGCGGCTGCGGTTCTATCATGAGAAAGCGATGACCGCCTCATGACACGCCGCCTCTCCCCATCCGTTCCCCGACCTGGTCGTCACGGCGACAAGTATCCGCGGGTGGGTGCCGTTCAATATCTCAATACCCGGCCGTTGGTGCACGGGCTGGCGGCGTCAGGCGTCACACTTTCGTATGACCTGCCGAGTCGCCTCGCCGACCGACTGGCTGCTGGTGAACTCGACGTCGCCCTCATCCCGTCGATCGAGTTGTTTCGCGGTGACCAGTACCGGGTCGTCTCCGATGCCTGCATCGGCTGCCGCGGGCCCGTCATGAGCGTGAAACTCTTTTTTCGCACGGCTCCCGAGCGGGTGCAGTCGCTCGCCGTCGATGAGGGATCCCGTACCAGTGCCACGTTGGCGCGAATCTTGCTGGCAGAACGATTCGGCGTCCAGCCGAGGGTGGAGGTTCTGTCCATCGGCGCCGGGGTCGGGCAGACGTCAGCCGATGCCGTGCTCTTGATCGGCGATCGGGCTCTCTCCATGCCCCCCGGAGAGGCTTCGTTTCAACTGATTTGGGATCTTGGTGACGAATGGTGCCGGTGGACGCAACTGCCCTTCGTGTTCGCCGTGTGGGCGGCTCGCGCGAGCCTCGACACTCGCCTGATAGAAACGCTGCTTGCTCGGGCCCGAGACGCCGGCCGTAGCAATCTCGCCGCCATTGCCGCGGCCGAGGCGGCCGGCCACGGCCTCACGGTTCCGCAATGCCTGAGCTATCTTCGCGACAACCTCCACTACGAACTCGGCTCCGCCGAGCGCGAAGCCCTCTCGCTCTTTTACGCCCTGGCCGCCAAACTATCGCTCGCTCCGGCAGACCTCGATCTGGCTTCCTCCCTTTCCTCTGTTCCCCTTGCCCGATGACCAACGCCAGCATCCATCAGATCCTCGCCGACGCCGTATCTGGTGAGCGGCTTTCGAACACCGACGCCGAACGTCTGCTGGCTGCCCGCGATCTGGCATCGATCGGCCGCGCTGCCCATGCCGTGACGCAGAGGCTGCACCCGGAGCCGTATCGCACCTACAACATCGATCGCAACATCAACTACACCAACGTCTGTACGGCCGTCTGTGATTTTTGTGCCTTCTACAGACCGCCCAAGCACGCCGAGGGATACGTGCTCGACCGCGAGGTGCTGCTCAAAAAGATCGAGGAAACGGTGGCCCTCGGGGGTGACCAGATCCTGATGCAAGGCGGGCTCCACCCGACACTCACGCTCGAGTGGTATGAGGACCTGCTCCGCGACATCAAGGCCCATTTCCCCGAGGTTAACATCCACGGCTTCTCGCCGCCGGAGATCCACCACTTCACGAAGGTCTCCAAGCGGCCCCTCCGCGAGGTGCTCGAACGGCTCGCACGTGCCGGGCTTGGTTCGTTGCCCGGCGGAGGGGGCGAGATCCTGGTCGATCGAGTACGGCAGGCGATGACCAGGGGCAAGGTACTTACCGACGACTGGCTCGAGGTCCATCGGCAGTGGCACCTGCTCGGCGGCAAGAGCACCGCCACGATGATGTATGGCCACATCGAGACACTCGCGGAGCGGGTCGAACATCTCGAGCGCCTGCGGCAACTCCAAGACGAGACGGGTGGGTTCACCGCCTTTATCTGCTGGTCGTTCCAGCCCGATCACACGGAGATGGATGACATTCCTCCGGCAGGTGCCTTCGAATATCTCAAGACACAGGCCGTGGCGCGGATGTATCTCGACAACTTCCCGAATATCCAGTCGAGCTGGGTCACCCAGGGCCGGGAGATCGGCCAGTTGGCCCTTCTCTTTGGTGCGAATGACATGGGCAGCCTGATGATCGAGGAGAATGTGGTCAGCGCCGCGGGCACCGTGCATCACCTGACGCTCGACGAGATGAAGTCGGCCATCTCGGAACTTGGCTGGATTCCCCGGCGTCGCAATGTGTTCTACGAGGTTCTGGATGACGCACCTTCCGTCGGGATCTCGGCGACCGTTCAGCCTGGCTTCGACCTCCCGGTCGTCTCGGCTTCCCCGTGATACACGCGCGGAACGACGCCGTGACGCTCCGCTGTCGGCAGGTCGTGCCGATGCGGGGACGGCCGCTGGATGGCGGGTGGATCCGAATCGAACGGGGCCGCATCACGGCGATGGGGCAGCGACACCCACCGGAAACAGCCGTCGATCTCGGCGATGCGATCATTCTGCCGGGACTCGTGAACGCCCACACGCACCTCGAGTTTTCCAACCGTAGGAAACCGCTCGATCCTTCTGGTGGGCTGCCGTCCTGGATCGAGCAGGTCGTGCACCTGCGCCGGAGCAGCGTGGCAGACCAGACGACGGATCGCCTCGGGCCCGCGGGGGCCATCGTTCGAGGCCTTGCTGAATCGGCAGCCGGCGGCGTCACGACGATCGGCGAAATCGCGACGCTGGCTCCCGCAGCGGCATACGCCACCTTCGCCAAAGACGGCCCGCGAGTGCGGGTGTATCGCGAGGGTTTGGGGCTGTCGGCTGCGGCCGTGCGGCGGACGACGTCGCACGTCGCATCCGAAAGCGAATCAGGTTCCGGGCCTTCTCTGCTGCAAGGGCTCTCGCCCCATGCCCCCTATTCCGTGGCAGCGCCGCTCGGCCGGTGGCTGATCGAAACCGCTCGTCGCGGTGGGCTCCCCGTGGCGATGCACATCGCAGAAAGTCCTGACGAGGCAGCGCTGGTGGCCGATGGAACCGGACGATTCCGAGCATTGCTTGAATCGCTCGGTGCCTGGCCTGCAGACGCGCCGCCACGATTGCTGCCTGCCGCCGGATGGATCACGGAATTGGCGCGTGCCCCACGGGGAATCGTGGTCCACGGCACGTTCCTGCCCGACGATCCGACCGCCATGGCCCGCCTGGCCCGCCACCGTGATCGGCTTGCTGTGGCCATCTGCCCTCGAACCACGCTGGCCCTGTCGGGCCGGCTGCCGCCGCTGGCGGCGTTTCGTGACGCGGGCCTCCGGGTGGCGCTCGGCACCGACAGCCGCGCCTCCAACCCCGATCTTTCGGTGCTCGGTGAATGCCGCACCCTCGTCGACGCCGGCGTCGCCAGCCCCGAGGAAACCCTCACGATGGCCACCCGCCACGGCGCCTGGGCCGTGATGCTCGAACACCGCAGCGGCCTCCTGGCCCCCGCCCGCCCGGCCGACCTCGTGATCCTCCGACCTACGGCACCGTACACCGATCCCTTCACGGCCATCCTTGAACCCGCCACGCAGATCATCGCCACGCTCCGCTCCGGCCGCGTGATCCACGGGGAGGTATGAAGCGAGGGGCTGCTTCAAGACTCCGGCGTCATCCCGGGTTACAGGCGACAGTTTGCGATCCGCGTCTCGATGATCGCCGAGGCGCCGATCGTATCCAGCCGCTCCATGATGGCGTGCACATCGCCCCTCTTCACCATGGCTCGCACCGCGCACCACTCCGCGTCTTCGAGCGCCATCACCGTCGGCGAGTTGAAGCCGGGGGTGATCGCCTCCGCCTCCGTCAGGCGACGCCGTGGCACGTTGTATTCCAGGAGCGACCAGGCACGGGCGATGACGATTCCCTCGAGGCGACGAACAATCCGATCGGCGAGCGCCGCGTGCCGCAGGCTGTGGTTTTGGATGAGCACCGTCTCATAGCGTCCGATCTCGTCGAGAACCTGGAGCCGATTGGCTGCGAGTGTGCTGCCAGTCTCGACCAGATCGACGATCGCGTCGGCGACGCCGAGCGAAATCATGATTTCCACGCTGCCCGAGAGATCGACGAAATGGGCGTCGACTCCGCGCGCTGCCAGCCACTGCCGCGTCACTCGCGGAAAGCTGGTCGCAATCCGCTTGTCCGCCAACTGCCTGGGGTCGTCGATACCGGAGTCATCCGGCACGCAGAGGGCGAGCCGACAGAACCCGACGCCCAACTCGAGCCGATTCATGAGATCGCAGCCGCTCTCGGCGACGAGATCAGAGCCCGTGATGCCAAGATCGATCGCCCCCTCGGCGGTGAGTACGGGGATGTCATCGGTCCGCAGAAAGATGATCTCGACCGGCATCTCGCGGCAGCGGGCGAAGAGCGTCCGCTCCGAACGGCGAAAGGAAAGCCCGGCATCAATGAGCAATTGGGAGGCCACCTCGGAAAGCCGTCCCTTGCTGGGAATCCCGATGCGGAGCATTTCCTCGGCGGCCGACGAATCGCGGGTCACGTTCATGGTTTTCCTTCCTGTCCCGCCGTTGGGAGGCGAGAGGCTTTCTCGTCGAGTCCCGACACACCGAATCGCCGGGCTAGTTCGGCTTCCACCCGCATGAACGGCACGTCACGGGCGGCCAAGAGCACGAGCGTGTGGTAGACGAGGTCGGCCGCTTCGGAAACGACGCGGTCGTCACTTTCGCTGCCGGCGGCGGCGACGAGTTCACCAGCCTCCTCGGTCACCTTTGGTCCACTGGCCTCGACGCCACCAGCCAGGAGTCGGCTGGTGTAGGATCGATCAGGGTCGCCTCCCTTTCGCGACGCGATCACGCCCTCGAGGCTTTCCAGCACTTCACCCAAACGCCGCATCAATCACTCCCGAAATGGCTCCAGACCGACATCGTCGCGTGACATCCCGGTCAGCCGACCCGCCGGGGAATCCAACTCTACCATGCGTCGGAGGTGGTTCCGCCGAGGACGGTACAACCGCTTCAGGCGGCACAACCGCGCCCGAGATGGCGGTCGCGCCGCCCTCCCTCGACGCCGACTGCTGGATCCTGACGGGGCCAACTGCGGCGGGAAAGACGGCCTTGGCCCTCACGTTGGCCCGTCGCCTCGACGCCCAGATCGTGAGCGTCGACTCGATGGCAGTCTATCGGGGTCTCGATATCGGCACGGCCAAGCCGACGGCCGTAGAACGAGCGGCCGTGCCGCACCACTGTCTCGACCTGGTTGCTCCCGCTGCCATATTCAACGTCGCCCACTGGCTCGCCGCCGCCACGGAGGCCGTCGCGGCCATTCGCCGCCGCGGGCGACGGATCCTCTTCGTGGGAGGCACGCCGTTGTATCTCCGCAGCCTCCGCGACGGCCTGGCTCCGGTACCCGCTGAGGATCCCGATATCCGCCAACGGCTCACGGACGAGGCCGCGGCCGTCGGCCCTGCAGCCCTCCACGCCCGCCTCCAGACGATCGACCCCGCTGCCGCGGCCCGCATCCACCGCAACGATTCCAAGCGGCTCATTCGAGCGATTGAGGTGGCGGAACTCACGGGACGGCCCATGAGCGACCTCTGGCAGTCCACCGTGCCGAGCGCCAACGCCTCGTCAGCGGCATTCACCGCGCAGATGCTCATCGTCGACCTCCCGCGACGGATCCTCTACGACCGCATCGAGCGCCGCGTCGAGGCGATGTTTTCCAAGGGGATCATCGAGGAAACCCAGGCGGCTCTCGCTGACGGCGGCATCGGCCCCACCGCCCGTCAGGCCGCCGGCTACACCGAAGCGATCGACGTCATCGAGGGCCGCCTCACCCGCGCCGCCGCCATGGAACGCACCAAGATCCGCACCCGCCAACTCGCCAAGCGACAACTTACCTGGCTCCGCAGCTTCAAAGACGCCATCTGGATAACGGGCTGACTGTCATCTGGATCGCGGAGCCGGGAATCGGCGAAAGTTCGACGAGCGTTAGGA
>CAZODJ010000012.1:18624-28059 GCA_964578555.1 uncultured Candidatus Kuenenia sp.
ACTGTCATCTGGATCGCGGAGCCGGGAATCGGCGAAAGTTCGACGAGCGTTAGGAGCGCATTGGGCACGTTCACGAACAGCCCCGACCCCGCGCGGCTGCTAGCAGGGAGCCTGCTAGCACTGGATGTTGTGGTGGGCCGCCGGTAACACCACAAAATCGGAAAAATCGTTGCAGTCGGTCTTGATCGCGCTATTTTCACGCCCGTTGCCAGTGCGTGATGCGGAGACTGACCGCCACGCACGGGTGACACAGGCTCGAACGACGGAACTGGCCCGGTGCCCCATGCGGGGTGCCGGCCCGGTGCCAGGATGGCACCGACCGCCGAAACAGTCCCTCGAGGATCGAGGGCGAGGCGATCGGAGGCCATGCGGGCGACCGGGGGTCATTGCGACCACCTCGTCGTCGGGCGGGTCGGCAGGGATGCCGGCTCGGACAGCGTGTAGAGGAACCTCATGGCCGCCAAACCCCTCATCGGCATCAACACCGACTTCCGTCCCTCCCGCAAGGAGCATGCAGCGCTCTCGTTCGTCGCCGCCGGCTACTACGACGGCATCATCGCCTCCGGCGGCGTGCCGGTGATCGTGCCGCCTCTGGCCGATGAAGACGATATCGTGCGGGTGCTCGACATGCTCGATGGCATGGTGCTCGTGGGTGGCTCCGATCTCGATCCACGCCGCGACGGCTACATGCCGCATCCCTCGGTGCGGCCGATGGATCCACGCCGTGAGGATTTCGACCGGCTGCTCGCGAAACATATCTGCGCACGTCACATGCCGGTGCTGGCCGTCGGCGCCGGCATGCAGCTGCTCAACATCACTGAGGGGGGCACGCTGTTCCTGCACATCCCCGAGGACCTGCCGAAGGCGATCCCCCACAAGGATCCGATCGACCAGTCCCACCGCCACGCCCTTCTCGTGGAGCGCGGCTCGGCCATGGAGCGGGTCTATGGTGACGGCGAAATCCGTGTCAACAGCATGCACCACATGGCGATCGACGACGTTGCACCGAGCTTCAGGGTGACGGCTCGTGCTCCTGACGGCGTGATCGAGGCGATCGAAAGCGCGGTTGAAAACTGGGTTGTGATCGGCACGCAGTTCCATCCTGAGGCCGAGAGCGCCTCGGCCCTCGACGTGAAGATCTTCGAGGAATTCGTGGTGGGCATCACGGGCGAAGTCCCCGAGATGCGGCTGGTGGCGTAGCCGCTCGCATCACGCGATAGACAATCACTTCCGGCCCGCCGGTCGCTCCACGCGGCCGGCGGGCCGGCTGCGTTTCCACGACGAGGCCGCGGCTGCGGCAGGCCGGTGGAAAGGCGTCTGCCTTGAGCCGGCCCGGGTCGGCAACGAGGGCCAGCCCCTGCGGCGCGAGCAGCAGGTCGATCACGGCCGCCAACGCGGCGGCATGGTGCTGTTCGTATAAGACGTCGGCGGCCACGACCCGTTCGAATACTCCCATCGGTTCGGGTGAGCGCCAATCGAGGATCCGGGTGGCGACACGCCCCCCCAGGCCGTTGACGTCGGCATTGAACCGCACTCCCTCGAGGGCCTCCTCCTCGTAATCAGTGGCAGTCACCGCGAACCCCTGGCGGGCGGCCACGAGGGCGGGCAGGCCGAGACCGCAGCCGAGTTCGATCAACGACAGCCCCCCACCCGAGGAGTCTGCGAGGTCTTCCGCCAGCACACGGGCCGACTCCCACACGTTGGCCCAGTAGGGGATCCGTTCGTCGGCCTCGAATGCCGCCACGTCGATGAGCGCCTCGATATCGGGAGGGTGCCAGATGCGAAGCGGGCCGCCCGGCAGGTCGATGACCCGCTCCACGGGGGAAAATCGTGCGAATTCCGACATCACTCTGCCACCTCCCAAGTGCCCCCTCGACGGGGCATCACAACCGCCATATCCCGAACGAGCCTGCCGACGGGCGTCGGGCTGAGCCGGACGATACCATGTGGAGCGATGTGTCGCGTCTCGCTCCACCCCACCCGCGGCTTCGGCCGATACCAGCACCACGGCCGCGTGTCCGGTGGCCGGGAGCAGCGTGCATGGGTGACTCTTTGGCGAATCTCGGTGAGTGGTCGGCGTTGCTGGCCGGGAGACACGGCGCGCCCGGCCTGCTTCTCGGACCGCATCCGCTCGGCGTCTCGGGCACCGGCAAGCCGCCGTCCCGGCGGGTGCGCGCCTTTCTGCCGGAAGCCTGCCGGGCCTGGGTGGTGCAGGTCACGGCCGACGGCCACCGCGTCAGCCGCCCGATGCGGCGGACACACCGCGCCGGTATCTACGAGGCGGTGGTGCAGCTGCCGCACGCGGCCGCGGCGCCTCCCTACCTGTTCCGCGTCGACGACCGAACCCAGGGCATCCGCGAGCTCTACGACCCCTATGCGTTCCCTACGATGCTGACCGACTACGACTTCCATCTGCTGGGTGAAGGCCGTCACTGGAAGAGCTACGAGAAGCTCGGCGCCCAGCTCCACTCGTCCGACGGTGTCGACGGCGTCAACTTCGCCGTCTGGGCTCCCAACGCCGATGCGGTGAGCGTGGTCGGCGACTTCAACGGCTGGGATGGCCGCACGCACCAGATGCACAAGCGGATCCCTTCAGGCATTTGGGAGCTGTTCGTGCCGGGCATCGGCGTCGGCACCCTCTACAAGTTTCGCGTGCACCACCACGGCACCCAGAGCGACCGCTCCGATCCCTACGGGTTCGCCGCAGAGCTGCCACCGCGGACGGCATCGCAGGTAGTCGACCTCGGGAGTTACCAATGGCAGGACAATGCCTGGATGGCACGGCGGGCCGAGGCCAATGCGCTCTCGGCGCCGCAATCAATCTATGAAGTGCATCTCGGCAGCTGGCGACGGCCGGGTGACGACCCGCACCGCTGGCTCACCTATGCCGATCTCGAACGGGAACTCGTGCCCTACTGCGTGGAATTGGGCTTCACGCACGTCGAGTTTCTGCCCCCCACGGAACATCCTCTCTCAGCGAGTTGGGGCTACCAGACGATCGGCATGTTTGCGGCCACCAGCCGCTTCGGCTCGCCTCAGGATCTGATGTCGCTGATCGACGCCTTCCACCGGGCCGGTATCGGCGTGATCATCGACTGGGTGCCGGCCCACTTCCCGAAGGACGGCCACGGCCTGCGGCAGTTCGACGGAACCGCGCTCTACGAACATGAGGATCCCCGGAAGGGGGAACACCCCGACTGGGGCACGCTCATCTACAACTACGGCCGCAACGAAGTGGCCAACTTCCTCATCTCAAGCGCCCTCTTCTGGCTCGACCGGTACCACATCGACGGCCTGCGGGTCGACGCGGTAGCCTCCATGCTTTATCTCGACTACAGCCGGAAAGACGGCGAGTGGGTGCCCAACTGCTTTGGTGGTCGCGAGAACCTCGAAGCCATCGAGTTCCTCAAGCAGTTCAACATCCAGGTGCACACCCACTTCCCCGGCGTGCTCACGATCGCCGAGGAGTCGACCGCCTGGGCGGGCGTATCGCGGCCCACCTACACGGGCGGCCTCGGCTTCAGCCTGAAGTGGAACATGGGCTGGATGAACGACACGCTCCGCTACATGCGGCACGATCCGATCCATCGCAAGTATCACCACGATGAACTGACTTTCAGCCTGATCTATGCCTTTCACGAGAATTTCGTCCTGCCGCTCTCACACGACGAGGTGGTGCACGGCAAGGGCTCGCTCCTCGATCAGATGCCGGGCGATGTCTGGCAGAAGTCGGCAAACCTCCGCCTGCTCTACACCTACATGTGGTGTCACCCCGGCAAGAAACTGCTCTTCATGGGGGGTGAGTTTGGCCAGTGGCAGGAATGGAACTTCGACGAGAGCCTGCAGTGGCACCTCTGCCAGCACGAGAGCCACCGGGGTCTTGCCAAGGCAGTCGCCGACTTGAACCAGCTCATTCGCCGTGAGCCGTCGCTCCATCAACTCGACTTCGACGGTCGCGGCTTCGAGTGGATCGACTGTCACAACTGGCAGGACAGCGTGCTCGCCTTTGTCCGTCGCGGCAACGATCCGAGCGACTTCCTCGTGATCTGCTGCAACTTCACGCCGGTCCCCCGCAATGGCTACCGGCTCGGCATGCCCGCCGGCGGCGACTACGACGAGGTCTTCAACAGTGACTCGGCCTACTACGGCGGAGGCAACGTCGGCAACCTGAGCCCGCTCCATGCCGCCGCCATCCCTCACCACAGCCGCGACCACTCCGTCACCCTCACCCTTCCCCCCCTCGGTGCGGTCGTACTGAAGCCGCGCTAGCCCGCCGGCTCGCGCCGGCGGCTGAGTGTGGATCCGGCCCGCACCCGTCAGCGGTCGCTGCGGCGGGGCTGGCGCTTCCACTCGAGCGCGTACTTGGTTTCGAGCCCCTCGAGCCAGTCGGTGATGGCCGTGGAAAACTCCCGCTGAGCCACCATCGCAATCCGCCGCTGATCGTCCTTGACCTCGAGGAACCGCTTCTCAAGATCCTCCAGTGGCGGCGCGAGGGACTCCATACGGATCGCGTAGCAGATGGTCTTCGGCTCGTTGAACGCCGTTGCCGTCTGGCCGGGCTGGAGGGCAAAAACCGCTTCCATGAAGTCGTCGCCAGGCATGATCAGCCCCGCCGGATCGGAGACGAATGGCGGGGTACCCTGCGGCACGGTGCCCTGGGAGAGCCAGGAAAACGGCCCCACCTTCACCGCCTCCAGGCCCTCTCCAGCCACGACCTCCGTCAGCGATTGTGTGGAAGCCCGGGCGGCAAGGGCGGCCGCCTTCTTTTCGGCGACAGCACGCCCCTCGACGATCTTCCAGGCCTGTTCCACTTGGGCACGAGCGGTTTCGAACGATGGCGTAAACTCAGGTTGATCCTCGACCTTCCAGGAGAGGTAGCGAGAGCCGGCAACGTCGCGTGATGTGACAGGACGCAACGAAGGTGCTCCCTCGCCATACATCTGCTCAATCCAGTTTCGCTGCCGCAAGCCGAAGCGGCTCGTAGAATCGGGCACGAATTCAAAACTCTGGCCGATGCCGCCCGCGCCAACGGCCTGATCGGCGGCCACGAGCTCTGATCGCCCGGCCTCGAGCCCCTGCTTCTCCGCGATCTTGTCGAAGTCGGGCGGCTGCGGTGCCGGCCCCTTTTCCTGCTGGGCCTGCCACAGCGCGAAGTCCTCCGCATAGCCTGTCATGTCACTGGCAACCGCGCTAAAGATGGCATCGATCGCACGGTCGGCCCGCTCTCCGGCCAGTCGACTCCGAATCTCGTCGGTGACCTTCTCGAGCGGCTCAAATTTCGGCTCCTCGGCCGGCGGCTTGTCAGCTGGCTTGGCTTCTGACTTCGCTTCAGTTTTGGGGTCGGCCCCGCTCACCGACGGTTCCGCGGCGGGCTTGTCGCTGGCCGGCTTGTCCGCAACTGTCTTGGTGTCAGCGGCAGGGGCAACGGCCGGCTGCCGAAACGCCACCTGCTGAAACGGCAGTCGCGAATCAGCGGCCCCCTGCTTGTCGCCCTCCACGGTCGGTTTGGTCGCCGGCTTCGTCGCATCTTCCGAATTTTTTTCAGCCTTGTTCTCGGCCTTGCCTTCCGCCGTGTCTCCGGAAGCTGTCGCGTCGTCCTTCTTGGCCGCGGCATCGGAGGCCTCGGCGGGCGGGGCTGCAGGCGGCTTGGGCCGCTCCCGGAACATCGTCTCCTTGTTCTTCTCGTAGTAGTCGGC
The DNA here is from genome assembly GCA_964578555.1 of uncultured Candidatus Kuenenia sp. Lineage (GTDB taxonomy): Bacteria > Planctomycetota > Planctomycetia > Pirellulales > UBA1268 > CACORA01. Next base: position 24,321 of record CAZODJ010000012.1, read on the forward strand.
GATGTCCGCGTCGGTGACCTCGGCCTTCGCCTTGTCGAGAAATGCCTCCCGCTTGGCAACCAGATACTGATACTTCACCCGGTGTGGCTCGCGAAACCCAGGGTCGACACTCCGTGGATCGGGCAGATCCTCCTTGTAGCGATCGAAGAAGGTACGTAGTTCACCCACCGAAGGCTCGGCCACTTCGGCAGCGACGCTCTCCACCACCACGGGCACGGCCTCGATCGTTGCCTGACGTTCGAGCCGGCAAAAGTAGTCCCACCGCCAGCCGGGAGGGTCGCCGGAAAAACCGGTCTGAAACAGGAGAAACATGTTGCGGGCGGTGAGTTCCGTTCGCAGTGCGTCAAACACGTCCCGTTGTGAGACGCCCATCGAGCCCAGCCGCAGGCCGGCGATGATGTCACGAAACTGGTCGGGGCGCACGAGGTTGTTCGTCCACTGCCCGAGAAAATCGTTGATCGCCGAGTCACTGACCACGAGCCCGTTAGCCGTCGCCTCCTTGGCGAGCATCATCGATCGGACCACTTGCTCCTCGGAATCGGCGAAGAGAGGCAGTTGGGACGGATCCCGCCCCGCGGCCATCGCGCTTTCGGCGAGGAATCGGTTGACGACCGTCCGCATGGCGACGGCCCGATCGAGTTCGGCCTCCCGAATGGCTCCGTCCTTCCACGTCACGGCCACGGGGTCGCCCGCAGGCCCGCCGAACCCCATTTGGAGGATGGGCGGAAGCACGAAGAACGCGAACATGGCGACGATCGCCACGAACACGAGCAGGGAACGCTGATATCTGCGGAAAATGTCGAAGGAGCCGGCCATGGCACCGCCTGTTCACGCTGCTCGAACGGCAGAACCGCCGAGACTTGACAAATAAAGACGGGGCAGGGTAACGCTGTCTGCTCCGAGGCAGGTCGCCGATTGTAGCGCCATGCCGTTCGGCGCCAATCCCGACTTCGTTCCACCAGTCACCATCGCATGGCCAAAAAAACCCCCTCGAGCCGACGCAAGAGCCCTGCCAGGGCCAAAACGTCTGCCAGTCGCAGCCCCCGCCCGAGTTCCCAGGGGGACTACGAACTGGTGATCGTGGAGAGTCCGGCCAAGTCGAAGACGATCGGCAAATACCTCGGCCCGGGTTTCGTCGTCGAGGCGTCGGTGGGCCACATTCGGGATCTCCCCAGCCGCGCTCCGAAGGGGTCGAAGCAGCCGGTGCCGGGGGTCGATCTGGACCATGACTTTGCCCCCACCTACGAAGTTGATCAGGACAAGGCCAAGCGGGTCGCCGAACTCAGGCGGCTTGCCAAGAATGCCCGAGACATCTGGTTTGCCACCGACCTCGACCGGGAAGGGGAGGCGATCGCCTGGCACCTGACGCAAGTCTTGGGAGTGGATCCTACCACGGCCAAGCGGGTGACGTTTGACGCGATTACCAAATCGGAGGTGCAGCGGGCGTTTCAAAACCCTCGGCCGATCAACATGCCTCGAGTCGAGGCCCAGCAGGCCCGCCGCATCGTCGACCGTATCGTCGGCTACCAGGTTTCGCCGATCCTCTGGAAGAAAGTCGCCTCGGGACTGAGCGCCGGCCGCGTGCAGAGCGTGGCGAGCCGGATCGTCGTGGAGCGGGAACAGGAAATCAGAGCCTTCACCCCGTCCGAATCGTGGGAGGTGACGGCCGGCCTCTGTTTCGACGTGGCCCGATCGGCCCCCCTCCATGAAGAATGGACGGCGTTCATGGCCCGGGTGGACGACCGCGGCAAGCCGCCGCTGGTCCGCGAGCGAATGGCGTGGCTCACCGACCACCGCTCGCTGCAATGCGAGATGGTGGAACTTGGCGGCCGGCCGCTGAAGATCGAGGCCGACAACACCTCCACCGTTGATCTCACTCCCGACGTGCAACGAGCGGCTGAGGCGGCGGGGATGCTTGATGTGGCTGTGACCCGCGAGACGGCTGCCGATGCCAAGGGCCGAGGCCAAAAAATCGTCCGGCTTTCCGGCCGCCCCGATCCGGCAGCCCGCTACACGGTCGAATCGATCGACGTCACCCGTACGCGGTCCCGCCCCTATCCGCCTTTCATCACGAGCACCATGCAGCAGGCGGCCAGCAGCCGGCTGGGCATGTCGACCGACCGCACGATGCGGATCGCCCAGCAGCTCTACGAAGGGATCGATATCCCGGGTGAGGGTCGCGTCGGACTCATCACCTACATGCGAACCGACTCGACCAACCTCTCCCGCGAGGCGATCGAGATGGCCCGCCGCTACCTGGAAAAGAATCATGGAGCGGCGTACGTGCCGGAGAAGCCGCGGTTCTATGCCAGCTCCAACGACAGCGCCCAAGAGGCCCACGAGGCGATTCGCCCCACCGACGCGGTCCGCGATCCCGACTCGCTGGCCCGAGCCCTCACCGACGAGCAGCTGCGGCTGTACCGACTCATCTGGCAGTGCTTTGTCGCCTGTCAGGCAACCGATGCGGAATGGGATTCCACCGCCGTGCGGCTGCGGCGGAGTGACCGCGACACAGGGGCCGTGTTCAAGGCCAACGGCCGGGTGCTGCGATTCGACGGTTTCTATGCGATCAGCGGCACCCCCCGGGACGACGGCGACCAGGTGCTGCCCGACTTCGAGAAGGGCACGGAACTGGCCCCCTTTACCATCGAACCGCGGCAGAAATTTCAGTCGCCACCGCCCCGCTATTCCGAGGCGTCGCTCGTGAAGAAACTGGAGGAGGAAGGGATCGGCCGTCCCTCCACCTATGCCAGCATCATCAACGTCATCGAGAACCGCGGCTATGTGGAGCAGCGGGAGCGACGGTTCTACGCCACGGCACTCGGCGAGGCGGTGACCGGTTTTCTGAAAGAGGGCTTCGAAAACCAGTTCATCGAGATCGGCTACACGCGGGAAATTGAGCAGGAGCTCGATCAGGTTGCGCAGGGGGTCAAGCCGTGGACCCAGGTATTGCACGAGTTTCACAACGAGCTGCGGCCCAAGCTGGAGACGGCACTCGAGCAGGATCACGTGAAGGGCAAGGGCGAGCCATCGCCGTACGCCTGCCCGGTCTGCGGACGCCAACTCGAATACCGACTCGGCAAGAGCGGCCGGTTTCTTTCTTGCAGCGGCTACAACGAGAAGATTCTCGAGGAGCCAACCCCGCCCAAGAAGACGACGAAAGGCAAGAAGCGTAAACCGGCCAAGCCGAAGGAAGTGCCGGCCTGCACGTTCGCGATGCCCGTGGATCGCGATGGCAAACCGCGGCAGCCGGAGCAGATCGACCTCCTTTCGCCCGACGGTGTGCCGATGGTGAAGCGGACGGGCCGCTACGGTGATTTCCTTGTCGAAGACAAGCCACGGCCGGTCAAGCCACGCGGCAAGAAGGCGCAGGAAACGCCAACTGAGCCGCCTCCCTTCATCCTCAACCTCGACAAGAAGGGGTGCATCAAGTTTCCCTCGCCGCCTCCGGTGTTGACCGACATCGTCTGTCCGAAGTGCGGAGACTTCATGAATCTCCGCGACGGCAAGCGGGGCCCATGGCTGGGCTGCCGAGCCTTCCCGAAATGCCGGGGCCGCGAGGCCTTCGGCAAATTGGCGGAAGCCAAACAGAAGGCCCTGAAGACCGAACTGGATGCGCACCTCGCCGGGCAGACGAAGCTCCATCTCACCCGCCGCGACGGCGCGACCCCGGTCATCGAAGGCACCCCCCTCGCCGCCCTCCACATCGAAGGCGGCGTCGCGGAACTGCCACGGTTTG
>CAZODJ010000012.1:28159-31726 GCA_964578555.1 uncultured Candidatus Kuenenia sp.
GCCCCTACAGCCAGGGCATGTCGACGGAAAACGTCGGGGGCGTCTCGTCGAGGGCGATCGCGTAGGCGGTGGCGTGGGAGCGGCAGTGCGAAATGCTGACGAGCACGCAACGAATTCCCATGCGTTCGGCGATCTCCCGCGTGCCTCCCTGGAGCGTCACGGCTGGCCGTCCGCCCGCGCCGTTGAGCACCTCGATGTCCCGCCAACTGATCCCCTTTCGCCAGCCGGTACCGAGTGCCTTGAGGATGGCCTCCTTGGCAGCCCAGCGGCCGGCAAAGTGCTGCGTCGCCATGCGGCGGCTGCGGCAGTAGTCGATCTCAGCCGCTGTGTAGACCCGCCCCACGAAGAGTTCTCCGTGACGTTCGATCATTTGGGCGATCCGCAGCACTTCCGTGATGTCGGTGCCGATGCCGAGCACGTTCATGGTGTCTTTCCCGGCACCTTCGCGCTCGCTCCCGTGCGACTCAGCCCGCAGGCCTGCCTGGCCCGGGCGAGCACCTGTCCTGCCTGCTCGCGGGCCCGGGCCGCCCCATCGGCCAACACGGCGAGAATTCGTTCGGGGTCGGCCTCGAGCTCCGCCCGGCGAGCACGGGCGTCGGCAAAAAAGGCATTGGCTGCCTCGACGAGAGCCTTCTTCACCTCGCCATAGCCGAAGCCGCCACGGCGGTAGAGTTCAGCCATCCGCTGTGTGTCGCTCTGGCTGGCCATCAATGAATAGAGATCGAAGAGATGGTCACCTTCGGGATTCTTCGGCTCTTCAACCGGCCGCGAATCGGTGGTGATCCGCATGATCTTCTTCTTCTGGGCGGCCAGCTCCTCGAACACATCGACCGTGTTGTGGTAGCTCTTCGACATCTTCTGGCCGTCGGTCCCCGGCACGCGGCCCCCGCCTGCCACGAGCCGCGGCGAAGGGAGCGTGAACACCTCTCCGTAGAGATGATTGAAGGAGCCGGCCAGATCGCGGCAGACTTCGATGTGCTGCACCTGATCTTCCCCTACGGGCACGAGCGTGGCGTCGTATGCCAGGATGTCGGCGCTCATCAGCACGGGATAGGCAAAGAGCCCCGCATCAGCCGCCAGGCCACGAGACTTCTTGTCCTTGTAGGCGTGGCACCGCTCGAGCAGGCCCATCGGGCAGACGGTCATCAGCAGCCACGTGAGCTCCGTCACCTCCGGCACATCGGACTGAACAAAGAGGGTGGCCCGCGCGGGATCGAGCCCCAGAGCAAGTAGGTCGACGGCCGCATCGTGCACGAGGCTCCGCAGGCGGTCGGGCTCGCGGACGGTCGTCAGGGCATGGAGATCGGCGATGAAGTAGTAGGCGTCGCCGGCGGACTGCAGTTCGATGTACTGCCGAATCGCCCCGAAATAATTTCCCCAGTGAAACCGGCCGGTCGGCTGGATGCCGGAGAGGACGCGAGTGGGCAGCGAAGCAGGAGCCGGTGGAAGTGTGTCAGCGGGCATCGACAGTGGGTTCCGGAGAGGGAGCGCAGGGCTGCCGCGTGGGGAGGACGAGTGTGCCGACCACGTCGGCCAAGGATGCGGCACCGAGTTCGCCGAATGCGACAGGCAGGGCGTCGAGGATTTTCGTGCAGGCGACCGGCTCGGCAAAGTTGACGGTGCCGAGCTGCACGGCCGAGGCTCCCGCCACGAAAAACTCCATGCAATCGTCGACCGTCATGATGCCCCCCACGCCCACGATCGGGATGGCAAGTTTCTGCCGCACCTGGTGGACGCAGCGCAGCGCGATGGGTTTGATCGCGGGCCCGCTGAGGCCGCCGACCACATTGCCCAACAGCGGCCGCCGCCGTCGCCAGTCGACGGCCATACCCTGACAGGTGTTGATGAGGGTGACGGCATCGGCCCCACCGTCTTCCGCACCACGGGCGATCGCGACGATGTCGGTGACATTGGGAGTGAGTTTCGCGAGGATCGGCAGGTCGGTCACGCCGCGAACGCCCGCCACCACGCTGCGGCACATCTCGGCATCGGTGCCAAGATCGACGCCATGGCTCACGTTGGGGCACGAGATGTTGAGTTCAATCGCCGCGACCCCGGGCACTCCCTCGAGGCGGTCGGCCAGTTGCACGAACTCAGCCTGGTTGGCCCCGGCGATGCTCACGATCACCGCCGCCCCGCAGTCCCGCAGGAACGGCAACTGCTTCCTCAGAAAGGCGTCGACGCCGTCGTTGTCGAGACCGATCGAATTGAGCAGCCCAGCGGCTGTCTCCACCGTTCTCCAAGGCACGTTGCCCTGCCGAGGAAGTGGCGTGATCGTCTTGGGAACGATCCCGCCGATCCGCCCGAGTTCGACGAAGCCGGTCATCTCGCGGCCATAGCCAAACGTGCCTGAGGCCACGAGCACGGGGTTGGGCAACCGCAGCCGGCCAAGAGACACCGTCAGGTCGACCGGACGGGCAATTGAATCGGGAGGGCTGGGCGGCGGCTGCGACATGGAAGAACACTGTTTTAGCCACCCCGGCCGGTTTTCCACATCCCTGCGTTGAAGACCTGGCGAAAAAGTCCGGTTGAGTAAAGTTTGACGGTCGTACGGCCGATACTGTCTGACACCAAGGACCGGTGTCCGGCTGTCCCGCCGGGGCGGAAAGTTGACACTAGTGCTTGGTACTCATAGGCTTCCGACGATTTCTGCCATTGGAAAAGTACGACGGGCCTCGGCCTGTCAGCCTTCCGTTTGGAGCGTCGGAGCCGTGACCAAGAAAGACATTGTCCGGACGATTTCGGAACAACTCGATCTTCCCCAGCTTCGCACGAAGGAACTGGTCCAGCGGACATTCGACGCTCTCGTCGAATCGCTCGTTCGGGAGGGTCGCATCGAGCTGAGAAATTTCGGGGTGTTCCAGATCAAGAAACGCGAAGCCCGCATGGCCCGGAATCCCCGCACGGGAGAGCAGGTGCCGGTCCAGGCGAAATTCGTGGTGACATTTAAGCCGGGCAAAGAGATGGAGGCACGCGTGCGGGATATCGGCAAACTCGATCCCCCGCCCGACTGGATTGACGGAAACCCCAAGGATGAAGACCCCGCCCCCCCGGATCCCACCCAGCAGTAAACGGCTCAGGACCGCCGGAAAGACCGGTAGCCTGGGCAACCCGGGTCGGGCACAACCACACAAATCGGCATCGCGACGGGGCCATGGGATTGGCTACACCCGATGTCCTGAAGAGGTCAGGAGGACCGCACGATGAGAAACGCCGTTTATCTGCTGCTTGCGGCGACGCTGCTGGCCACCAGCACCGGCTGTCTCATTCCCATGTATTCAGCCGATCCGATCCGGCGGGCCCAGCAGTTGATTTATACGTCGGAAGACCTTCGAGCGATCACCGACGAATGGGAGCGGATCTGGTTCCTTGACCAGCCGTCGCACATGAAGCCGTATCGGACGCACGGCGGGATACTGTGATCACGCAACGCTCGCCATCCTGGCCTCGCGTTGCTTGGCAGCCATCCGGCTGCTGGTGCTAATACGGGCCTCCAGCCCTTGCGGCTATTGCACGCAACGCTCGCCATCCTGGCCTCGCGTTGCTTGGCAGCCATCCGGCTGCTGG
>CAZODJ010000013.1:0-9416 GCA_964578555.1 uncultured Candidatus Kuenenia sp.
CCACCCAGCCCCGGGCGCGAGCCCGGGGACGGAATGATCCGGGACTCTTTGTTAGAAATCGAGGTTCTCTTCAGCGAACGACATGCGGCTTTCGGACGGATGGAAGAGCCGGGCGATGCGACGGCCGAAGATCTGCAGGAACATCGCTCGAAACTGTGACTCCGATCGATCGGTCGTCGGCACGCCGCCGGTGCCCGGGTAGGCGAAGTCTTCGATTCGGCGCTCGAACACCACGTTTTGCTCGTCGACGTCGAACACCCGCACGATGGCTGAGCCACGGCCTCGGTAGAGCGTCGTGCCCTCATGAATTCGGAACTGCTCGAGGTCGATACCTACGACCATGTCGGCGTCGACTGCTTTGCCGAGCGTGCCATAGTCGACCCAGTCGTTTTCGTCGATCCAGCGGGCCACCTCCTGTTGGCTGATGACCTTCACCTTGCGGACGTTCTGTCTGACGAGGGCACCGACGATCCCCGCCAGCTCGCGGGATGATCCGGCATCGCTGAACTCCAGTTCAACGATCGGTCGACAGACCACGGCAACGTGTTTGCCGCGGAGCCCGGCAAATTCAGCCGGCACGTCGTTGGGCTGAACCAGATAGGCGATGGTTCCCAGCGTGGAGCATCCACCAAGCGCAGTCGCCAGTGTCGACACGGCGAAGGCGGAGAGAATGCGGCGGCGCGGACAGGCAGAAGAGGGCATGGGCGATTCCTCGAGGGACACCAGTTCCAGTTCGGGGCCGAGAGGGTATCCGGCGGGGCGGATAGGCTCAATCCCGCTTCGAACGCGGAAATTGTGGCCCCTGGCGCGGTACCATGAGGCATGGTGGTCGTTCGTCCCGCGCCGGTCATTCCCATGTCAGCGTTCCTTTCGCATGATCCGTTCCTGTCGGCCGTCGAAGCGGGCCTGCCGCGTCGCGCCTGGTGGCAGGCACCGGCAGTGATCGGTGTATCGGGAGGGGCCGACAGCACGGCGCTCGTGCTGGCCATTGTCGCTCTCGCCCCGAGCCCCGAGGCGGCGGCAGGGCTGGTGGTGGCGCACGCCGAGCACGATGTGCGCACCGAGGCAGCCGCCGACCGGGATGTCGTCGTCGCCTTGGCAGGGCGGTTGGGCCTGCGGTGCGTGACGCGACGAGTGGAGGTCCGCGGGCCAGGGCATCCACGGGGTGAAGGGCTCGAGGCACGGGCCCGCCGGCTGCGGTATCGATTCTTCGAGGAGGTGGCCTACGGTACTGGCAGTCGCCATGTGGCGGTGGCCCATACTGCCGACGATCAGGCCGAGACGATTCTGCATCGCATCCTCCGGGGAACGGGCCCGGCGGGCGTGGCCGGCATGGTGGCAGCCCGTCAGCTCTGTGAAGGCGTCGCCATCATTCGGCCGCTCTTGGCCGTCCGCCGGCAGCAGGTACGAGACTGGCTGCTGGCCAACGGGCAACGGTGGTGCGAAGACGCCACCAACCGCGACATCCGCCATGCCAGAAACTTTCTCCGGCATGAGATCATCAGCCGCTGCGTTGAGGGACCGTATCCGGCCGCAGCCGAGGCGATCGGGCGGCTTGGTGAACAGACGGCGAAGCTATCGACAGCCTTGGCCAGCGCCGCCGAATACCTTCTCGATCGCCACGCGACCCGACTGCCCGACGGGGCGGTTGTGATCGACGCCGCACCCCTCGCCACCTTGGACCATCACCTTGTGGCCGAGGTCATGGCCTCGTTGTGGCGCCGCGAGGGGTGGCCACGTCGTGACATGACTGCCCGGCATTACGAACGACTGGTCGACATGCTGCGGGCCGTCGCCGCAGAGAGCGAGAGCCCGCGTGCCGAACTTCCTGGTGGCATCGCCGTCACTGCTGCGGACCGACGGCGACTGGTCGTCGCTCGACAGCCGATCCCCTACGACGTCATCTCCACCCGCTTGTAGCCGCCGATGCTGGCGAAGTAGAGAAGGAAGAGCAGGTAGATGCCGGCCATCGTTGCGGGAATCCAGGAATCAGCTCGCAGTGTATCCCGGTCGCCCTGCTGATCGGCCTCCAGGGCTGTTCGCTGCTCCGGTGTCGCGGACGCCTCCGCCGCTGCCGCCCGTGCGGCGGCGATCTTCTGGCCATCGAGGCCATACACCTCGCTGCTGGGAAGGTTGAGGAAGCTGCTCGATGTTTCGGAGCGGAACTGTTCGTAGATACCGGGATTGGTTTGCTGCAGCGCCTCGCCGGCGAAGCGGTCTTTGCAGTAGCCGAGACCCGGACCGCCGAGAAGGCCGGCCGAAAGCATTCCGATGCCTCCCATGATCGACATGGCAACAGCACCGGTCTGGGGGAAGCGGTCTCCGACGACCGCCAGCATCGTGGGCCAAAAGAAAGTCTTGCCAACGGCATAGATGCCCAAGGCGGCCAAGGCCACCGGGAAGGTGGTCATGCCGCTCGCCAGCCGCAGGCCCAGCCAGGCCAGCACTGATGACACGAAGAGCAGGCCGATGGGCGACAGCCGCAGGCGGGTTTCGATGAAGTGGGCACAGAACCGCAGGAAGAACATGATGGCCGATGTCCAGATGAAAAGAGCCTTCCCCTGCTCCGATGAGAAGAGGTTGCCGGTGATGTTTTGAATCCAACTGTCGGTTCCCAGCTCGACGGCACCGACGAGGGCGTGGGTCACGAAGAGGATGAAAAGCATCAGCGAGCCAATCGAAAACTTTGTCATCACGGCAACGGCCAGCAGGAGCGCACCACCGATGCCGTAGCCCGCGACCGCCGCCTGTTCAGGAATGAAGTTGCGAAGGATGTCGCCGAAGAACAGCGACAAGAGATAGCAGGCCACCGCGGAGCCGAGGAGGCCGACGCTCCGGAACATGTCGACAAAGCTGGCGCCCTTCTCGGCCGCCTCCGATCGGGGGAACTTCTGGCCGAGGAACATCACCGCGTACAACGCCGTCGGGATCAGGTACAGCGCCAGTTGCCATTTCCAGTGGATGCCCAGCCGGTCGTCCAGGAACCAGCCGATCATGGCTCCGAGAATCATGCCCGCCGGCCAACTGGCATGGAGGATGTTGAGGTAGTGGGTGCGATTGTGTGGAAAGGCCGTCGCCACCAGTGGATTGGCAACCGCCTCGAGCGTGCCGTTGGCAAACGCGAAGATGAAGGAGCCCCAGAAGAGAAACTGGTAGGCGGTGTCGGGCGAGCCGGCGCTCAGCGTCACGGCCGCCGAGAGGATGTGGCCGACGAGCGCCAGAACGACCAGCTTTCCGTAGCCGATCTTGTCGACGATCAGGCCGCCGATGATGATCCCGAAGCAGAAGCCCGTGAGGCCGGCGCCGGTGATCTGACCGACCTGCAGGGCGCTGAACCCGAACTCCTCACGCCAGTTGTCGAGGATGCCACCGCGGATGGCGAATCCCACACCCGCTGCGAGAATGGCGGTGAACCCGGCCCACAGGAGCCGCTGGGCATTAGGAACGGCCCCTCTGAGATCAGACCCCTGACTGGCTTCGGTCGCGTGCATGCGCGGTTTCCCCCGGTTCGTGCTTTGATGATCGAATTACGGATCGTGGCGAAGGGGGGACTATAGCAAGGCGCGGTGGGTGACGGAAACAGCAATGTCTGCGCGGGCGGCAAGGGCCGGCTCGCGGTGGCCGTGGCTTGACCCTCCGCCGCTCCGCCCCGTACCGTCCCGCCCCCGGCGTCGGGCCGTATGGACCGACGCCACCCGACATTCCGGCATATTGTTCTCATCGTGAGCGCGTTGACCGATTCCCTGTGGACGCTCGTGCGCTGGGCCGTACCGGTGACGGTCGCGGGCGTGTTCGCCGCCGGCGTGGTGGGGGCGAATCAACTCGGGGACACGGTACGGGCACATGTCGAGGCGCGGCTTGCCGCGGAGTTTCCCGCGCTCACCGTGCACGTGCAGGGAGCGAGCCTCGTCGAGGGTGAGGGGGTCGTCGTGCGGGGCGTCTCGTTCTCGGACCCCAGCCTGCCCCCTTCGATCCGAAACCTGGTGAGGATCGACGAGGTTCGTCTGGCGTGCAGCACGAACCTCGCGGAATTGGCCACGGGGCCACCGATCATCACGGCCGCACGGCTGCGGCGACCGGTGGTGCACGCCGCCCGTCGCCAGGATGGCGCGTGGACCATCAATCAGATGTTTTCTCGCAGCCCGCAGGGGGCGGTCATTCCCATCGTCATCGAGGATGCTGAAATCCTGATCGACGGGACGACGCTTGACGAGCGGGTCACCGTGCGGCAGGTCGACGTCGAAATTCAGCCCGATGCGGAGGCCGGCTGGGTCACCGTCCGTGGCAGCATGGCGGCGGCACTCCTCGACCGAGCGTCCATCGAGGGCCGGGTGGCACCCGCGACCCAGCAGTTCGACCTTGCCGGCAGCGTCGACGCGCTCGACCTCTCGGCCCGACTCTTTGCCATGCTGCCAAGCGAGCCGCGACTGCCTGCCGAAGTTCGGGGAAGCCTGAACGGCCTGCATGGCAAAGTCTCACTGGAGTGGCGAGCCACCGGGTCGCTGGCAGCCATCGACGCCACCTCTTTTGAGTGTCATGGCCGTCTCGAGTCGGGGCACTTCGAGGATGCCCGTCTCCCGTTCGTGGTGCGCGACATGAAAGCCACGTTCCACGCCGACGACACGGGAGGCCGGATCGAATCGCTCGAAGCACACAGTGGCTCAACGCTGTTGCGCGGGTCGGGGAGCCTGCTGGGATGGTCGCGAACGAGTGATTTCGACCTCCTTCTCGAAGCGGAGCGGCTCGTGGTTGGCCGCCAGTGGGAGCCGCTCTTGCCCCGCGCGGTGGCCGAGCAATGGCAGAGGCTGTTGCCTGCCGGTGAGGTCGACGTGCGGGCAGAGGTGACCCGCCGTGCCGGCGTGGTCGACCCGCGGATTTCCGTGCGGTGCCGCAATGTCTCGCTTACCCATTATCGCTTCCCCTACCGCCTCGATCGGACGGTCGGCACGGTGGTCTTCCAAGACCGTGCCCTGTCGCTCTACCTCACCGGCCAGGCGGGCGGGCACCCGGTGCAAGTGGCTGGTGCGTTCCAGTTCGACTCCACCGGCCCGGTCGGGCACGTGGAGGTGCGGGGCGAAGGGATGCGAATCAACGATTCCCTGCTCGCGGCGATGCCACCACGCAGTGGCGAGATTATTCGCAGCCTGCGGGCGGCGGGTGTCTTTGATTTCGTCTTCCGTCATGAGCGGGCGCGGCATCTGCCCGATGGCAAAGCGAATTCGTTGGGCATCCGGCTGACTGGTTGCAGCCTGGCCTATGCCGGATTTCCCTATCCACTGACCAATGTCTCAGGCAGCATCCGCATGGATCGTGACGAGTGGACGATCCAGGACGTGACCGGTGCCAATGATGCCGGGATTGTCCGGTGCACCGGCTCGCTCGTGCCGTTGCCGGACGGCGATGGTGAACTCACGCTCCACCTCACCGGCACTGGCGTGGTGCTGGAGCGGGAACTTCGCGACAGTCTCCCCCCCGGTATGCGGCAGATCTGGGACGACCTCGCGCCCCGTGGCAATGCCGACTTTTCGGCCACGGTTCGCCACCAGGTCAAACCCCGGCGCACGTCGGTGGAGGTGGAGGCCATCCCCCACGCCCAGACCGTCTCGATCGAGCCGGCGTGGTTTCCCTATCGACTGGAGCAGTTGCAGGGACGGCTCGCCCTCAAAGATGGGCTGCTGCGATTCGAAGGAGTGCGGGGAGTCCACGACCGCACCACGGTGGCGGCCGAAGGTACCTGTCGCTTCCTTCCAGAGGGAGGCTGGCACGTGTCGTTTGAGCGGCTGGCGGCCGATCGTTTTCGGGCCGATCACGACGTGGTGCGAGCACTGCCGGCGGGGTTGCAGCGGGCGATCGAATTGGTCCGCCCCCGTGGAATGCTGTCGCTCGCCGGTGCGATCGACATCTACTCCTCACCGGCGGAGCCCACCACGATCGTCGGCAGACCGATCGACAACCAGCCAACCCCAGCTGCGGCCTGGGATTTGACCCTCGACATGGAGCAGGGAGCCATCGACGTCGGCGTGCCACTCGAGCACGTGCATGGCGGTGTCCGCCTCCGCGGCCAAAGCGACGGCCGTTCCTGGCAATCGAGCGGGGAGTTGGCAATCGACAGCGCGATGTGGCGAGGCGTCCAGATGACGGGCGTCACGGGGCCTGTGGCGATGGACGCCTCGGGCGCCCGGTTCGGCATGGCCGCTGGAGCGATCGACAAAGCCCGCGCCCGGCGACTTCAGGCCCGGGTGGCTGGTGGCATGCTGGCGGTGGACGGCCGCGTGACGGCCGACGAAGCCGGCTCCTTTGCCGTCGCGATGTCACTGGACAACGCCGACTTCGAGCGGCTCTCCGGGGACATGTTGGCTGAGCGATCCACGGCGGCCTCGCAGCGGCCCCGCGGCCAGGTCTCCGGAACCCTCGAACTGAGCGGGTCGCGGGCGGGCAGCCATTCGCTGACCGGTCGCGGGCAGATGCGACTGAAAGACGCCACGATCTACGAACTGCCGCTCGTCGTAGCGCTCCTGAAGGTCCTCCGCGTGAAGGCCCCCGATCGCAATGCCTTCGGCTCGAGCCTGGTCGATTTCCGCATCGAGGGCCCGCACGCCTACCTCGACACCGTCGAGTTGTCCGGCGATGCCATCAGCCTCGTGGGAACCGGAGAGGTCGACTTCGAGGGCAACGTGCACCTGGTCCTGCGATCGATCATGGGAGATTCCCAGCAGCAGTTGCCAGCCATGAAGCGGCTGCTCGGAGGGGCGAGCGGCCAATTTCTCCTGATCCATGTCGATGGCACTGTGGCCCAGCCCGACATCTCGACGGAGGCTTTTCCCACGTTGGCTGCCGCTCTCCAGAAACTCCAGTCTGCCCAGCGCAACCCCGACGGTTTGCGCAATGCGGCAGCCCGCCGTGACGCCCGACGGGATGCGACACGGTGATCAGGCAGGGGGCGAAGAAGGTGCGGTCTGGACGGGTGGCGGGGTAGAGTGTGAGTCGACGGAGTGCCGATGGGAAGGCGACGAAGATGTCCGAGATACCGATCAAATTCGTGAAGATGCAGGGCGCAGGCAACGACTACGTGTATGTCGATTGCTTCACCGAACGAATGCCCGTCGATCCGGCTGCCTTGGCGCCGCGAATCGCCGACCGGCATTTCGGGGTCGGTGGTGACGGGCTGGTCCTCGTCCAGCCGTCCACCGTGGCGGCGGCCCGGATGCGGATGTTCAACGCCGACGGGAGCGAGTCGGAGATGTGCGGAAACGGCGTGCGCTGTGTGGCGCACCTCGCCGTGGCCCGAGGTCACGCCCCGGAAGGAACGATCACGATCGAGACGGGTCGTGGAGTGCTCGCGGTCGACGTCCGACGATCCGGCCCGCGCGGCAGTGTTGTACGGGTGGGGATGGGAGAGCCGATCCTCGCTGCCGCCGACATTCCGGTGACGGTGCCCGCTGGGAGTGACGCCCGCGTGGTCGACGCCCCCTGTTCGGCGGTTGCTGCCGAGGCATCGTGGATGGCGGAGGCCGGGCTTGACCGCCGAATGACCTGCGTGTCGATGGGCAATCCCCATGTCGTGTTCTACTGCCGGGATGTCGCGGCGGTGCCGTTGGAGCAGGTCGGGCCATCCTTGGAGCGACATCCGATCTTTCCCCGACGAATCAACGTGCATTTCGTGCAGGTACTCGCGGCCGACCGCGTCCGGATGCGAACGTGGGAGCGAGGCTCGGGGATCACGATGGCCTGCGGTACCGGTGCCTCGGCAGTCTGCGTGGCCGGTGTGCTGACGGGCCGTTCGGGTCGGCGGATCGTCGCTGAGGTGCCCGGAGGTTTGTTGACGCTCGAGTGGGACGGGCAGGGCGAGGTGTTCATGACCGGTCCGGCGGAGGAGGTCTTCGAGGGAGTCTGGCTCCTGGAGGACAGAGCATGAAGTTCCAGTCACCTCTGGCCATTGGAGCCTGGTCGCTGGCCTCGACCGCCTGCATTCGGCAGTGGATGGCCACGCTCGACTGCCGTGCCGAGTATGGTGATCCGACCATCGACCCGGTTCACCGTGAGTACCGTGGGGCGAAGATCTATGTGTTCTGGCACGAGAACATTCTCCTGCCACTCTACCTGCGTGGTCACAGCAACATTTCGATGCTGCTCTCGCGTCACATGGATGCCAATATCCTCGACCGTGTGGCGCGGATGATGGGCTTCGGTGTCGTGCGGGGGAGCACCTTTCGGGGTGGCACGACGGCCCTTCGGGAGTTGGCCAATCGCGCGGCCACAGGCAATCTGACGATTACGCCCGATGGGCCACGTGGGCCGCGGCGACATCTGGCGGCCGGCTGCGTGTTCCTGGCGAGCACGTTGCAGATTCCGATCGTTGCCATGGGGTTCGGGTACGAGCGGCCGTGGCGGTTTGGCACATGGGATCGCTTCGCCATGCCCCGGCCTTGGACGCGGGCGCGAAGCGTGGTGAGCCGCGCTGTGAGCATCCCGCCCGATCTTGATCGTGACGGCATCGAGCATCATCGGGCCGGGGTCGAACGGCTTCTCCTCCATCTGTCCGATGATGCCGAGGCATGGGCCGAATCGGGCATGCGCAGGCCCGGTGAGGTGCTCGTTCGGAAGGAGCCATCGCGGGTCGCCCGCAAGGCAGCCGCGCTACCGGGGCCCCTCGGGGTGCCGCTCGACGAAGAACTCGATCGTGTCGGTGCCGGCCGACTGCACCAGACCGAAACGCTCGGTGCCGCCTAACGCAGGAGGCGAGGTTCGAGGCGTTCGAGACGTTGTTCGAGACGCTCGATCTCGCGACGGAGCAGGCGGACCTCGTCTCCAAGGGGCAGCGGTGCGGAGGCTGTTGCGGGAGCAATGGCGGGAGGCACGAATCGTTCTGTCCGCCGCGGGATGCTGGGATTGGCGGCGGCAGGATCGTCGTCTGCCACCAATGCCCGTTCCAAGGGAAGCTCCAACGATTGGAGCACGACCTCGGCCTCTCGTGACTCACCGCCGGGGAGCACGTACTGCAGCGGCACTGGCGCTCCGACGGGGCCGGAGGTCACCAGCCGCGTCAGTTCCTCGGGCCCGCGAACCGGCTGATTGCGGATCGCGACGATGACACTCCCTGGCGGAACGCCGGCCTTCGAGGCGGGGAGGTCTCCCACAACACCGATGACATAGGCGCCCGACGCCTCCGGGAGCCGGTAGCGGGCCTGGACAGCCGCATCGACCGGCACCGTGCGGACACCCAGCGCTGTCCGGCCCCGGGCAACCGGTCCAGGCGATGGAACCAGAGCGGGAGCCGGCAATTCGCCCACAGAACGTGCCGAGGCAAGTGGTGCGGCGTCGGCAGGAGGCGTGAATGTCGGAGCGGTTGCAGGGGCTCGCAGGGGAGCCGTTTCTTGAAGGGGAGCCGCTTCTTGAAGCGGAGCCGTTTCTTGAAG
>CAZODJ010000013.1:9516-29216 GCA_964578555.1 uncultured Candidatus Kuenenia sp.
TTCTTGAAGCGGAGCCGTTTCTTGAAGGGCGGGCATCGCAGGGACAGCGGCTGGGGGCTGGACCGCGGCCACCGGCGGCGTTCTCACGATGGATCTCGTGTCGCTCGAACCCTGCCAGCCGGGGGCAGGCAGGGATGGTGGCGGACGCCTCGTGGCCACGAGCGACCTCTCCTCGACGCGATCTCCCTTGCCTACAGCCGCTTTGACGGTCACGCCAGGGGCAATCGTCGCCAGAATCGCCGCCATTTCGTCCGATGTGCGGAGCGGGCTGCCGTTGATTCCCAGCAGCAGGTCTTGCGGTTCGAGCCCGGCAAGGGCGGCAGGCCCTTCCGGAGCCACTTCAACGACGACGAGGCGGCCCGGGACGAGCGAGTCATCGACGGTGATCCCCAGCCAGCCAGTTCCTGCCGCAGCCGCTGCGGCAGGCAGAGGAGCTGGTGGGGTAGCTGCATCGTCAGTCGACGAAAATCGCCGCGTTGCTGGTGGTAACTCCGCTGCTGACGGCGGTGCTGCGGGCACACCGGGGGGCGGGACGACTCCATCTGGCTTCCGAAAGGGAATCTGGAGTGGCTCACCAACAGAAATCTCACCCGGTTCGAAGGCGGGAACGGGAGTGGGTTCAGTGGATGGTGGCGCGATGATTTCATCGTCACCAACAGCCGGAGAGCAGCACAGGGAAACCCCTGCAACACAGATCCATGCTGCTAGGTGCCACGATCGCATCATTGCGTATCTCGAGTGTCTGACTGAAAGAAGCAGCGGTTTGCAGCGCGACAATCCACTTGCTCGAAAAAGAAGTATAGCCGAAGCGGAGTCGCTTTGCCCGCGGTCGACAGTGCCTGGCAATGCAACTCACTGATCACGTTCAAGACCGCAATCCTTCCTCCTGCCCGCTGTCGGCGCGCGGTGGTTTGACAGCAATGCAAGCACCCCTATACTCGCCGCCCGACGGGATGCGGACGACTGAGGGATGCAGCCCGGAAAGCTCCTCGTCGAGGGAGTTTTTCGCTGGTGGAAGGAGCCATGCCAAGACGACGGAACGTACCCCCTGTGTCGTGCGCCGTCGGCTCCTCTGGCGAAGGACTGGCCCGCGCCATTCAGGATGCCGTGCGGCAGCGAATCGGTGCCGATCGTTATGCCGTCTGGTTCGGTGAGGCCGCTCAGATTTCGGTCGCTCCGCCTGCCGATTCCGCGGTGCATGCGGTCGTCACGGTGGCGGTTGGCAGTGGTTTTTCCCACGATTGGCTCCGAAAGACGTTTCGAGCCGACCTTGAGGCCGCCGTTGCATCTGTCTGTGGTTCGCAGTCCCGCATCGATTGGCAGGAGAGCGGTTGCGAGGCAACCGTGCACGGCGAGCCGGGCGCCGAGGCTGGCAGCCAGCCTCAGCGGCGACGGCGGAGTTCAGCCGTCGCGCCACCGGACGCCTCCCGAAGGCCGGGATTGCCGAATCCCGTCGGGCCTTCCGGAACGAGTCAGTCGCACCCATCGGCGCCTGCCTGGCGCCGCGCCCCGGCGGCCCTCGAATCATTCGTGGTGGGGGCCTGCAACCGCATGGCTTTTGCTGCAGTCGAACTCGCTGTCAATCGTCCCGGCGAAATGTCGCCCCTCTTTCTGCACGGCCCCAGCGGGGTCGGGAAGACGCATTTGCTCGAGGGATTTTGTGGTCAGGTTCAGGAGCGGCAGGCAGGAGGCACCACCGTGTTCCTGTCGGCCGAGCAGTTTACAACGGCATTTCTGCAGGCCCTCCACGGCTCCGGCCTGCCTGGTTTTCGCCGATCGTGCCGGCAGGCAGATCTGCTGGTCATCGACGACCTGCAGTTTTTCATCGGCAAGCGAGCGACGATCGAGGAGTTTCAGCAGACGATCGACGCCTTGCTGCGCAGCGGTCGACAAATGGTGTTTGCGGCTGACCGCGATCTGGATGCTCTCGACGGACTCGGCCCCGACCTGCTTGTGAGGCTGAAAGGTGGGATGCAGGCCCGCATGCTGCCCCCCAACGAGGACGTACGGCGGGGCATCGTGACCGGTCTGGCTGCCCGCCGGGGCCTCCAGATGCCAAGCCAGGTCATTGACTACGTTGCCAGCCATATCACGCGGCATGCTCGCGAACTCGTGGGGGCCGTCAATCGCCTCGAGGCAGCCAGCCACATGCTCGGGCTGCCAGTGTCATTGGGTATGGCTGAAGAAGCGCTCGTCGACCTGGTGCGATCGAGCCAGCGAGGCGTGCGATTGGCTGATATCGAGCGGGCTGTCTGCGCTGCCTTTGGAGTCGAGTCGGGCAGCCTGCAGTCGGCCAAGCGGTCGCGGAATGTAAGTCACACGCGGATGCTGGCAATGTTTCTGGCTCGCAAGCATACCTCTTCGGCACTGACCGAGATCGGCAGTTATTTCGGCCGCCGGAGTCATTCGACGGTCATTACGGCCCAGAAGACCGTGGCCGCTTGGCTCTCTCGCCGGGAACACGTGCAGCTCGCTGATGCGTCGTGGGATGCCGAGGAGGCAATCCGTCGCGTCGAGGATCTCCTGCGGGTCGGCTGATCCATCACGCGGCACGCCCGGCAGCCACGCGCCGCAGAACGCGGCAATCCCTTGCATTCTGCATCGGACGTGCGTGCCGGCGTTGATGCGATCTGGCCCTCAAGGCTGTTTTTTCAGCCCGCCAGCGCAGGGATGAGAATTTTGCGAGCGGGCTTCGGGAGGAACGGCATTCGCGTTGCAGGGCTGGCGAACCGTGAGGGGGTTTTCCGTCGCCGTCAGATTCGAGCAATCTGCATTTTGTACGCGGTGCTGTGCCGACCGCATCGCTTCACGTCTGGCAGTTCCTCAGCAGGAGAGAGTCCATGAGTGCCCAACTGTTTTCAGCATTGTGGAATCGTCACCGCGGTGCGGCCCACGCTCCTCGTCGCCCAGCCAAGGTTCGGCCGAAGCACCGGGCGAGTTCCCGTTCGATACCGCTGGGAAACGTCGAAACGCTCGAATGTCGCCAGATGCTCTCGGCCGTGCCTGCCGACTATACGCGGGTGTCTCCCGACTGGTTCGCGACCTTGGCCCCAGCCTCAGCGAGCGGGTCTGCCGCCAATGAGGGGGCGCCGTCGGCCATCCTGTCGGTCGATCAGGCAGCGGCCTCCACGAGGAGTTTCATAAGCACGACTGAAGCCCGGCAGTGGATCGTCCGCTTCTCCGAACAGTCGCTCCGGGCCATCACCGGATTGTCGCATGCGGTCGCGGCGATCGAAGGCTCGATGAGCGGATTTCGCGTGCTGGCTGGCCTCGGCCTGCCGGGCCAACTGCTCGTGGAAACGACGTCGCCGCTGGCCAATGCACTCGCGGCGCTCGCCGGTCGCGGTGATCTTGCCTACTTCGAGCCCAACGCCATGATCTCGCTCGGCGCTACTGCCGAATCAGTTCCGAATGACCCCAGCTTCGGTAGCCTTTACGGCCTGCACAACGTCGGGCAGTCACGTGGCACACCAGACGCTGACATCGACGCCCCCGAGGCGTGGCGGGTCTCGACCGGTTCGCAAGACGTGGTCGTGGCTGTCATCGATACGGGGATCGACTACACGCATCCCGATCTGGTCGACAACATCTGGGTCAATCCCGGGGAGATCTCCGGCAACGGCGTCGACGATGACGGCAATGGTTTCGTCGACGACGTGTACGGCTATGACTTCGTCAACAACGATGGTGACCCGTTTGACGACCAGGGCCACGGCACCCACGTGGCAGGCACGATCGGTGCGACCGGCAACAACGGTGTGGGCGTCGTCGGCGTATCGTGGGATGTGTCCCTGATGGGACTCAAGTTTCTGGATGCCAATGGATCGGGGAGCACGGTCAATGCCGTGCGGGCCGTCAACTATGCCACGATGATGCGGAATCAATTCGGTCACACGATTCGTGTCACCAACAACAGCTGGGGTGGAAGCGGTTCGAGCGCGGCGCTGCGGGATGCCATCGAGGGAGGCGCCGCAGCCGACATCCTGTTTGTTGCCGCAGCTGGCAATTCTGGAACCGACAATGACGCCTCTCCCCACTACCCTTCGTCATACAGTTCCGACGCGATCCTGGCCGTCGCGGCGACCGACCGCAACGACGCCCTTGCCTCGTTCAGCTGCTTTGGTGCGACAAGTGTCGATCTGGCTGCGCCGGGAGTCAGCATCCTGAGCACGGTGCCGGGAGGCGGCTATGCGTCTTACAGTGGCACGAGCATGGCCGCGCCGCATGTGGCCGGAGTCGCCGCGCTGGCGCTCTCCGTCGATCCCACGCTTTCGGTCGCGTCGCTGAGGGCCGCGATTTTGGGCACGGTCGATGCCAAGCCAGGGCTCGCGGGTCGGATGGTGACCGGCGGCCGAATCAATGCGGCCCGGGTGCTCGAGAGTCTTGTGAGCGAACCGACGGTGCCGGCGGCTCCCACCGACGTGCTCGCCAGTGATGGCACGCTGGTGGGAGCGGTCCAGATTTCCTGGAATTCGTCCCTGCATGCCGACAGCTATGAGGTCTGGCGGAGCGCCTCAGCGGATCTGACCACGGCCACGCAGGTGGCGGTTGGCCTCGCGACATCCTCCTATACCGATGTCTCGGCCGACATCGACAGGACGTACCACTATTGGGTGAAGGCGATCAACAGCCAGGGGGCGAGCGGCTTCAGCCTCTCCGACTCGGGCTTCCATGCCGCCAGCCGTTCGCCGAATGATGACTTCGCTGACCGGTTCGAATTAATCGGTACGTCCCTGACGGTCGTCGGCTCCAACGTTGACGCCACTGCGGAGTCCGGCGAGGTGATCAACTTTTACGGCGGCAAGAGCGTCTGGTGGACGTGGACAGCCCCCTCGGATGGAACGGTCGTCATCGATACCTTCGGCAGTGATTTTGACACGACCCTGGCCCTGTATCTCGGCTCGACCGTCGGCACGCTCACTCGCCTCACGCGCAATGACGATGCCGTGGGCACACAGAGCAAGGTAGCGCTCGACGTGCGGGAAGGCACCGCCTACCGCATTGCCGTCGACGGCTACGACAAGGCTACGGGTTCGATCATGCTGAATCTGCAGCATATTGCCGCGGCTCAACCGCAGGAGGGCTTGGTCGTGACGGCAATCGAGCCTGATCACGATGGCGTTTCGGTGGTCTTCGATCAACCACTCGATCTCTCGCGACTCGACCTGCATGGGCGAAACATGCCTGTTGATGAGGTCGATGTGGTGGTACTGGACTCGGCGGGCGCGGCCGTGGACGGGGCGCTGGTGGTGCATGCCGCGGGAGATGGCTTCCGCTTCGTCGTCGGTGACGGCACCCTGGCCCCCGGCGACTACTCGCTGCGGATCCGCAGTGGTGAAACGGGCGTGGTGAGCGCTGCGGGCATACTTCTCGACGGCAATGGTGACGGCACGGTGGGAGACGCCTACGTGGGGACATTTACCGTGCTGCCCCTTGCGGTCGGAACGGCCATCGTCGGCCTGCCGGGGGTGTTTCAGGAAGCCGGCGGAGAGGTGAACGTGTCGGGGACTCCTGGCGGCGGTATCCCGCTCACGGTGTCGGCCGATGCCGGCGTCATGGCGGTCGAAATGGAGCTCTTCTACGATCCGGACCTCCTGACGGTGACCGGCGTCGACGTGGCCGACGGGCTCCCGGCTGGAGCGACGGCCCTCATCAACGTGCTCAGCCCGGGGCATGCTCTCGTCGGGTTTTTTACACCCGTTGCCCTTGGCGATGGCACGCACGTCTTCGGCCAACTGCGGGCAAGCGTGCCGGCGACCGCCGCGGCGGGCCGGAGCCACCTGCTCGACGTTCGCAACGTCAGCATCAACGAGGGCGGGATGCCAGCCGTCGATGATGACGGCGTGCATGTCGTGGCGGCCGGAAATCGCCCGCCCGAGGCCGTGGCCCTCTCCAACAACGGCGTCGAAGAAAATGCCGCTCCCGGCACCACGGTGGGGACACTCTCTGCCATCGATCCCGATTTCGGTGATGTTTTCAGCTACGCCTTGGTGACCGGCGAGGGAGACTCCGGCAACGGGCTCTTTGCCATCGAGGGCGACCGGCTCGTGATTCGGGCGTCGTTCGATTTCGAGGCGCAGGCCAATCATTCGATCCGGGTGCGGGCCACCGACGCCCAGGGCGAATGGGTCGAGGTTACTCTCGCGGTCGACGTGCTCAATGTCATCGAGACGTTCGTCATCACCGGCCTTTCGGTCATCGACAACCGGCTGGATGTCTCCTTCAGTCATGCTTTCGACACGGCATCGCTCAACCTCTATGACGCTCTCGACCTGCTCGGCAGTGCCGACCTCACGGTCGTGGGACGCACCTCCGGACCCGTTGCTGGGTCGCTCGTGTTCGATGGTACGGGCGCTGGGCTCTCGTTCGTGGCCAGCCGGCGACTGGCAGCCGATACCTACGAGCTGCGTCTGGTGAGCGGTGAGCAAGGGTTCCACACGGCTGATGGCCAGTTGCTCGATGGCGATCACGATGAAATGCCCGGCGGTGATTTTGTGGGCACATTCACCGTCGACGCCACCCCGGACGTGCGGGTCGGACTGCAGGGCTTCGCGCGGGCTGGCGGCGAAGTGGTCAATCTTCCGGTGACGACGACGGCGGGTATTCCCGTCGAACTCGAGTCGGCCGGAGACGTGGCCCGTCTCCGGCTGGTCATCAGCCACGATCCAGCGCTCTTCGATCTCCATGGAATCGAACTGGCAGCCGGCCTGCCGACGGATGCCGGCATCACGGTGCAGAACGAAGGCAACGGTCGGATCATCATCGACATCACGAGCACCACACCGCTCCCGGCCGGCCGGGTGACGCTGGCGCATCTGCGCGGCGCCGTGCCGAGCGACGCTGCTGCCGGCGCGGAGGCGCTGGTGACCGTCGGGGAGGTCGAGGCCAACGGTGGTGAGCTGCCGGCAGCAGGATTCGCGGCAGTGCAGGTTGTCGCTCGGCTCGGGGACGTCAGCGGAAATGGCAGTCTCTCGGCCGTCGACGGCGGACTCATCTCCCGGGTGGCCATGCGGCTCGACTCCGGATTCGTGGCGTACCCACGGCTCGACCCGCGGATCGTCGGTGACGTGACGGAAAACGCCGCGATCTCTCTCCTCGATGCGGCCATGGTCGCGGGGGCGGCGGCGGAAGTGGGCTCCGTCGTGGTCGGCCCTGTGACGCCCACGGCACCGGCTCCCGGCCGTGCCCTCCTGAGACACCAGCGTCAGGCCCGCATGTTTGAACTCACCGACGTGTCGGGCATGGTGGCCGCCGGCGACAATGTTCTCCTGAAGCAGGCACTGGCCGGATCCCAGGCGCAGGAACAGGCGTTTGCAACCATGGTGGCCGCGTTGATTCAGGCCGACAGGCTGGACGGAGATGGAGAAAGCGACACCGGCTCCGCCCGCAAGGCCTGGCTGAACACCGCCCTGGCCGCCGCCTTCGCCGACCCAGGGCAGTCGTGACCTAGTCGCTTGTCGTTCGTTCGACGACGTGTTCTTCGAGGCTTGCTTTATAGCGAATGCTCGACTGGGGACCCTCGAAGCCCACGACTCGGCGGTCAGTCGCCGTCGATCGCGAGCGGACGCGGCCCTGTTCGATATCGAAGCGAATCGTGCCATCCCAGATCCGTTCGAGGAGGCGGGCCTCCAGCCGCGGGTCGTCGATCGGTGTGAGCACCGTGGTGTCGACCGAGATGGTCGCGATGCCGTCGTCAATGGCATCGACCTGGTAGCGGAGCCGGGTTCGCACCGCCTTGCGTGCGGCGTGTGGCGCCTCGATGACCAGTTCGTCGGGTACCGTCCACGTGGCGCCCACCGCGACCGGGTCGTCAGGAAGCGGCACGACGACGAGGTCGCCGGTGTTGGCGGGCGGAACCGGCCGGAGGTCGTGCCGCTCGATGATTCGTCCGGCGCGATCGACGATCAGCCGCGTCAGCGGCACGCCCAGGCTTTGCCGCACCGTTTCGTACCCGGGGGGGGGCGGGTCTGTGTCGGAGCTGCTCCAGCTGATTTCTCCCCGGTCACTGGTGCGGGAGGTCATCCGCACGTCGTTGACCGACTGCTCAAGCGTGGCTCGACCGTCGTCATGGACCGCCACGACCTGCCAGGTCTTCCGCGAGTCGGTGGCGGTTTCCGTCGACTGCCGCGTGCTGCCGATGGTCGTCTCCGTTACCGCGCGATGTCGCACCTGCATGTCGATGCGATCCCCCGCGTGGAACCGGTACTCCAGCCGCACGCCGTCTTCGGCATAGGTCTGCAGCGGGCCGCCCACCAGACAGACCAGGCCGATGATCGATGCAGCAGTGCATGATCTCACGATGCCGGCTCCGGCGGTGGTGGTTCGTGGGTGCCCTCGGGGCCTGCACCTCGTGCACCGCCCCCCCACGAAAGCTTTTCGCGAAGGGTGCGGTAGTAGCCATGTTGCCGGGTTTCAATGAGCGTGAAGCGGCAGGCCGCCCGCCGCACGCAAACGCGATCTCCGGGGGCAAGGCGTGTGATCACGCGACCATCCACCACGCAGGCCGAGCCGGCGTTGGGTCGGGGCACGACCAGTTCGTATTCACGGGCCGCCGAATCAACCACGGGGCGATTGGTCAGCGTGTGCGGGTTCAGCGGCGTGAAGATGAACGCGTCGAGATCCTTGCGGACGATGGGGCCACCGGCCGAAAGATTGTGGGCCGTCGAACCGACCGGCGTGCTCACGATCAGTCCGTCAGCGCGATAAGTCGTGGCCAATTCTCCGTCGACATGAAGGGCGATCTCGATCATCGAGAAGGGTGGGCCGGCGAGGATCGACGTTTCGTTGAGCCCGAGTTCCCGGTGAAGGAGCGTGTCGCCGCGGATGATGTCGCACTCCAGCATCAGGTGATCGACGCGACGATAGCGGCCGGCAGCCAGATCAGCCAAAGCGTTTTCGACATTGTCGCTCGACACGTCGGCCAGAAACCCGAGCCGACCGAGATTGACCCCGAGCACGGGCGCCTGGCCATATCCCAGCCAGCGGGCTGTCCGGAGGATCGAACCATCGCCACCCAAGACGATGACAAGATCGGGCGGATGGGCGGGGGGGTGTTCCGGGCCCTGCCAGGCCGATCGGGGAGCCAGGCGGCGGGAGGGATGATGCCCCAGGCGAGTCAGGAGCGCCTCCACTTGGCTCGCCTCGGCCTCGACACCGGCCAACTCACTCGGCCCCACGATGAGGACGTCCCACGGGCCGTCAGGCAGGGACGCGGTGGACGGGCGATCTTCCGGCCGGAAGGACGTCATGGACGGGCCGTGTGCGCTGCATGGTGTGGCACCGGTGCGGCATCGACGATCTCGGTCGGCGATCGGCCGGCCAGCCGGCGGCAGGTGGCGGCGATGCCCGAGGCATCGAGCCCAAGTTCCGCCAAGAGTTCTCCGCGCTCACCGTGTTCGACAAACCGATCTGGCAGGCCCAGTCGCACCACGGGTACGGCAGCCAGACCAGACGTCGCATGCGCGTCGTTGATCGCTTCGAG
Source organism: uncultured Candidatus Kuenenia sp. (assembly GCA_964578555.1). Classification (GTDB taxonomy): domain Bacteria; phylum Planctomycetota; class Planctomycetia; order Pirellulales; family UBA1268; genus CACORA01. Next base: position 18,998 of record CAZODJ010000013.1, read on the forward strand.
CACAGCTGAGCCGAAGCCTGTCGGGAGGGCATTTTCCTCGACGGTGACGACCCACGGAGCGGCATCGATGCGGGCCAGAAGAAGCTCGGTATCGAGGGGCTTCACGAACCGGGCGTTGATCACGGCCACATCAATCCCCTCCGTGCGGAGGCTGGCCGCCGCCTCGAGCGCCGCTCCCAGGAGCGTGCCACAGGCGATGATGAGGCCATCCGCCCCTTCGGCCAGCACTTCCGCCTTGCCGAGTTCGACGGGGGTGCGAGATCCATCGTGCCGTTCCACCGTCGCCTTGGGATACCGGATCGCAACCGGGCCGGCATGTTGCAGCGCCCACGGCAGCATCGCCTCGAGGTCGTGCTCGTCGCCCGGAGCCATGACGACCATGTTGGGAAACAGACGCATGTAGCCGAGGTCGAAGGCACCGTGGTGGGTGGGGCCGTCCGGTCCGGTGAGGCCAGCCCGATCGAGCATGAAAGTGACCGGCAGGTTCTGCAGGCAGACCTCCTGGAAAATCTGGTCGAACGAGCGTTGGAGGAACGTGCTGTAGATGTCCACGATCGGCCGGCAGCCAACCTTCGCCTGCCCTGCCGCAAACGCCACCGCGTGCGACTCGCAGATGCCGACGTCGAAGAAACGATCGGGAAACTCTTCCCGAACCGGCTCGAGTTTGTTGCCCTGGCACATTGCCGCGGTCAAGACGGTGACCCGCGTATCGTGTCGCATGCAGGCGCCGATCGTGCTGCTCGCCACGTCGGTATAGGCGCGGGATGACGACTTCTTGATCGACACGATGCAGTCGTCATCGTCGCATTCGAAGGGAGCGGGCGTGTGGAAGAACACAGGGTCGGCCTCGGCTGGCTTGAAGCCGTGACCTTTCTCGGTCAGGACATGCAGCAGGATCGGTCCCTCCTGGTCCTTCACCAATTCCAGGTAGCGGATCAGGTTGGGGAGCGAGTGACCCTCGACCGGGCCGAAGTACCGCACGCCCATCGCTTCGAAGAGCATGCCGCCGTGGAGCGTGGCCTTGAGCGAGTCCTTCACGTTGACGAGCATCCGTTCCATCTGCCCGCCAACCATCGGCACACCCTTGATGAGTTCGGTGGCCTGGGTCTTGATGCCCCGATACCAAGGGTTGGTGCGAATGAGATCGAGGTACTCGGCCAGTGCTCCGACCCGCGGGCAGATCGACATCCGGTTGTCGTTGAGGATCACAAGCAGCCGCTTCTTCAGGAAGCCGGCGTTGTTGAGGGCCTCGAACACGATCCCCGAGGGCAGGGCACCGTCGCCAATCACCGCCACGGCTCGGCGGTCGTCGCGGCCACAGAGGTCGTCGCCGCTGGCGAGCCCGAGGGCCGTCGACACGCTACAGCCAGCGTGACCCGTCATGAAGAGGTCGTAGGGGCTCTCGTCGGGATTGGGATAGCCCATCAGCCCCCCACGTGTGCGGATCGTACCGAACTGGGAAAACCGTCCGGTGATCAGCTTGTGGGGGTAAATCTGGTGGCCGGTGTCCCAAATCAGCCGATCGCGACTGAAATCGAAGACGCGATGCAGGGCGAGGCAGAGTTCGACCACGCCAAGGTTCGACGCGAAGTGGGCGGTCCGCGTCGCGGCGACCTCGCAGAGCGCCTTGCGCATCTCGGTCGCGAGCTGCTCCAGTTGCTCGGGTGAGAGCTGCTGGAGGTCGTGCGGGGACATGATGGAGGGGAGAATGTCGGCCATGAGCGGGGCGGCACCTCGAAAGGGCGGTCCAGGGTGTATGAAGGCGTCGATTAATGGTTGCGGGAAACGATCCAATGTGCCAGCCGGGTCAGTTCCGTCGCCGGTTCACCGAGGCTGGCGACGGCTGCGGCGGCCTCGATGGCCAACGCGGTTCCGCGGGCGCGACTGGCCTCCACACCGATGATCGTTGGGTAGGTAAGCTTGCCGCGATCAGCGTCCTTGCCGACCCGCTTGCCGACGGCCGCCTCCGTGCCTTCGGCGTCGAGAAGATCATCCGCGATCTGAAAGGCGAGGCCGAAGCTGCGGCCATACGAGGCCAGCGCGTGCTGCTGTTCCGGCGTGGCGCCTGCCGACAGGGCCCCGAGCTCCAGGGCCGCCGAGAAGAGGGCGCCCGTCTTGCGGCGGTGGATCCGCTCGAGCCAGGCCACTTGCTCATCGGTGGAGGCCGTGGTCATGGGAGCGATCCAGCCGCGTTCAGCAGCGAGGTCATCAGCCTGGCCACCGACGAGCGCTGCGCCTCCAGCCGCCCGCGCAAGCACCAGGCAGCCCTGTCCCGCCACAGTCGCCGGCAGCCCGCGGGCAAGTGTCTCGAAGGCCAGAGCCTGGAGCGCGTCGCCGCAGAGGATTGCCGTGGCCTCGTCGAAGGCACGATGGCAGGTAGGGCGTCCGCGGCGGAGATCATCGTCGTCCATCGCGGGCAGGTCGTCGTGCACCAGCGAGTAGGCGTGGACCATCTCCACCGCGATGGCGGCGGGAGCCGCCGCTTCCCAGTCGCCGCCACAGGATGCCGCGGCCCAGATGGCCAGCGCTGGCCGCAGCCGTTTGCCAGGGGCGAGGAGTGCATAGCGCATCGATTCGAGCAGGCGGGGCGCTACGTCGGATGAGCCGGCGATCGCCGCGTCGAGACGTGGTTCGATGAACGACTTCACGCGATCGAGAGAGACGGTCACGTCGGTTTCGAGCGTGGCCGCGCCGCCGACCCCGAGTGCCGCGCCGTCGGCCGTCTGGCAGCTTGCCATGCTGGGACCCCACCGCAGAAAACCATGGCCGGAGTGGGATCCGACCGGAACAAAAGGACCTTTCGCGGGTCGCGCGCGAACCAAGTCTCTCTCCACAAGCAGTTTAAGCGTCTTCGCGGGCATCGTCCATCCCGGGCAGCACGTTCGACCTCCTCCGTGCGGTGCCAAGGGGCCGCGACTGTGGCTTGCGGCCGGACTGTGGAGGCGGGGCTGGCGGGTTCTCGGTCGCCAGCGGTTCGAGGATCGGTCGACCCTCGTCGTCGATCTTGACGAGCTTGCTGACCCGCTCCTCGACGCTGGCAAGTTCGGTGTGGAGTTCCCGCAGAATCGTCACACCGTTTTCATACGCGGCGATCGACTCCGACAGGCCGAGCGAGCCCGATTCCAGCCGGGCGACGATGTCGCCGAGACGGGCAAGCCCCTCTTCAAATGAGGCTGGCTGGTGAGAGTTTGACGCTGGGGGAGATTTGTCAGTCATGCGGGCAACTCATCGTTGAAGTCAGTTGTCGTGATGCGTTCCACGCGGCTCCAGAGCCGGCCGTCAGCCAACTGCGTGACAAGCGTAGCGCCCGGCTTCACGCCGCCGGTCGACGTGAGCGCGGCGGGGCTGCCCTCCAGCCACGTCACCGAGTAGCCGCGGGCGAGCCGCTGGAGTGGACTGCCAGCATCGAGCCGGGCCGCAGCGGCCGCCAGCCGTTCCCGAGCCCGCGAGACCGTTGCTGCGGCAAGTCGCTGCAGCCGGGCGGCCTGATCGACGAGTCCCGCTCTCCGGTCGCGAATCAGCCGCTGTGGCTCGGCGAAGATCCGTGATCGGGCGACGGCCGCCAGCCTGTCACGGGCGGTATCGATTCGCCGCTGGAGGCTCGCCGCGAGTCGCGGGCCGAAGGCGTCCAAGTGCCGTGCCAGTTGCGGTCCATCCGGCGAGATCTGCACCGCCGCGTCGGTCGGAGTGAGGGCCCTGCGGTCCGCCGCCAGATCGGCCAACGACACATCGATCTCATGGCCCACGCCGCACACGACCGGAATCGGAGAGGCGGCCACCGCGCGCACGAGCACCTCTTCGTTAAAGGCCCAGAGGTCTTCCAGGCTACCGCCACCCCGAATGAGTGCGATCACATCGACCCGCGGCACGATGCGGGCGGCGATCGCAAGTGCAGTGGCCAGTTCGTCGGCCGCGCCGGCGCCCTGCACCCGCGAAGGCACGACGATGACCTCGCTCGATCGCCAGCGGGAGAGCAACGCCTGGAGGAAGTCGGCGATGGCGGCGCCGGTGGGACTGGTGACCACCGCGATCCTTTTGGGGAACGACGGAATCGGCCGCTTGCGGGCGGGGGCGAAGAGCCCCTCGCGGTCGAGAGTCGCGTGGAGCTTTCTGAGTCGTGCTTCCAGGGCGCCGGTGCCGACGGCGTGGAGCCGGTCGATCGTGAGCTGGTAGGTGCCGCGGGGTGGATAGATCTCGAGCCGACCGTGGCAGACGACCTCGAGGCCATCGGCGGGCTCGATGGCCAACGCTTGCCGCATGCCCCGCCAGATCACCGCCCTCAGCACGGCCTCGTCGTCCTTGAGCGACAGGTAGACATGGCCGCTCGAGGCACGGACGAGGTTGGAGATCTCGCCGCTCACCCAGACGTCGGCGAACCGGCTCTCGAGATGCTCCTTGACGCGGCGGGTCACCTCCGACACGCTCAAGGCCTCCTGTGGAGCCGCGTGTCGATCGTTCGGCAGCCCGTCGCTGGAGACTTCGCTCATGCAGACCAGTGTATCAGGTGTCTCGTAATGGCCGCTCAGCTCGGTGACTTGCCGTCGACCGCTTCCGAACCGCCCCGCGGAGCGCTCCTGGTCGTTTTCCTTACCGTCTTCATCGACCTGCTGGGGTTTGGCATCGTGCTGCCCGTGATGCCACGGCAGGCCGAGCCCTACCTGCAGACGCTCGGACTCCCGCCGGCTGGCATCGGAGCGATGATTGGCGTGTTGTTCTCCGTCTTCTCGCTGATGCAGTTCGTCTTCAGCCCGATCTGGGGCCGGCTCTCGGATCGCATCGGCCGCCGACCGCTCCTGATTCTCAGCCTGCTCGGGTCGGTGATCTTCTACGCCCTCTACGGCTATGCCGTCACCTTTCCGGAAGCACAGGCCACCACCGCCATCGCCCTCATGCTGCTCTCTCGGATCGGGGCCGGGATCGCGGGGGCGAGCGTCGGCACGGCGGCGGCCGTGATCGCCGACTGCACGCCGCCGGAGCGGCGGGCCCGCGGCATGGCGTTGATTGGAATCGCCTTTGGCGCCGGCTTCACGCTCGGGCCGCTGATCGCCTACTTTGGGCTCGCCCTCTTTCAGCAACAGCCGTGGGGCGTGGGGGCTCTGGCATCCCTGCTTTCCTTTGCGGCGCTCATGATCGCCGTATTCGTGTTTCGGGAGACCCGCCGCCCGGGAGTACGGAACGCCAAGGAGTTTTTCAGCTTCTCGCGGACGGCCGCCGTGCTCGGCATGCCCGCGGTCGGGGCGCTCGTGCTGACCTACTTTCTCTCGATCTTTGCCTTCGCCAACTTCGAGGCCACGCTTGCCCGGCTCACGAAACAATCGCTTGGCATGAGCGACGACGACAACTTCCTCGTCTTCGCCTTTATTGGCGTGGTGTTGATGATTGCCGGCGGTCTCTACCGGCCGCTGGCCAAGCGGCTTCCGGAGAGGCGGCTGCTGGCCATCGGCGTGGCCTTGATGATGGTCGGGCTGGGAGGCTTGGGGATCGTGGCCGCTGCGGTCCATCGACAAGCCGTGGCCGGCCCCGTGCCCGCGCTCCTCGAGAACCTGTTCTTCGCTGTCTCCGCAGTGGCCGTCGTCGGGTTCGCCTTCGTCAACCCATCGGTGTCGGCGCTGCTGTCGCAGCGTGCCGATCCGGACGAACAGGGGGAGGTGCTGGGCGTGAATCAGTCATTTGCCTCGCTCGGGAGAATCCTCGGGCCGTTCCTGGGTTCGCTCCTGTTCTCGCTGCATGACTCACGGGCACTCCCCTTCGTGGCAGCCGTGGCTGTCTTGTGCGTGGTCGCGGCCCTCCTGCCCCGGGCCACGGCGATCACCGCCTCACCAGCCCGTACCGTTCCAACTGGCGGCGGAGAACCGCGCGGCTGATGCCCAGTTCTGCGGCGGCATTCGGCACGCTGCCGCCGGTGCGGCGGAGGGCTTCGATGACGAGCATCCGCTGCCACTGATCGAGCTTGAGCGAAGGTGTCTCGGCCACGAACGACTCGATGCGGAGGCTCTTCTCAGCCGCGGCACCAGCCGGCCCGTCGGTCCCGTCGAGTCCGAGATCGGCCAAGGCACTTTCATTGAGTGAAATCGTGCCGGACGTCAGATCGGCGTCTTCCTCGTCGTCGATATCCCCGGCATCGAGGTCGACCGTCTGCAACGAAGACAGATCCTGCCGCTGATCGGCATCCGACTGGTCGTGATCGTGCATCCTGACGACGGCCGGCTCGGCGTGGCCGGCGCAGGCCGCGGCGGCGAGGCTTGCCAGGGCCACCAGGAAATCGAAGTCAACGCTCCGCAGGGCGCCGGCGGAGGCGAAGGCCGCCAAGGCGGCATGCACGCGGTCCCCCTCGACGATCGGCACACAGGCTATTTCATGATCCGTCGCCGCACCGGCATGGCTAGCAGGCAGATTCGCCACCCACACGGCGTTTCCCTCGACCGCAACCAGCCGGCGGGTGGCCTCGCTGAGCAGCTGCGATAGCGGACTCCCCGGCGGCACCACGCAGACCGGCTCCATGTGGTGCTCGCCCAAGACGCGAAACCAGCCGATGCCCTTCGTGCCGCAATGTTCCGCGGCCAACTCGAGCGTGGTGCCGATGACTTCGCGAACGGAGCGGGATGCAAGGAGGCGAATGCTCGCCTGATAGAGGAGCAGTGGACGTCGGGCGTCATCCGTCGAGCCCGCGGACGCCCGACGGAGCACGCTTCCTTCGAGCTGCGCCACGGGGCCGCAGCGGACGAACTCACCGGCATCGGCGACTGGCTCGCTGGCGGCAGCCGTGAATTGGCGAAACACCAATTCCGACGTGCCGATCCGCAGCGTGGCGTGATCGACGAGGACCACCGACTCGATCTGCTTGCCATCCAGCCAGGTGCCATTGCGACTGCCGAGATCCCGGAGGATCCACTGACGCGTCGCGGGATCGAACCGCACGGCCGCATGATCCCGGCTGGCAAGCCGATCGGCGATCACGATGCCGGCCGTGGCAGCCCGACCGAGCGTGTTGTCGCGGGTGGGGTCGAGCGAGAAGGTCGGCCCCGGACGCCCGGCGATGCGGAGCGTGAGCCCGGCGGGCAGGGGCGGAGTCGCCGATCCGTGGGCTGTGGAGTGATGCTCGGGAGGCACGGTTTCGAGGAAACCCGGGGAGGGCTGGCCGCAGTCGGATGAATCACGGGACGAGCAGAACAAGCCACGCTGACCAGAGATCTGTACTATAAGGACTCTGCTACGAATCCGGAAACGTGCAGAACGGCCAAGAGCCCGAGCGGTTCTTCAACTGGGGCGTTATCAAGTGGGAAACATCGTGACGCATTCCTCCGCAGCCAGCATGCAGGCCATCCAGCAGCCCGGCTCCATATTCCCGGGAAGCGAAGCGACCCACACCGGGGTGCTCGTGGTGGGGCACGGAACGGCCGATCCGGTCGGGGCTGAGGAAACCCGGGAGGTCGCCCGGCACACCGCCGCAGTCATGGCGCCAATGCCCGTCGAACTGGGGTTTCTGGAAGTGATCGGCCCGTCGATCGGGGATGGCATGCGGGACCTTGTTGCACGCGGCTGCCAGCGGGTGGTCGTGGCACCTCTGCTCTTGTTCACGGCAGGCCATGCCCGCCGCGACGTTCCCGAGGCGGTGTTCGAGGCGGCGGGCCGGTGTCACCTCGCTGTCACCCAGGCGGCGGCCCTGGGCTCTCATTCCGCGCTGCTCGAGCTGGCGCGGCAGCGGCGGCGCGAGGCATTGGCTGGACTCGCTCCGACGGCTCCCGCAGATACGGTGGCGGTCGTGCTCGGTCGCGGGTCGAGTGCCGCCGATGGCGTTGCCCAGTTTCGCGAGTGGGTGGTCGCCAGCCTGGGCGATGCCAGCGGGTTTCATCCCGACTTTGAAATCGGCTTCGCCGCGGCCGCCCGGCCCACGCTTGATGAGGCGTTGGGAGCTGCGGCCGCCCGGCGGCCGCAGCGGGTCGTGGTCCAGCCCCATCTGCTCTTTCGTGGGCACGTCGAAAACCAGGTGACCGAAGCAGTGTCGCGGTGGCGAGGCATCTGTCCACAGATCGAGTGGGTGCAGGTATCTCGGCTGGGGGCGGATGATCGCGTCGCGCAGGCCCTGGTGTCGCGGATCAGTGAGGCGGCGACCACGGGCTTTCGCCACGACGCGGCGTTTTCTCCTGAAAAGAATCTCTCGCCAGAAGTGGGCTGAGTCGCCACAATACAGAGGAAGTGTCGCGGCGATGAACACGCCGACGGCGGAACCCGGGAGAATCATCCGTATGCAGACCATCAGGAGCGCCGTCGCCCTCGGCCCCCGAACCTCCCGCGCCGCCAGGCTGGCCATGCTTGGCATCTTGACGCTGGCGATCGGCGTGGGCCGGTGGGCAGTCGCCCAGCCGGCCGAACCCGTCCCCGCAGGGGCGGTCCCCGCCGGAGCTCCCGCTCCCGGGCCGAATGACCGGCAGATCACGCTGGCTGTCCGGAGCTACCTGGAGCGAGAGCACTTTCTCCGCCGGCCGATCGACGACGAAGTCGCTCAGCGCTGGTTCGACATCTTTCTCGAGACGCTCGACCCGATGAAAGTCTACTTCTTGCAAAGCGACATCGATGCCTTCAGTCAGAAGCGGCACCTGCTCGACGACCTCGTCAAGCGGGGTGACGTCAGTTTCGCCTACGAGGTGTTCGGCCGCTTCCTCCAGCGGGTTGATTCGCGGCTCCCGCTCATCGAGCGACTGCTGAAGGCACCGCTCGATTTTACGACGGATGAGTCGATCGTCATCGATCGCAAGCAGACGACCTGGGCGAAAAGCGAGGCTGAGGCGGAGGATGCCTGGCGGAAACGGATCAAATACGACCTGCTCGTTCAGAAGATGGAGAAAACACCCGCCGAGGAAGCGCGAGACAAGCTGCAGCGCCGCTACGCCAGTTTTGCCAAGCGCATGCACCAGATGACCTCGGACGAATTGCTGGAGATGTATCTGACGTCGCTCACCAGCAGCCTCGACCCGCATACCAGTTTCATGTCGCCAGGGACGCTCGAGAATTTCGAGATCGGAATGCGGCTCCAGCTCGATGGCATCGGTGCGTCGCTGAAGGCCGAGGATGGCTATACAACCGTCGCCGAACTGGTGCCCGGCGGTGCGGCTGACTCGGATGGTCGGCTCAAGACCAAGGACCGGATCATCGGCGTTGGCCAGGGGGGGGACGGCAGCATCGTGGATGTCGTCGACATGAACCTCAACGAGGTCGTGAAGTTGATTCGCGGCAAGCGCGGCACGGTTGTTCGCCTCAAGGTGGTTCCAGTCGGTGAGACGGCCCCCAAGGTGTACGACATCACGCGGGCCAAGATCGAACTGAAGGATGCCGAAGCCCGCGGCGAGGTAATCGAGTGGGGGCAGAAGCCCGACGGCAAGCCGTACAAGATCGGCGTGATCAACCTGCCGAGTTTCTACATGGACATGGCCGGAGCCCGGCAGGGACAGGCCGAGTACAAGAGCAGCACCCGCGATTGCCGCCGGCTCCTCGATGACTTCAAGCGGCAGGCTGTCGATGGCGTGGTGCTCGATCTGCGGAACAACGGCGGCGGGTCGCTTCCGGAGTCGATTTCGCTCACCGGCCTCTTCATCGATACCGGGCCGGTCGTCCAGGTGAAGGATGCCGACAAGCGGGTGCAGCCCTACGATGACGTCGAACCGGGGGTGGCGTGGGATGGGCCGCTGGTGGTGCTGGTCAACAAGTTCAGCGCCAGCGCCAGTGAGATCGTGGCGGGTGCCATCCAGGACTACCGCCGTGGGCTCGTCGTCGGTGACGAGGCGACCCATGGAAAGGGAACGGTGCAAAGCCTGCTCGACCTCGGTCGCCAACTGTTTCAGCGGCTCCCCAACGCTCCGTCTCTGGGTGCCATCAAGATCACGATGCAGCAGTTTTACCGGCCCGGCGGGCTGAGCACCCAGCTGGAGGGTGTGAAGAGTGACATTGAGCTGCCGAGCATCACGACGCACCTGCCGGTGGGCGAATCGGATCTCGATCATGCGATCGCGTTCGACAAGGTGCCCCGGGCCGAGTATCAGTCGACCGGGCGGGTGAGCGACGAGATGGTGACGACACTGCGGGACCGGTCGGCGGCGCGGGTGTCGGCCGACGAGGAGTTTGGGAAGGTGGCCCGGGATATCGCCCAGTACAAGAAGCGCAAGGAAGAAAAGACGATCTCGCTCGTGGAGTCGGAATTTGCCAAGCAATGGAACGAGGGCAA
>CAZODJ010000014.1:0-3267 GCA_964578555.1 uncultured Candidatus Kuenenia sp.
AGCCACTACCGGACGACTCGTGCGCCGCCGCCCTTGATCTGCTTTTCCACTTCGGCATGGGTGGCCATCGACGTGTCGCCGGGCGTCGTGCTTGCGAGGGCGCCGTGGGCGGCGCCGTAGTCGACCGCCTTCTGCGGGCAGTTGAACTCCAGGAACCCGAAGGCCAGGCCGCTGGCGAAACTGTCACCACCACCAACGCGGTCGAGAATCTCAAGCTCGGGATACTGGCGGCTGTCGTAAAATTGCCCGTCGTGCCAGCAGATGGCGCTCCAGTCGTTCTTCGTCGCCGTGATCACCCGGCGGAGCGTCGTGGCTGCGACCTTGAAGTTGGGATATTCCTGCACGGCCTTCTCGATCATTTTTCGGAAGGCGTCGGTCTCGATCGTGCTGATCGAATGATCGACCCCCTCCACCTCGAACCCGAGGCTGGCAGTAAAGTCTTCCTCGTTGCCGATCATGACGTCGACGTACTTCGCAATCTCGCGATTGACCTCGCGGGCCTTGGCCTGGCCGCCGATGCTCTTCCAGAGGCTGGGCCGGTAGTTGAGGTCGTAGGAGACGATCGTGCCATGCTTCTTGGCCGCCTTGACGGCCTCGATCGTGACCGCCGCCGTGGTTTCCGAGAGCGCGGCGAAGATGCCGCCGGTGTGGAACCACCGGGCCCCGACTTTCCCGAAGATGTGGTCCCAGTCGATGTCGCCCGGCTTGAGCTGGCTGGCGGCCGTGTTGCCCCGGTCGGGCACGCCCACGGCGCCCCGGATGCCGAAGCCCCGCTCGGTGAAATTGAGACCGTTGCGAACGGTGCGGCCGATGCCGTCGTCAGCCCGCCACTGGATGAAGTCGGTGGCCACGCCCCCTTGCATGATGAAGTCTTCGATCAAGTGGCCAACTTCGTTGTCGACGAACGCCGTGACGACGGCGGTCCTCAGGCCGAAGCACTTCCGCAGGCCGCGGGCGACGTTGTACTCGCCGCCCCCCTCCCAGGCCGTAAAGTGACGGGCCGTGCGAATCCGACCCTCCCCCGGATCGAGCCGGAGCATGATCTCGCCGAGCGAGATCTGGTCGAAGGTGCAGGTGTCGGAGGGCTTGATCGGGAGGGACATGCGTGTGTCCTACGAGGCGGTGGGGAGGGTGGAAATGTCGAACGGGGCCATGCCGGCCTCGTGGGCGATCTCGTTGAGAGCCTCGACCTCGGCCTTCGAGAAAAGCAGGCCGCCGGCCTGTTCGCTGCGGGTAGCCGCCTCGGCCTCGAGCTGCCCGGGTAGCATGCACTGCTCATTGCCATGGCCGAGGATGTCGGCCAGCACGGCCTTCACGTTTTCGGCCTGCGAGCGGCCCTTGGCGAAGACGCCGCTCGAGATCGCGTCGGGGTGGATCACCTGGAAGAAGAAGGCACAGTTCTGCTTCTCGCCCGGCACGGCCGTGCGGCTGCGGATGGTCGGCAGCGAGCCACCGATGAATCCCGCAACGATCTCGTTGATGAGTGACAGGCCGTAGCCCTTGTGGTCGCCAAACGGTAGGAGCGACACGGCCTTTTCAGCATCCGTTGTCGGGTTGCCATCCTTGTCGACTGCAGCATTCGGCGGTAGGGCCTTGCCCTCCCGCTTGAACTGCTGCACCCGCCCCATCGCGATCACGCTCGTCGCCCAGTCGATCACGATGGGATAGCCGACGGCATCGTTCGTGGGGAAGCCCCACGAGTGCGGATTGGTGCCGAGCGTGGGAAACTTTCCCTTGAACGGCACCACCTCGGCCAGCGAGGCCGTGCAGTTGGTGTAGGCGATATAGCCCTTCTTCGCCGCCTCCATCACGTAGCCGCCGCCCCAGAGATAGTGAAAGGCATTGTCGATCGACACCGTGCCCGTGCCGTAGGTGTCGGCGAGCCGCATGCAGGTGTCGATCGCCTCCCAGGCCACGGCCTGCCCGAGCTTCTTCTGCGCATCCCATACCTCGGCGGCCTGGAAGCGGCTGGGGAGCTTTCTGATGGATGCCCCCGGCGTGCAGCCCCCCGCCTTGGAGCCAAAGAGTTCGTCGAGGTGCAACGCCTTGATGGCGTTGTGCGTGCGAATACCGTGCTTCGTGGCGGCCGTGGCGAGCTTCGCAGCATGGTCGGCTTCGGCGGCGTCGAAGCCACGCTTGAGATAGGCGGCCTTGACGACTGCTTCGTGGGCATCGACGGGGACGACAAAAAAGGTTTCAGCCATGGCTCACTTCAAATGATTGGTCACCGGTACTTCAGGGTTCACCTGGGCGAGGGGTTTTTCGCCGTGCATGGCGTTGATCAGGTTGGTGACTGCGGCCAACGCCTGGCGTTGCACGCTCTCGTGGGTGCGGGAGCCGATGTGGGGCGTGACGACGCAGTTGGGAAGATGGAGCAGTGGATGGTCAGCCCGGGGCGGCTCCTCGTCGAGCACGTCGGTGCCGTAGCCGAGGACACGGCCTGATGCCAAAGCGGCGGCGATGTCGGCCGTATTCACGATTTCGCCGCGGGCACAGTTGAGGATGATCACGCCCGGCTTCATCTTCGCGATCGTCTTGGCACACACGAGGTCGCGGGTCTCGGGAGTGAGGTTCGTGTGCAGCGAAATGTAGTCAGCCTGGCCGAATAGCTCGTCGAGCGAAGCGGCGCGGGGGATGCCGTGCGCGGTGGCGAAGGCTTCGTCCCAATAGACGTCGTAGCCGATCGGCTGCATGCCGAACGCCTTTGCGCGAATCGCCACTTCCTTGCCAATTCGCCCCATGCCGACGATGCCGATCGTCTTCCCGAGCAGTTCATGGCCGGTCTGCCGCTTCCAGCCCCCAGCGCGGGTCGAGTCGGTATGGAAGAGCAGGTTTTTTTCCAGCGCCAAGAGCAGCAGGAAGGCATGCTCCGCGACGGTCGTATGGTTGACGCCAGGCGTAAAGAGCAGCGGGATGCCAAACTCTGTGCAGCTCTTCACATCGATCTTGTCGACGCCGATACCATACTTCGAAAGCACCTTGAGCCGCGGTCGAGCTTTCTCCAGCACGGTGCGAGTGATTGCGTCGTCGCCGCAGATATAGCCGTCGATCTCACCGACAAGGGCCAGCGTATCGGCCTCGCTCAGCGGTCCGCGGGCCGTGATGATGTCCCAGCCCGTGGCGGCGAGTGTTGTGTGATGATCGCCTGGCGTGTCTTGAAAGGAAGTAGTCGTGACCAGGATGCGGGGCGTCATTGGCGTATCCAGAGGGTAGGCGGAAAACTAGCGAAAACCCTGCGTTTGTTCAACGGTTGTGAATCTTCACGCC
>CAZODJ010000014.1:3367-23017 GCA_964578555.1 uncultured Candidatus Kuenenia sp.
CGTACGCTCTCGATCAGCGGCTCACGGCGGGAAAGAAATTCCTCGGCCACCGCGATGCCGATGTCCGACGTTGTCAGCACAATCGCATGCGTGGACGGGATCGCTGCCCCCTCGCCGTCCATCCATGTGGAGAGATGCGTCGCAAGGATCGGGCGCTGCCCCGAATGTGCCGGCGTCGTTCCTGCGACGACCGGACGGCCAGCCCGATACCGGGCGACGAAGTCACGTAGCCCTTCCAGCCACCGGGCCGCTGTTGAAGTCATGCCGAGTTCCTCGACACTCATCCTACAGCGCTCGCCCGGCAGCTGGAGGCAGGCCGCCCGCGGATCAGTTGTTCCGGAACGTTTCCCGCAGCCACTCGTTCTTGCGGCGCTCGAGTTCGATGAGCTTCGCGACCGGGCCGCGGCGGGTCGGCTCAACAGACCGGCTCGAGCGCTGGACGGGGCGAGCAGACCGCTGCTGCACCGCAGCTTGCGGGGCGGCGTCGGCGGCAGCTTCCGTAGCGGCTTCGACAGCCGGATTCGGAGCGGCGGCAGGCGTGGGGGCCTCGGCATGGAGAACGGACGGAAGAAGCGTGGCAACAACGATCGCGAACAGGGGGGCAAGGCGGGACATGAGTATTTCTATCTCCATCGGGAAAGGGTACCGGCACTATGGGATCGGCAGACTCACCGCCAAGCCCCAGCCTGATCTTCTGCCCCCTGCCCGATCGCTACGACCAGCCTGACCGGAATGCCCGCGATTAGGGAGCGTCGCGTTTGAGGCCTGATTGGGATGCCTTCGCGGCCAACGGATCATCTGGCCAGGCGTGTTTGGGATACCGCCTCCGGAGTTCTTTCTTGACTTCGGCATAGGTGTTTTTCCAGAAGCTGGCCAGATCGCTCGTGACCTGTTGCGGCCGATGGTTGGGGCCGAGCAGATGAAGCAGCACAGGCACGCGGCCGCCGGCGATTCGTGGCGTCTCGGCAATGCCGAAGAGCTCCTGAATGCGGACAGCGACGATCGGCTCCTTTCCGGCGTCGTAGCGAATGGCGTGTCGCTTGCCATTCGGGAGTTCGATCTCGGCCGGCGCGAGCCGGTCAATTTCAGAGAGACGCTCATACCCGACGGCGGTGTGCAGCCGCGACAGCCAGTCGGCGGCTTTGACTTCATCGAGGGACGTGAGCCCCCTGCACACGTCCGGCAGGATCGCCACGAGCGACGCCGTATCGAACATGGGAAGCCCCAAGTCGGGCATCGCGGCGGCCAGCCAGCTGACGCGGCCACGGAATGCACCGGCGGCTGACTCTGCGGCTGGAGCAAGCCGGTCGAACTGTGCCGCCGCCTCGCGGGCGAGCACGGCCGCCGCCGCCGCCGCGTCGCTGATGGCGATCGGCGTCTCTTCCAGAAGGAGGTCATCCCAGTACGTGCGGCGGCGGGCCTCCACCTGACGCCGCGTTGGGGAGAACACGATCTCATCGACCGTCCGCAAGTTGGAGGCCACGAGATTCGTGGACGCGAGCGGCTCCTCGTCGAGCCAGACCATGTCGACGGCCGACGCCTGCCGCACCCGCGCCTCACCGCGGTCATCGGCGAGGTCGATCGCCAGCACGAACGGCTCCTGCCGTACCCGCGATCCGCCATCGAGCCGGAGGCCGCGACCGCCCACCATTGTGGCCCGGTCGCCGCTTCCGGGGCGGGCCTTGGCCAGCCGATCGGGAAACGCCTCCCACAACGCCTGCATGAGGGCCGTCGCCGGGTCGGCAGCCCGCGGTGCGAGATCGGCCTCGACAAGGCGATAGAGCTGCTCAGCGGCCTGGAGCACCGTCCGGCCGCCGCCGGGGTGGACATCGAGATCTGCGTCTGCGACCGGCGTGCCAGCGTGAAACGCCTGCAGCGCGATCACGCGGTCGACCACGTCGCTCCGCGTCCGGACGGTCATGCGGTCTCGCGGACCTCGGCCGGCATGCTGGCCCGCACGAAAGGGATCCCGTTCGGAGAGCATGGCGGCGGCGATCGATGTCTCCCGGAGCACGCCATGACGGGCCCCGGCGAGCAGGAGCCGGGCCAGCCGCGGGTGGGCGGGAAGTCGTGAGAGCTCACGGCCAAGGAGCGTCACGACTGGTGTCGCGTGCTCACCGTCACTCACGATACCGATCGCCCCGAGTCGCTCGAGGAGTGTAATTGCCTGAGTCACTGCCTCAGCCGGCGGTTCATCAAGCCACGGAAACGCCTCCTGCTCGCCCAACACGAGGAGTTGCAAGAGCGGCCCGGCAAGATCGCCCCGCAGGACCTCGGGTGTGTCGGCCGCCGGCCGAACATGGTGCGCAGCCTCGTCCCACAGCCGCCAGCAGCGGCCCGGCCCCGTCCGGCCTGCTCTGCCCGCCCGCTGCTCGGCCGAGGCCTGGGAGATCGGAATCAGCTCTAGCCGCGGCAGGCCCGTCGCCGCGGACACTCGCATCTGCCGCACCAGCCCTGAGTCGATTACGGCAGTGATGCCGGGAATTGTCAGCGAGGTTTCCGCCACGTTCGTCGAGAGGATGATCTTGCGGCGGCCGACATCATCGAGCACGCGATCCTGCTGCTCAGGTGGCAGGTCGCCGAAGAGCGTGAACAAGGCATGCCCCTGCCGGCTGGCCACGTCGGCAAGCATCCGCTCACACTGGATGATCTCCCCCACGCCGGGCAGGAAGACGAGCAGGTGGCCGTCGGTGGTCTTGAGGGCTTCGGGCACGGCCGCCGCCACCCGCTCCGGCAATGGCCGCTGATCGCCCCGTTTCTGATAGCGAACGTCGACCGGATGGAGCCGGCCATCGGCAGCGACGGCAGGGCATGGCCCGGCCTCACCACCGAGCAGCCGGGCGACCGGTTCGGTGGCCAGCGTAGCGCTCATCACGATCACCCGCAGGTCGGGCCGCACGGTCTGCCGGAGCCGCACGAGCAGGCCGAGGACAAGATCCATCTCGACCGACCGCTCATGAAACTCATCGAGCACGACCGCGCCAATGCCATCAAGGGCGATGTCACTGAGCAGCCTACGCAGCATGATGCCGGTGGTCTCGACAACGAGACGGGTCGCGCGGCTGGTGCGGGAATCGAACCGCACCTGGTAGCCCACCTCGCCGCCGAGATCGGAGCCACGCAGGCGGGCGATCTGGTGGGCGACCGACCGTGCCGCCAGCCGGCGTGGCTGCAGCAACACGACGTTTTGGTCGGCCGGCAGGTCATCGAGCACCGCCGCCGGCACGAGCATCGTCTTGCCGGAGCCGGGGGGCGCGGTGACGACAGCCGCCCCCGTGCGCGAGGCAGCCACGGCCTCACCGAGGACCGCAGCGACCGGCAGGTCATCGGGCAGAAGCCACGTTGGGGCACCGCCGGTCATCGTGCTTTTCGATCCACGGAGGACTGCCCGTCAGGAGACTGGGTGCGCGGGGAAATCGGTGTAGCCACGGCCGCCCTGCGGAGAATACCAGTCGGCCATCGGGGCCGGGGCGGCGAGGGGCCAGCCGTGGGCGAACCGTTCGACGAGGTCGGGGTTGCTGATGTACGGGCGGCCAAAAGCAATCAGGTCGGCAGTCCCCGACGCGATCGCTGTTTCGGCAGTCTCCTGCGTGTAGCCGCAGTTGCCCATGAGCGGCCCGCGAAACACCTTCCGAAATTCGGCCAGCATCATCGCCGCGCCGAGTTCGTGGAACCCGAAGCCGAGACCATCGACCACGTGGAGATACGCCAGCCCGAACGGATCGAGGGCCCGCGCTGCAGCCGTGAATTGGTCGCGGAAGTCGGGCGATCCCATGTCGTTGAACGAGCCATTGGGCGAAAGCCGCACGCCCACGCGGCTCGACGGCCAAACACTCGTCACTGCCTCGACGACGTCGCGCAGGAACCGACACCGATTAATCACGCTGCCGCCGTAGGCGTCGGTGCGATGATTGGTCTTCGACTGCAGGAACTGGTCGATCAGGTAGCCATTAGCGGCATGGACCTCGACCCCATCGAAGCCCGCCTCCTTGGCCCGGGCCGCCGCGGTGCGGTAGTCGTCGACCACACGAGGGATCTCGGCGGTCTCGAGCGACCGGGGCGTCTCGTAGGACTGTTTGCCCGTTGGTGTGGGGATGCCGTCTCCCTTGATCGGGATCGGGGACGGTGCAACGGGTAGGCTGCCCCCGTGGAACGTGCTGTGCGAGGCCCGGCCCATGTGCCATAGCTGCAGAAAGATGCGGCCGCCATGGTCGTGCACCGCCTGGGTCACGGTTTTCCAGCCCACGACCATCGCGTCGGAATAGATGCCTGGCGACTCGAGCCAGCCGTTCGCCTCCGGCGAGATCGTCGTGGCCTCGGAGATGACGAGTCCGGCGCTTGCCCGCTGGGTGTAATACTCGGCCATCACGGCGTTGGGAATCCGTTCGGCTCCGGCCCGTGAGCGGGTGAGCGGCGCCATGACGATGCGGTTGGGGAGCGACAGTCCGTGCAGATCGAAGGGCTGCAAAAGTGGCGATACATGCATACCGGCTACAATACTGCACCATGCCTGTCTTCGACTACTCCTTCACTGTTGATGCCCCGCTCTCTGCCGTGCGGGACTTTCACCACGACACCAGTGCGCTCAAGCGGCTCACTCCGCCCCCCACCATCGTGCAGCTGCACTCAATCGAGCCGCTCGCCGAGGGGTCGGTGTCGAAGTTCACGCTGTGGGTCGGCCCCCTGCCCCTCCGTTGGACCGCCGTTCACAAGAATGTGTCGGATACCGGCTTTACCGACATTCAGGCCGAGGGCCCGGCGAAGAAATGGGAGCACACGCACTCATTCGTGCCGCTCTCTGATTCGGTCACCGAGATCCGCGAGCACATCGAATATGAGCACAAGCCCGGCCTGTGGGGCATCGTCACGCGGCTGCTCTTTTCGTGGCCGAACCTGATGTTCATGTTTGGCTTCCGTCGCTGGGCCACCCGTCGCGGCCTCAGGCGGTCGTGACTCGCCGAATGAAGGCGGGATCTTCCGCGTCCCACGGGCTGACGACCACGAGCCTCGCCCTCGGCACGGCGGCCACTTCCTCGGGCGTGATCGGCTGCCGACTCGCCAGCTGAGACCGCACCACATCGAGCGACGCGTCGGAGGCATCGGTGCCAGCGGCCTGCCGCGCTGCGACGCGCGCCAGCACAAACTCCGCAGGAACATCGAGTTCGAGCCACAAGAGTGCTACACCCTCATCACGGGCCACCGCCGCCAGCACGTCGCGCTGCCGGCGGATAGTGCAGGTGGCATCGATCACGACGTTCGTGCCGGCCCGCAGCAGGGTCGCGGCGAGGGTCGCGAGCCGCTGGTAGACGTGGTTGGTCATCTCTGCCCCATACAGTTCGCGGGCGTGGCTCTCGTCTGCCGGCCGGTCGGTGGCCGCCATCCCGACGAGTCGTTTCCGCTCCACATCGCTCCGCAGGCGAACCGCCCCGCAGGCGTCGATGATCCGGCCGGCGAGCGTGGTCTTTCCCGTGCCCGACACGCCTGCCGTCACGAAGAGCCGAGGCTGGCGGGTCGCTGTGAGGCTCATGGCGAGGTCGAGGTAGCGGTCGCTGTCGCGGCTCGCAGTCTCGGCAGCGGCGGCGTCGCCGACCGCGATCGCCTGTCCCAGCCGGATTGCGGCCACCGCCGCCCGCACGATGGCCCGATACACCATGTAGAGGGGCAGCACCCCGGCGGCGGCGTGGTCGTCGGCCACCTCCATCCAGGCATTCATCACACGGGCCGCGAAATCGGGCCGCCCGCGGGCATGCAGATCCATCGCCAGAAAGGCGATGTCATTGGCGACGTCGATCCACCGCAGCGAGTCATTGAACTCGATGCCGTCGAAGGCAGTCATTCGGCCTTCATGGAGGACGATGTTGGCCAGATGCAGGTCGCCGTGGCATTCACGAATCTTTCCCGCTGCCACGCGGGCCTCGATCGTGCAGCCAACCCGATCAACCTCCGCATCGATCCAGGCCTGCAGTGAATCGGCCTGCTGCGCCGCCTGCGGCCGTGCCCTTCTCAGCTGGTCGAGGTTCATCGCCACGGTGGCGGCGAAGGCGACGGGCGTGCCCCAGCCAGCCTGCGGATCGGCGACGGCCAGCCGTTCCTCGACGCGCGCGATTTCCGCGCCGAGCCGCTCGCAGTCGTCGGCCGTGAGCTTCTTCTCGTCAAAGAGCCGGTCGAGTCGGCCAGCCTCGTCAAACTGCCGCAGTTTCACCGCCCACTCGACTGGTTGACCCACGCCGTCCACCGTCGCCTCATGGGCCGGGCCCGCGATTGGCACGACCCCGACATAAAGGTCGGGTGCGAACCGGCCGCTCAGCCGCACCTCCTCCTCACAAAACCGCCGTCGTCGCTCGAGCGTGGAGAAATCGAGGAAACCGAGGTTGCAGGGCTTCTTGAGCTTGTAGACGAAGTCGCCGGTGAGAAAGACCCACGAGATGTGGGTCTCGATCAGTCGAATGCCGGCCGTCGAATGGGGGTAGGCGGCTGGATCAAGAAGCCGGATGACGAGGGATGGTGCTGAATCGGCCACGATCGAACTCCATGCTCGAGAGGATAAGAGAGAGTGTATGCAGTCGGCCGCTCCTGACGTCGCCCTGCCCCCTTTGATCGCAGCGGCGATATGTGCGACAATTCGCCGCTCAGGCGGACCGGGCACGGCGACGTTACGAGGCATGGCCGCATGAGACTGACGATTCGCTATCGGGCCGAGTATCGCTACGATTCGCCGGCCTCGCTCTCGATCCACGTGCTGCGGCTCTTTCCGCGTCCTGATCCGCTGGTGCGGATCGAGCGGCAGTCGCTCATGACGGTCGATAACGCGAGCGTGCAGTTTCGTCGTGACCTGTTCGACAACGTGGTGGCGACCTGCTTCTTTCCGGACGAGTTGCCACATCTCGCGATCGGCCTCGATCTCGATCTCGACGTCCAGGAACGCAATCCGTTCGATTTCCTGCTCGAGCCCCGCGGGCTGCGGATTCCCTGCGACTACACGCCCGAGGAGCGCCGACTTCTGGCCCCGTTTCTGCGGCCCACCCAGCATGCAGTCTGGCCGGAGTCGCTGGCGGTGGCCAGCCGTCCGACGATCGAGGGCCTTGTCGCCATGAACCGCTGGACC
Organism: uncultured Candidatus Kuenenia sp.; assembly: GCA_964578555.1. Lineage (GTDB taxonomy): Bacteria > Planctomycetota > Planctomycetia > Pirellulales > UBA1268 > CACORA01. Next base: position 10,473 of record CAZODJ010000014.1, read on the forward strand.
GCCGATGCGATCGGCTACGAGCGACGCGAGGATGGGGAGCCACTGTCCGTCGGTGAAACGCTCGCCCGCGGCCGCGGTGCCTGCCGGGACGTGGCCGTGCTCATGGCGGAAGCGCTGCGTCACAATGGCGTCGCTGCCCGGCTGGTGTCAGGCTACCTGTTCGAAGGGGACGTGGCCGACGAAGACCGCCGTGCGGCAAGCGCGATGCACGCGTGGGCCGAGGCCTATCTTCCCGGCGCCGGCTGGATCGGTCTCGATCCGACCCACGGTGTCCTGTGCGATCACTGTTTCGTACCGACAGCGGTCGGACTCTCCTCCGCCGACATCGCCCCGGTGAGTGGAACGTACTTCAGCGACACTCCCGTGGGCAGCACCCTGTCATCGTCGCTCGCCGTGATCAGGCCATGAATGCGACTCACTTGCCGAGCCCGGAGAGGTAGCGGACGAGGTCAGCGAGTTCCTCGCGGGAGAGCGGGTCGATCAAGCCAGCCGGCATCAGTGACGTGCCGATCGACTCCTCGTCGATCTCGGCCGTGGGAACCCGTACCTCGCGGTCGAGCGCATCCCGCACCACGAGCTCCTCATCACTCCGCGACACCTGAATGCCGGTCACCACGCGGCCGTCGTCGGTGAGCACGACGAGCGTCTGGTACCCCTCCTTCACGTTCTTGGCCGGATGCACGAGGGAATCGATGATGTAGTCGAGCGGGCTGGCCGCGCCGATCGCCGCCAGGTTTGGCCCCACCCGCGGGCCGTGGTCGCCGACGCGATGGCAGGCGACGCACTTGAGCGACTCACGACGAAAAATTGCCTCACCCCGCTTCGCATCTGCCTTCGTGCGAACCAGTTCCACGAAGGCGTCGAGGTCGGCACCGTTCATCGCATGGCGGCTGGACGCGGTCGCTGCCGAGTCGCCGAAGCGGGTGCCGGCAGCCGCAAGAGCCTGCTCAAGCTGCGGCTCCTGGCGGCCAGCAGAGCTGATCGCCTGCAGGCCCGCCTGCACGGAGACAGTCGGCAGGGCCACGGTGCCTGCGTCGATGGCCGCAGCAAGTTTTTCCGGCCCACCCTTGGCTGACAAGAACCCACGGTAGACGGCATCGAGAGCCATCGCATCGGTGGCGCTCGGAAGAAACGCGGCGGCCTGCACGGCCGCCTCCTCGGGCCATCGAGACACGAGCGCCGTGATGGCAGCAGCGCGGTCGCCGACCGGAGTGTCTGATGCCCTGGCGATTTCGACAAGGACGACGCGGGCAGCGTCGTCGGGCAGGCCGCCCAGGGCTCGCAGCGCCGCCTGCCGCTGGGCTGGTGGCCGTCCTGAGTCTTTGGCAATCGTCGCGAGCGGCTCGATCGCCGGAACCAGTTTCCACGCCGCGCAGGCTGCGATCGCCGAAGCGATACGAGCGGCGTCGCTGGCCTGGAGGAGCCGCGTGACCGGTGCGAGGTCGCCGGCGGGGCTGACATGACGACGGGTCTGGGTGTCGACCAGGAGCGTGAGCAACGTCGCGGCCTGCGCGGGCTCCGTTTTCGGGCCGACCGCGATCTCAAACACGAGCCGCAAATCAACCGGGCTGCCGAGTGCCGCGATGGCCTCGAGCGCCGCGATTCGATCAGCGGGCGACAGCGCGCCCTGGTGCACGCGGGCCACGATCCAGGGAACCGCCGCCTGCGCCTCCGCCGCTCGGGCGGCAAAGATCACGCGAGCCGGCTTGCCGCCATCGTCAAACGTGCCTGCCACCACCGCAGGGAGCCATGCATCCCGCAGGTCGCGAGCCGCCAGCCAGACGGCGTAATCGAGGTACTCATCCCGATCGTGATCGACGGCGTGGAGAGCCAACTCCGCGGCCCGTAGCCCGCCGATGCCTGCCAACGCCCGCACGCTCTCCAGTCGCACCTGCGGAGCGGGATCATCAACCAGCGCGGTCAGGAGCTCGGCCGGCTGATCGATCCGGTCGGCCCAGTCGAGCGCGATGCGTGCTGCCGCGGCCCGAGCCCGCGAGTCGGGTGAGGCGAGCACCGCCTTCAGGAGCGGTAGGTCGATGTCTGCCGCGCTGCCGCGATCGAGCCCCTGTTTGAGCCGCAGTGCCTCCAGTCGCAGTCGCTCGAAGTCGGCAGCGCTGCGATCGAGGCTCGCCAGCCAGCGATCGACATCCGCCCGCACCGCGTCGCCGCGGGCAAACAGCTCCCGTCGCGCCATGTCGTGGGCATACGACTCCGGCGCTGCGAGCTGGGCGAAAAGCTCCGCCGTGGCGAGGCCGCGAAAGTCGATCCGCGGTACGAGCGGCCGATGCTTCGCCGTCACCCGCCAGATTCGGCCATGCTCACGGTCACGACGCGGGTCGCGGAAGTCGACCTCGCCGTGCTGGATGATCGGGTTGTACCAGTCGGCGATGTAGATCGCGCCGTCGGGCCCCATCTTCACGTCGATCGGGCGAAACGTGACGCGGCTCGAATGGATCAGGTCAGGAAGTTTCACGCTTGTGAACCCCGAGCCAGTTTCGTTGAGCTGAAAGCGACAGACGCGGTTGGCACGAAAATCGTTCGTGACGAGCAGTCCCTGGGCATCGTCGGGGAGATGGCGGCCGTCAACGATCTCCAGTCCGCAATACTTCGGGCTGCCGGGGTTCATGCCGTGAAGAATCCGCGGCGTGCCGACCGCCGCCTGATAGGCCGCTCCCGGGAAGGCGTAGTAGATGCCTTCGCCTCCGGCGCCGTCAGTCGTGAGCGACCGGCCCCAGGCATCGAAGACATGGCCCCAGGTGTTGACCCAGCCGCGGGCGAAGACATCGAGCACCAGCGACTCCGGCTCGAGTCGCCAGATTCCGCCGCCGTTGAGCCGCATCACGCCGCGGGGCGTTTCCACGTGGCTGTGGATGTAGATCGACTGATTAAAATAGACGCGGGCGTCGGGGCCATGGCGAAACGTGTGAATGATGTGGTGAGTGTCTTCGGCACCGAAGCCGGACAGCACGACCCGTCGCTCATCGGCCCGCCCATCGCCGTCGCGATCGATGCAGTGCAGCAGTTCGGTGCTGTTGGCGATGTAGGCGCCGCCCCGGTCATCAGGAAGCACAGCCGTCGGCATGAGCAGGCCGTCGGCGAACATCGTGTGTGCGTCGGCCCGGCCATCACCATCGCGGTCCTCGAGAATCGTAACGGTGTCGTTGGCCACCTCCCCCGGCCGGATCTGGGGATAGACACTCGACGACGACACCCACAGCCGGCCTTCCGTGTCGAAATTGATCTGAAGTGGCTTGCTGATGAGAGGATCAGCCGCGAAGAGGCTCACCTCGTAGCCCTCGGCCACCTGCATCGCGGCCAGCTCGGCCGCCGGGTCAGGAGGCGGGACGTCTTTCAGGCCGCGCTGAGCAAATGCCGGCGCGGCGGCCGTGATCAGGCAGCAGACGAGGAAGAATCGCATGGGTGAAACCTCGTTTGGTTTGAGTATCGCACTGAGCCGTGGGACGCTTTGCAGTCAGCGTAGCTCTCGGGCGGCCTCCCGCACCTTCGCCTCGGCCGCCTCGACGAGCGGATCGAACTGGGGAATTTCCACGGCGTTGTTGCCCTGTTCGTGCTTGCGAAACAGGAAGATGTACGTTTCGTTGGCAGGCCGCCAGCGGTGGAAGAAAAGCCGATTCTTCTCGACAATGAGGTGGCGGACGGTCGCCGACTGCGCGACGAAGTCGGCGGGCAGCCGGCCGCCGCAGGCCCGGGCGAAGACGTTGGCCGCCGCGGCGTAGCCAGCAGCGGAGAGGTGCACGCCGTTGTCGGTCGCCGGGGTTCCCGCGGGCAGTACCCCCGCGAGATCCGCAAACAGGTCGACGAGCCCTGCCTGCTTGGCGGTCGCTGTTTCGCGAATGGCTCCGCAATACTCTGCCAGCGCGGCATTCCGGCCCCCTGGATCCGGTCCCTCGAACGGGTGCGGCGTCACGAGCACGAGCCGGACGGAGCGAGGTCCCGCGCCGTGGGAGGCCGACTGCAGGTCGTCGCAGAGTTTGCCGAGTTGGTCACGAAACGCCGCCAGTCCGGCTGGGCCGCGGAACGATTCATTGCGCCCGTAGGCAATGAAGATCACCGTCGGGGAAAGTTCCTTGACGAGGTCGAGCATCCGCGCGTAGCCCTTGGCGGGCGGGTCGAAGACACCGCGGGAGTCGGCCCACACGGTGTCGCCGCTCCAGCCAAGGTTGCGGAACGTGAGCGACGCGTCGGGATGCGTGGCGACGAGTGCCGTCTCGATGAATCCCTGGTCCCCTTCCCGCTCAAGAAACGTGTCGCCGAGGAGCACCACGCGGTCACCGTCCCGCAGGCATGGTGAAGCCCACGCTGTTCCGCCGGGCATCAGCCAGGCAACGATAACGCAAACCATCGCAAGGGAACCGTAAATGCTCGTCACGATACTCCTGCCAGTCCCTCTGACAAACCATGGATGTGCACGAACTGTCGCATGACCTGCCGCGTGCAGCGGGGATTATACTGCGGGATAGCGAACGTGTCTGAGGTCCCACCGAGGCAGGGCGAGGAACAGCATCGTGGTGAAGGCGGTTCATGGAGCATGGCTTACGCTGTCACTGTCTCTTTTCATTGTCATGGGGGGTGAGGGGGTTGGCCGGCAGCCCAACATTCTCTTCATCGCCATCGACGACCAGAACGATTGGCTTGGCCACCTCGGCGGCCATCCGCTCGCCATGACGCCGCACCTCGACGCCCTCGCCGCCCGCGGCACGACGTTTACCAACGCCCACTGCCAGGCACCGCTTTGCAATCCATCCCGGGCCAGCCTCCTCGTCGGGCTGAGGCCGTCGACGACCGGCGTCTACGGGCTGGCACCGTCGTTTCGGGCGCTCCCATCGCTCGCGGACCGCGTCACACTGCCCCAGTATTTTGCCGCCCAGGGGTATCGCACCGCCGGCGACGGCAAGATTTTCCACCAGGGCACGCGGTCGGGTGGCAAGGACGCTGCGCCGGATTTTCAGGAGACCGGCGGCCACGGCGGCGTGGGCGCCACGCCGCCAAACAAACTCGTGCCGGCCACGCCAGCCATCAGCCATCCAGCCATGGACTGGGGCGTCTGGCCGCCCGACAACGACGACACGGTGAAGGGTGACTACGCCGTGGCCTCCTGGACGATCGACCAGATCCAGAAGAGTCCACGCGACAAGCCGTTCTTCATCGCGGCCGGATTCTTCCTGCCACACGTTCCCTGCTATGCGACGCAAAAGTGGTTCGATCTCTACCCGGACGATGACAGCCTGCTCCCCACCATCCTGGAGGATGATCGGGACGACACACCACGGTTCTCCTGGTGTCTCCACTGGAGCCTTCCCGAGCCACGGCTGAGCCAGCTGCAGGAGATGCGGCAGTGGCGAAACCTCGTTCGTAGCTATCTCGCCTGCACGAGCTTCGTCGATGCGCAGATCGGGCGGGTGATGTCGGCCCTCGATGCGTCAGGCCACGGCGACGACACGATCGTGGTTCTGTGGAGTGACCATGGCTGGCATCTGGGCGAGAAGGCCATCACCGGGAAGAACTCGCTCTGGGAACGCAGCACGCGGGTGCCGCTGATCTTCGCCGGGCCGGGCGTGACGGCAGGGCAGCAGTGCACGCAGCCCGCGGAGTTGCTCGACATCTACCCGACGCTCGTGGAACTGGCGGGCTTGCCGCCACGGGACGACCTCGAGGGGGTGAGCCTCGTGCCGCAGTTGCAGGACGCTGCTGCACCGAGAGAGCGGCCGGCGATCACGACCCACAATCAAGGAAACCATGCCATCCGCAGCGAACGGTGGCGGTATATCCGGTATGCCGACGGCAGTGAGGAGCTGTACGACATGGAGCGAGACCCGCGGGAGTGGCACAACCTTGCCGGTCGGGCAGATCATGCGCACGTGCTCGCGGAGCACAGACGCTGGCTTCCGGCAATCGACGTGCCGCCTGCCCCCGGGAGTGCCCACCGCGTGCTCACGTATGATCCGGCCACCGACACGGCAGCCTGGGAGGAAACTCCGATCTTGCGTACGACGCCGATCCAGCGATGATCCAGAGACGACGCCCCGCGGACAATTGCGATCTGCCCCTCGGCTTGGCTACACTCGAGTCCATCGGGTAGGAAGCGGTGGCTGAACCGCAAGCACCTTTTCTTTGGATGACGGATCATGTTTTTCTCGATTGCCTGCCCCCATTGCCAGAAGACCCTCAAGGTTCGCGATGAGTTGATCGGCAGCAATGCCCGGTGCCCCCACTGCCGCGGCACGATCACGGTTCAGCGGCCATCAACGCCGGGGGAACAGAGGGCTGCGACGCCTTCCGGTGCTGACGCGTCCATGGGCTTCGGGCCCGGTGCGGAGCAGCAGAAGGGCGAACCAGCGTCGCCGCCTGTTTCGCAGGTGCTCTCTGTGACGGCCAGCACCGATGTCAATGTGGGGGCGTATTTTCTTTTCGGGATCGCCGCCACGGTGGTTTTTTACCTGATTCTTTGGCCATTCGCCGGCACACCGGCCCAGCGGTCTTACCTCGGGCGTCTCTTCATGTGCAACGAGACCGTCACGATGGCGAGTGGTCTCTGGGTGCCCTATGCGGAGGTATTTCTGTTTTTCTGGGCGGTTGGGATGCTGATCGGAAAATATTTCAAGATTCGTCGGCAGCGGCGAGCGCTTTTGTTCGATGTGCTGCCTGCAGACATCGGCGAAAAGATCACGACGAAGAATCTTGACGCCTTTCTGAAGTACATCAGTGAGTTGCCGGGAGACGCCGTGGGAAGTTTTCTGGTGACTCGTTGTGTTCGCGGTCTTGAGCATTTTCGGTCGCGGCGAAGCGCGGCTGACACCGCAACAATGCTCTCCAGCCAATCGGATCTCGACGCGGGAAGCGTCGACTCGAGCTACGCGCTGTTTCACGTCTTCATCTGGGCGATTCCCATTCTCGGGTTTCTCGGCACGGTGATCGGCGTGAGTTCCGCCGTGGGCGGATTCACCGACACACTCAGTTCGTCGAGCGACATGGAGTCGCTGAAAGCGGGCCTCAAGAACATCACTGGTGGCCTCGGCACCTCCTTTGACACCACGCTCGTCGCCCTGTCGATGGCGATGATGCTCACCTTCCCCGTGACAGCCCTCCAGAAAATGGAAGGCGACGTGATTGGCGAGGTGGACGAATACACCAACGAGTATCTGCTGCGGCGGCTCGAGGATGGGCGTGGGGGGCCGGAGCAGCAGGCGTCCGGCCATGCGGCCAACCGCATCGACATTCAGGAGGTGGTCAATGCGGCCCTGACCGCGCACCGTGCCGAGTTGGAGTCTTGGGGCACCCAGCTCAAGTCGCTGGGCAGCACCGTCGCGGCTGATCTGCTCGACTCGTGGAAGAAAATTGATGAACGTGAAACCGAGCGGATGGCCCAGACCGAGGCCATGCTGGGCCGGTTCGTCGGCCAACTTGATGGCGTCGGCGATCAGATCGGCAGAAAGGTCGAAGCAGGCTGGCTGCAGGTGACCGACGCGATGCATGCCAAGCATGCCGATCAGGCGGCCCAGCTCAACGCCGTTCTCACGCACAGTCGCGATGAGCTGACCGCAATCGCCGTCGACGCCGAAGCGGCCCGCGAGCGGGCCACCCAGGTGATGACGCAGGCCGCCGAGCAGGTGAAGTCCTTCTCCAGCACGCTGCAGCACGGGCTCTCTGGTCTTTCGGAGACGTTGCAGAAACTCGACGGGAAGACGGTGACTGTCGAAATGAAGCCGCGGGGCTGGTTCGGTTTCGGTGGTGGCGGCAAGGCGAAAGCCGGCACCAACGGCAACATCAAGTATCGATCCTAAACGGTCGGTGCGATCACCGGCATCTGACGGCGTGAAGGGGAACCCGCGGCGATGGCGAGGCGAGCGAAGAAGAAGCAGGAAGTGTCGCTCTTCCCGTTTCTCGACATCTTGGCCTGCGTGATCGGCAACCTGATCCTGATCATCACGGCCGTCGTCCTTGAACAGGTCGACACGAAGCCCGTGGCAGATGCTGCCGAGTACGAGGCCAAGCTCGTCAAGGTGAAGGAGCAGGAGCAGAAGATCGAGAAGCTCGAAAGGCAACTCGAGGAACTGCGGAAGGAGACCGCCAGCACCAGCGTCGAGTTGGAAAAGGTCGAAGAGCAGGTCGAGGCTGCCGAGGAAAAGCTGCAGGAGGCCCGCAGCCAAGTTGCGAAAATCCCCAAGACGCCCCCCAAGATCGACCCCGCTCTCCTGCAGGAAAAGAAACTGCTCGAGGACAAACTGCGGGAGTTGGAGGCGGAGACCACCAAGATCAAGGCCGACATCGCTGAAAAGCAAAAGAAGCCGGAACAGTCGATCTCGCTTTTGCCTGGCAAGATCGCCGGACTTGCGGGAGGCGCGCCCTCGAAGGCGGTTTTTGTCGAGATCAACAAAGACGGCCTCGTGATCTACCCCGACCAGCCGCTGTGGCCTGAGAAGCAGCCGGTGGTGATCAAGAACGACACCATCCCGAAGGATGAGGCTCTCGGCAAGCTCATTGCAGCCGTGCTCGCCGACGAGGCAGCGATCGTCACCTTTCTGATGAGGCCCGACTCACTCGCTGTCTACAACACCGTCAGAGCACGATTTGACGCGTTTCAGAAAGCCAATGAGGCGAAACTCAGGAGCCCGATCGACCCCAAAAACCCTGACAGTCCGCTGCAGGTGCGGAAGCTCTATGGGGCGGTACCGCTCCCGGGAGAGGGAGTGCTCGACTTTTCCGGTGTGCGGGGCTGATGAGTACGGAGTGAATCCATGGCACGACGACGCAGCAAAACCTCGGCGACCGGCGGCAACATGGACTCGTTGCTCGATGCGCTCACGAACGTCGTGGGGATCCTGGTGATCGTGCTCGTGGCCGTGCAGCTTTCGAGCCAGGATGCGGCGCGCCAGATTGTCGAGGAATACGAAAAGAAAATTAGTCCAGAAGAGCGGGAAAAGGCGGAGCAGCACGCCGAAGAGGTGGCTCGCGAACTGAAGAAGATCGAAAAGCTCATCAAGCGGGAGGAGAAGCTCCAGGCTGGTGATCCGGAGAAGGAGCTGGAGAAACTCAAGGATGAGCTTCAGAAAATCGAGGAGTTGGCCAAGAAGGAGACGGCGGCTGCCGAGAAACAGCGGCAGGAGGCTGAAGCCAAGAAGGCGGAGGTGATGGCGCAGATCGACGGGCTTCACAAGCTGATCGCCGAGCTCGAGGAGAAGAGCAGCAAGGCGGAAGTGCAGCGAATGGCGCTCATGACCGAGCTGAAGGAGACCCGCGCCCCGAAAGCGCCTCCGGTCAAGGAGGTGCGGTTGCCGACACCCAAGCCATCGTTCATGTTCGTTCCCAATGCGAAGGGTGAACCCGAGCTCAAGACGCTGCAGCCATTATTTGTGCTCTGTCGAGGGGATCGGATCATCCCGTTCCCGATCACGGGACTGTCGTGGAAGAACGATCCAAACCTCGAGCGGTGGTTTGTCCGCACGCTCAAGTCGTTGAAGATCGCGTCTGACAAGGACGGCTGGCTCATCCCCAATCCCGAACTCTACAAGTCGTACGAGGAGATGGCCGACGCGATCGTGAAGGAGTCTCAAGAGAAGCCGCTGAACCTGCGGGGCTACGACGACTTTGAGATCTCAATGAAGCGGGTTGGGCCAAATCTCAACCTCGTACTCACGCCGAAAGAAAATGCCGGCGAGCGGATCAACAGTGCAGCCTCGAAGAGCGGAGATTTCAACAAAATTCTCTTCGAGATCGCCAGTAGCAAGAACCCCTATTACTACATCCGCTACATGGTCGAGCCGAATGGCTTCGAAACGTATCTGGAAGTTCGTAATTTCACTGATAGCTGGATGATGCCCGGCAACAATGCCGCTCAGGGCTGGCCTGCCGGCTGGGAGCCGATCGCGGAAAACACCTACAGCCGCGAATACTTTGCCGGCGTGCGTGCTGGTGAAAAGCCCCCGGCTCCAACCGCGCCCCCCGCGAAGCCTGCTCCGCGCGTCGTCGGCAACGACCTGGACTGAGCGCGGTCACTCCTCGCTCAGCAGGATCGCCCAGCCTTCTGCCCCCTTCACGTGCGCGAGCACGATTTTGACGGCTGCCAGCATGGGGTAGGCAAGCAAAAGGCCGAGCCCGCCCCACACCCAGCCCCAGTAGGCCAGCCAGAGAAACATGAGCGTGGGGTCGAGATTGAGTTGCTGCCCCGACATCCTGATCTCGACGAAGTCGATCCACACCATCCGATTCACGATCAGCAGCGCGGCGAGCAGAACCGCCGCACCCGTCGTCTCGAGCGCGACGAATCCCAGGAGGATCGGCGGGATACAGGCGGCGATGCTACCGATGTAGGTGATGTAATTGGCGGCAAAGAACACGAAGGCCCACAACAGCCAGTAGTCGAGCCCGATGGCGGCCGCAATGAGCCCCGCCGTCAGCCCCATGCCCAGGCCGACGATCGTCTTGACCGTCATGAACCTCTCCATCGATTCGGCGATGCCGGTGCCGATCTGCAGCAGTTTCTCACCGCGTTCTCCGGGGAAGGCTCGGGCAATCTTGCCGGGAAGACGCCGGCTCCCCATGAACAGAAAGACGAGGTAGACGAGTACCAAGCTGAACACCTCGGCACATTCGAGGCCGTGCTCGAAGACATAGTCGATGGCCTGCTTCGATGCGCCACGGAACATGTCGGTGTAGAGGCCGTCATCGGGCCGACCGGGCTCGGGGCCGGCCCCCGCCTCATCGGCCCCCGGTGCCAGGGGCGGAGGCGGCATGTCGCCATCGGCCGCGTCGGCCGACCAGGGAACGAAATCGTCGAGTTGCGGCAGGTTATCGATGAGCCGGGCGATCTTCCGCTCATAGTCGGGCCACTTGGTTCGGAAGGTGATCGCCTCCCGATATACAAGCTGACCGATGAGCGTCGAGGCGAGCAGCAGCAGGAGCAGCAGGCCGAGATAGGCGGCCCGCTGCCCAAGGCCCAGGCGGATGAGCGTGTTGACGCCGAAGTGGGCGACGTAATAAAGAAACACCGCCAGGAGAAACGGCTTCAAGACCGGCCCGAGGTATGTGACCACGGCACCGACCGCGAGCACGGCCACCACGACTGCGGCCACGGTGGCGGTCGCTACGGATGTCGTCTCTTCAGTAACCTGCATGCTAGGGTATGCCATGTGTTCATACGGTAGTGGATGCCGAAACCGATCGCACACCCTCGCCGCGGCCTCCAGCCTATGGCCAGCTCGGGGGTATTTCCAAACCCTCCTGAGAACCCGAGCATGAATGCCCTCAATCCGTGGCTGCTTCTTCTCATTGCGATCCTGCTGGAGGTTGCGGGCACGCTGTGCCTCAAGCTCTCCAACGGCATGGCGCGGCTGCTGCCGGTTCTTGGGGTCGTGGTGTTCTATGTCTCCACGTTCGTACTGATGGCGATCTCCATGAAGCGGCTCGAGGTGGGCACGGCTTATGCGGTATGGGCCGGCGTGGGGACGGCGCTGGTCACCGTCTTTGGGATCATCATCTTCGGCGAGAGCGTCGCCTGGTCAAAGCTTGCCGGCACGCTGCTCATCATCGGCGGCGTGATCCTGCTCCATTCCTCGACCAAAGAGGCCTCCAGCGGATCCGGCGAGGAGGGCCGGCAGCAGCACGAGGTCTCCGACGAGGGCCAGGGCGAGCAGTGAGGCCAAGAGAAAGCCGAACTGCGCGATCGGCGCGAAGTCGCAGAAGGCGAATACGGCAAACGCCACCCCCAGAATCACCGACGTGCGGAGAATCGGCGCCGCCGATCTGCTGAGTGCCGCGTCGATCCGCCCGCGAATCGTCGCGGCCTCACGTCCGCCGGCCCGCTTGAACCAGGTCAGCAGGTGCGCCGTGTCGTCGACGGAGATCCCCAACGCCACGCTCGCGGTCATCATCCCGCCCACGTCGAGCGGCCGACCGAGCCAGCCCAACAGGCCAAACACGCATATCGGCGGCAGGATGTTGGGAATCATCGCCAACATGCCGGCGGTCGTACTGCCGAGGAACATGGCCAGGACGACGACGATCGTCACAAATGCCAGCCCAAAGCTCTCCAGGAGGGCGTCAAGGAGTTCATGCTGGGCGGCGATGACCAGCGGCACGCCACCGGTGCACACCGTCGCCGACGGCGGCGGCACGTCGATCGCAGCGACGGAGTCCTCCACGATGCTCTGAACAGCCGCCTCGAAAGCCTGCTGCCGCTCGGCCGTGAAATTGGCAACCTGCAGGGAGATCCTCCACAGTTGGCGGCCGGTTGTGTCGGCGACCATGCCGGCATCGACGAGCGTGCTCATGCTGCGGCGCAGCCGGCCGTCGATCACCCCGCGACGGATCACCGATCGCACCTGGCCGCGGTTGGCAAAGCCCAGCAGATCATCAGGAAGAAACGTGGCCGCCGACATGCTGCCCCGCACGTCATCGAGCGATGCCAGGTGCGCCTGCACTTCCTGAGTGAGCGCCGCCCGGTCACCGAGACCAGCCTGTGGTGCTTCGAACGCGAGTACCACGTCGACCGTCTGAAAGGGCGCGACATGCTCGTTGAACCAGTCGAG
>CAZODJ010000014.1:23117-29064 GCA_964578555.1 uncultured Candidatus Kuenenia sp.
GCCCCATACAGACCAAACTGCCATACGGGCCGCACCTGGCTCACGCACAGCGATGCCAGCCCGAGCACAGTGGTGAGTGTCGCGACGAAGCCTGGCTTCCAGCCGATCGCGACAGCCGCCGCTGGAGCGTCGCGCAATCCGCAGCGAGCCGCTTCCTCGGCCCAGTACGCAGCGAGATGAACCGCTGCCGAGATGGCCAGCACAAAGGTCACCACGGGGACGAGCGAGACAAGCATATTCATCGTGCCACCGGTGAAGTAGACGAGCGCCTCGGCCGATACCGAGCAGATCCCGGCGACGGCAATCACCATCACGCCGAGGCGGAGGCTGCCGAGCGACACGCAGGCAACGACCAAGGCGACACCCATCGCCAGATTCGACCAGGTGCCGGCGGTTCGCTCGTTCTCCACGTCGATCGCCACGCCGATCACGGCATCACCGGTGAGCCGCAGCGATGCCGGGGAGATGGCCGCCGAGTCGGCGGCTGTCTCCTTTACCCACGCGAAGGCCTCGCGGCGTGACGGGTCATCGAGCGGATAGAGCGTGATGACGCAGCAGGTCGTCCGTCCGTCCGGGCCCACGATCACCCCCTGGAGTCGGTTCACGGCGGTAGCGGCGTCACCCCGCGTCGCCTCGGCGATGCGGTCACGAAGCCGGGTGCCCGTGGTGACCGAGGCAAACCACTGCGGCATGGTGTCGGCGTTCGCCGCGGCGATCCTGCCTTCCACCGCTGCGGCCAGCCGCTCGAGGCCCGGATGGTCGAGTGTGCACCCCGGCCAACTGACGAGGATCGTTTCATCGGGGCCAAAATCATGAAGGAATTCACGGTAGGCCTGCGTCACCGGTGACCGTTCGGGAAGCCAGCCGAGCACGCTGTTGTCGCGACGGTCGTACGCATGCCAGGCCCCCCAGCCAACGACAGGGAGCAGGCACAGGCCAGCCAGCAGGAGCCGGGCGGCATACCGCGGAAAGAAATCGATGAGCATGGCGGCGTCCCGACGCGGCCCACGGCCACGCTTTTCCGATGCGAGTCCGAGAGGGTACCCTCCCCTGCCGAGTTGCGCCAACGTGGCGGCCACAATGAAGTGACCTGAGAGACACCGTGCCAGCCATACGTTCGCTTGTCTTTCCGATGTGGACCGGAGTGCGGCTCGTTCCCTGGCTGCGGCGGCTCGCCGCCAACGGTTTCCGCGTGTCGCCGTCGCGGCTTCCGCGGGCCGCGGCCATCACAGCAGCCAGCGCCGTCGGCGAACTCCTCGCCTTCATCCAGTGGGCCACCTGGGGCCGGGGACTGGCCGAGTCGCGGATCGAGGCCGATCCCATCGTGATCCTCGGCCACTGGCGGAGCGGGACGACGCTGCTGCATGAGTTGATGGCCTGCGATCCACGGCTCTGCCCCCCCACCACGGCGCAGTGCGCCTGCCCGACCCACTTCGTGCTCTCCGAGCAGTTCGCCCAGGATTGGCTCGGCTTCCTGCTGCCAGAGCGAAGGCCGATGGATGCCATGCGGATGGGCTACGACCGGCCGCAGGAGGATGAATTGGCCCTCTGCAACCTCGGCCAACCGAGTCCGTGGTGGAAGGTGGCTTTCCCGAACGAACCCCCTCCCGATCCTCAGTACACCGATCTCGAAACCGTGACCGCGGTCGAGCGGCGGCGCTGGGTGAGGGCCTGGACCGATTTCCTGCGTCACATCCAGTTCGAGCATCGGGGGCGGCTGGTCCTCAAGAACCCCCTGCACACCTACCGCGTGCCGCTCATTCGTGACGTTTTTCCGCAGGCCGAGTTCATCCATATCGTTCGCGATCCGTACGACCTTGTGCCATCATGTCTCCACTTCTGGCGGCGGATGTTCGACCAATACGGCCTGCAACGAGCGACCTGTGAGCAGCTCGAATCACAGGTGCTCGACTCGATCACGGCCATGGATGAGCGTCTGACTGCCACGTGGGGCGCGATCCCCGAGCGACAGCGGCTGCTGGTTCGCTATGAGGAACTTGTGACCGAGCCCATCGCAGCGATGCGGATGATCTACGGCCACTTCGGCTGGCCCGTTGACGACGCGACGTATGCCGGCTGGGAGTCGTACCTGGACGCCCAACGAGACTACCAGCGAAACTCGCACGCCATTGACGAGCGGCTACAGAGGCGAATCACGGAGCAGCTCGCGGAAGTGCTTGCGCGGTATGGGTATCCGCACCGGCAGAAGTCCTGATCAACGTGCGAAACGCCCGCCAACTCGAGTAGGTACAGGCGAAGCCACATTCGTTTTTCAGTCGGTGCGATGTCATCACCCACGGATGCCGCAGATAGTGGACGAGGCCCGGCGGGGTCGCAATCCATGGCAGCCGCAGTGTCCACCACGTGCGGGCAAGCGCGTCGACCAGAAAGAATGGCAGCGAGAGAGCAGGTATGCCCATGGCCTCGGCGAGCTGCCGCTGCGTGAGTGCATCTTCAGGGGCAATGTTAAATGCTCCGCGGCCACCGTTGACGAGGATCGCCAGTGTCCCCCGGGCCACGTCGTCCTCGTGAACAAACTGCAGCGGCGTATTGCGGCCGTCCGGCAGCACCAGGCACGGCACCGTCAGAAAAATGTCCGTCAGGAAGTTCTTCACACCAGGACCACAAATGATCGCAGGACGTGTCCAGGCCACGGCGACCTGTGGATGTGCCGCGGCGAACGCGGCGACATCCCGCTCCACGATCCCCTTATGCCGAGAGTAGTAGTAATCGGGCCGCGGTCGGAGTGGCGTGGCCTCGTCGCAGACCGGTGGATTGTCGGGCCAGGCGCCATAGACAGTACCGCTGCTGGCCACGAGCAGCCGTGGAGCGCCGCAGGCTGCTGCTGCCGCGAGGACGGCTCGTGTTCCGTCGACGTTGATCGATTCCATCGCCCGCAGATCACGCCCTGGCTGCACCGCATAGGCGAGGTGGATCACCGTGTCGGGACGGAAGTCGCGGATTGCGGCAGTTGCCTCCGAATGACGAATATCTCCCTGCCAGAATGAATCCGGCTGGGGTGCCGAGGCTGGCCGCCGGTCGAGCCCCAGCACCGCTGCGCCGGGGATGCTGCGGCGAATCTCCCGCAGCAGCGCGCGGCCATACACGCCGCTGCTCCCGGTCATCACAATCCGCTCGAGAGCAGGCATGGTCAGAGACTCCGACGCCACGCGGCGAAATCCTCACGGTGTCGCGGCCACTCGCTAAAAAAGAGGTGCCCTGCCCGATCGTAGACGCGGAGTGTCGCCCGGGGGATGGCGTGGGCAATCCGTACGGTCTCGGCGCGTGGCACGGCGGGGTCGGCCGCCCCACCGGCAATCCAGGCGGGCACGCTGATCTCGCCGAGCCGCTTCGTGATATCGAGGGACCACAAAGCGGCCAGTGCCGTGACGAGCGAATCGGCATCGTGGCGGGCAAAGTCACGGTGCATCCGACCGATCATCTCGCTGGGGACCCTGGCCGCGGCTCTCCCATCGGCTGCCAGGCACCCCAGGAGGATCGAGTAGCCAGCTGGCCAGACCGCCGCCAGACGCATGCCGAGCCGGATGGCAGGCCGACCCAGCGGCCGACCGGCGAGCCACACCAACCACCGCATCATGCCGGCAATCCGCCGCCCGCTGGCAAACCCCGCAAGGCTGGCTACGGCCGCCACGCGAGCGGGATGCCGGATGGCGAGATTGAGCGCGGCAAATCCCCCCGTCGACCAGCCGGTGGCGATCACGGGACGATTGCCGACCAGCTGCTGGAGCGCGACTTCGGAGAGCCGGACGAACAGTTCCTCGTCAAGATCGGCTGCCGCGCACGCCGGTGGAAGCGAGCCTGGATGATGGCCGGGAAGGCTCAGCGCGATCCACGGCTCGGCTGCGGGGTCGACGAAGAGTTCGGTCGCCAGGTCAAGCGAGGCCAGGATGCCGTGGAGAAACACGACGGGCGGCCGGTGGTCATTGACGGGGAGATGCACGTCAGCGGCCACAGTGTGGCCGTCGACATACAGGAGTTTGCGACGGATGGCAGGTGATGGTTGCAAAGGCATGACCACATCTCGTTCAATGACCGCATGATTTCGAAAACCTTCTGGCATGGCAAATCAGTTCTCGTCACCGGCGGTTCGAGCGGGATCGGGCGGGAGTTGGGGAGGGCCGCCGCCGCGGCCGGGGCCCGCGTGGGGCTCTTGGCCCGCCGTGCGGAAGCCCTCGCCGAGGTGGTCGCTGAGATTCGTCACGCTGGTGGTCATGCCGAAACGGCCGTCTGCGACGTCACCGACCCGGCGGCGGTTGTCGAGGCCGTGAGGCAGCTCGAAACGCACCTCGGCCCTACGGACGTTGCGATTGCCTGCGCCGGCCTGCACCGCGTCACTTGGCCGCTCGACGCCATACGGTCGCGGGCCGTCATCGATGCCAACGTCAACGGCACGACCAACCTGTTTGCCGCGGTGCTGCCTGGGATGCTCGCACGAGGCCGAGGCCACCTCTGCGGTGTTGCCAGCCTCGCCGCCGTGGTGGGGCTCCGGAAGAATGCGGCCTACTCTGCGAGTAAGGCGGCGGTACAAATGCTTTTGGAGAGCCTGCGAATCGATTGCCGGCCTGTCGGCATCACGGTGACATCAGCTTTTCCCGGATATGTCGACACTCCGATGATCACTGCCCGGGAGCGGGCTGCTGGCATCGGGATACCGGCTCATGAGGCAGCGGAGAAAATTCTGCTCGCCATCGAGCGGGGCCGGGCGGAGGTCTGGTTTCCTCGCTGGACGGCGTTCCAGGCAAGACTCCTGCGGCTGCTGCCGCCAGCCATGCGCGACGCCATCGTCTGCCGACTGCCACCGATGGAAGAGGCGTGATGAGAAGATTCTCTATGCCGACGCGGCAAGTGGCTGGTTTCGGCTTCGCATAGGGATCTTCACCTCGCTGGCAACGTCCCCTAACGCATTGAGGAGCCCGTCGATCGCAGCCGTCGGGTGGTTGGCGTTGACCTGGATTCGCAGCAAGCCACCGTTGATTGGCACTGCGGGATACGTAGCCGACTGCACGTAGAATCCGCGATCGAACAGGCTCTTGCCGGCCGCGAACGTTTTCTCGATGTCACCGACCACCACCGACACGATGGCTGCCCCGCCGCCGTGGTAGGACAGGCCGAGGGCATCAAGGCCGGCCGTGAGCTGCCGTGTGCGATTCCGCAAGGCGGCCAGCAGCCGATCGTATTCAGGCGTCATGAAGATGTCACAGACGGCACAGATGGCAGCCAGATACGGAGGCGGCACAGGACCGCCGAAGATAAACGTGCTCGAGCGAATCTTGAGGACAGTCTTCAGGTCGGGCGTGCAGGT
Source organism: uncultured Candidatus Kuenenia sp. (assembly GCA_964578555.1). Taxonomy (GTDB): domain Bacteria; phylum Planctomycetota; class Planctomycetia; order Pirellulales; family UBA1268; genus CACORA01. The sequence goes on from CAZODJ010000014.1 coordinate 28,441, forward strand.
GACGAAACCACCGAGGCAGGAAAACGCCTTCGAGAGAGATCCCACCATCAAGACATTGTCGAGCGTACCGAGCGCGGCGGCGGCGGCCCCCCTGCCCTGTGGGCCGACGACGCCCGTGCCGTGGGCATCGTCGACGTAGAGCGTGCCGCCGAGCCCGCGGACAGTGGCGTCAAGGTCGGCGAGCGGTGGCGTCTTGCCCGACATGCTGTACACGCCGTCGATGGCCATCACGGTGCCCTTGGCGACGGTGCGGTGCATGACGTCGGCGACGGCAGCAGGCGACGGCGCAAGGACCTGTTCCAGCCGTGCTCCCCCGGCAGCGGCGAGGCGTGCCCCCTGATGAACACTGTCGTGCGACTCGCGGTCGACGATGAGCAGATCACCGGCAGCGGCGATCGCCGGGAGCACACCCATGTTCGCAAGCGTCACGCTGGGGAAGATGAACGTGTCCGCCACACCGAGCCATCGGGCCAGCTTCGCCTCGGCCTCGTCGGTGAGCGTTGGGCTCGAGAAAGCCCGCGAGGCACCGTTGTGTGAGCCCCATGCGGGGAGCGCGTCAGAAATGGCCTCGTGCACCCGCGGATGACGGTCAAGCCCGAGGAAGCTGTCGGAGCCGAAGTTCCA
>CAZODJ010000015.1:0-29045 GCA_964578555.1 uncultured Candidatus Kuenenia sp.
ATCACGGTAAGCACCTTCATCACGTCATTCATCCGATTGTTGAGGCTCGCGAGATAGATGTCGCGGAGGTCGCTCCCGATCTCGCGAAAGCCCTCGGTGAGGTCGAGCAGTTCCATCGTGTGGTCGTAGCTGTCGCGAAAATGCTGTCGGGCGTGGTCGCCCACGAACGCTGTCGATTCCCGGCCGAGGGCGTGCAGCACGTCGCGGGTCGGCCAGAGGGCGCGGCGGAGCGTCATCAGGTCGGTCCGGATATCGTGAATCCGCCCCAGCAGGCCGCGGGCAGGATTGTCGAGGGCCTCGTCCTCGAGCGTCTCCAGCCGGTCGCCGAACTGTTCGAGCACCGGAAAGTAGCCGTCGATGACGGCGTCGAGGAGGAGGGCGCAGAGGTGGTCGGCGCCCTGCTTTCCCAGTCGGGTGCGGCCGTGGCGAATCCGCTCGCGCACGCTGGAAAAGCCATCGGGCACCGTCCGCTCGTGAAACGTGATGACGTAGCGGTCGCCGAGGAAGATCGTCATCGGATCGGTGACGATCGCCTCGCCGTCGAAACGGGCCATGCGGATGGCGATCAGCACCTGGTGGCCAAACACTTCCACCTTCGGCCGCTCGTCGGGCGTGACCGCGTCTTCGAGTGCCAGTTCACCGATCTCGAACAACTGCCCCACGGTGTGGATCGTGGCCGCGTCGCCGAAGCCGTCGACGTCCAGCCAGACGACCGGCCACTTTTCGCGGGCAATCGTCAACTCCTGGGGGGCCGCGACAAGCGCTTCATGAGTGGTCTCGCCGTCGCAGCCGATCAGCCGCAGGATCGTGGGCTGTGCATCCCTCTGGCGGTCTGCGGTGGTCGGCACGGGGTGGCGATGTGAGAGCCGGCGGCGCCGGCGGCGTTGCTTGCGAGTGGCCACGGGAGTGTCTCCAGGAACGAACCATGCAGCACGATACCGGCCCGCCGTGGCTGCGGTCGAATCCAACCCATCAGCGATCGCGTTGACCATCCTTCCCATCCTTGGCCGGTGCCCCGGCCTCGGTGAACGGCCCGGCGAGAACGGCTTCAGGCTGGTCGCGGCGGCCGGCAGTGTCGATGACCGTCTTGGCCTGTCGCAGCAGTTCGTCGGGAACCCGCCAGCGGCCACGGTCGTAGCCCGGGGCGACGAGATTGACGGTGAGCCGGGGAGGAATCTCCTGAGCCGTTTCGCCGATGGGGACTGTCGCCGGATCAGTGCCGCGGAGAAGGTCGCCGGCGAGTCGGCCGGCGAGCAGCCCGACCTCGCGGAAGTCGAAGCCGACGTCGAACAGCGTGCCGCGGTCGGCCGCCCCAGGTACGACGGTGAACACGGGCACACCCGCCTTCGCCGCCGTGGCAATGATCGACTCAATCACGCTCGAGACGGTCGTGTCACCCGGCACGAAGATCGCCTCGGCGCCGCGTGACAGCGTCGACTGGATCGCCTCGATCACACCGGACGAGTTTTCAACGGCCGCCTCCAGCAGCACGATGCCGCGGACCTTGCAGCTCGCCCGCGTCAACTCCATGAACCGCCGCGAGTTGCTCTCGGACGGGTTGTGCGCCACACCGACCTTTGCCAGCTGCGGGTTGATCGCCTGGGCGATGCGAAACGTGGCATCGACCGGCGCAAGGCTGCCGTAGCCGACGAGGTGCCGCGGATGCACGAGCGGGTCGCCGCGGTCGAGGCCGACGCCCGCAGAGAAGGGATCGGCGACGGCGGAAAAGACGTGGAGGATCCGGCCGCGGTCGTTGGCGGTGGCAAGGGCCTGAAGGGACGGCGTGCTCGACGTGAGCGCGAGGTCGAACGGGCCGCCGGCAATCTCGCGGGCGATGGCGTTGGCCTGGGCGAGGTCGCCTTCGGCGTTGTAGCGGCGGATCGTCACCGTCGTGCCATCGGCATAGCCGCGGTCGGCGAGCCCCTCGATCATCCCCGTCACGGCGTCGTCGAGCAGCGACGTGCTCACCTGCTGCAGCACGGCCACGGCCGGCACCGTTCGGTTCGCCCCGGCGCGGTCGGTGGCGAGCAGGAGGGCCGAGGCGCCGGCCAGCAGAAGCACGGTGGGCAACGACCGCCGGAGCACGAGCGCGATCGGCGACGGCGGCGCAGTCGACCCGCTCATACGTAGGCCTCCGCGAGCGTGCGGGCCGCGGCGTCGTCGAGTTGATCACCGCGACGGAGTGCGTCGAACCGGTCGGCGAGATCGGCGGCCGTCAGCCGCCGCTTCGCCGCCCCCTGCACGTCGAGGACGATCCGGCCACGGTGAATGAGGAGCAGCCGATCGCCAAGCGTGGCGGCTTGACTGAGCGAGTGCGTCACCATCAAGGCCGTGAGGCCCTGCTCGCGAATGATCCGGGCCGTGGCCTGGATGACACGATCAGCAGCCGCGGGATCGAGGGCAGCGGTGTGCTCGTCGAGGAGGAGCAGTTCGGGCCGTCGCCACGTGGCCATCACGAGGGTGACGATCTGCCGTTGGCCGCCGGAGAGCGAGCCGATGGGCTGATCGAGCCGCGTCTCGAGTCCGGGCACGATCGCAGCCAGCCGCTGCGCCGCCTCCTCCCGCAGCTGCCGCCCCGTCGCCCACCGCAGGCCCGCGCGGTGGCCGCGGCAGGCGGCGACCGCAATGTTTTCGAGCACCGTCAGGCTCGCTGCCGTGCCCGCCCGTGGGTCCTGAAACACGCGGCCCACGAGCCTCGCCCGCTCGTGTTCCCGCCAGTGCGTGATGTCATGCCCGGCCAGCCGCAGCGAGCCGCCATCCAGCCGGACCGTGCCGGCGATCGAGCCGAGCAGCGTACTCTTGCCCGAGCCGTTCGTGCCGATCACGACGACGAACGAGCCCGCCGGCAGCGTGAGCGATACGCCGTCGACGGCGCGGACGACCGGCCCGCCGGGCGAGGCGAACGACACCAGCGCATCAGTGAGTTCGAGCATGATTACCTCGGGACAAGAACCGCGGGGCGACCAGGGCGGCGAGCACGACGGCGGCGGTGGCTGCCTTCAGCCAGTCGGGATCGAGTCCGGCCCGCAGGGCCGCCGCGACCAGCAGCCGAAACGTGACGCTGCCCGCAGCCGTGGCGACAAGTGCGCCGCCGAGCCGGACGGGCCCCACGAGCGCAGCGCCGAGAAACACGCTCGCCATGCCCCAGACCACCATGCCGATCCCCATCTGCACGTCCGCGAAGCCCTGATACTGGGCGACCAGTCCGCCCGAGAGCGCCGTGAGCGAGTTGGCGATGGAAAGGCCCGCCAGCGTCATGCCACCGGTGTCGCGGCCCAGGGCGCGGGCCATCGTGGCGGTGTCGCCCCCCGCCCGCATCGCCGTGCCGAGCTGCGTGCGGAAGAAGATCCACAGGGCGACGATCGCGACCGCAACGACCGCGATCATGAAGATCAGCTGGGCCGCTTCCCCCGCGACAGCCGCGGAGAGGCCGGCCTGCTCGAGCGCCGGAGCGAGGGTCGCCTCCGCGCGGTCGAGCAGCGTGTGCGTGGCGGAGAGGGGGACGTTGCTGCGGCCCAGCACGACGAGGTTGACGCTCGCCAGCGCCGTCGTCACGAGGATGCCGGCGAGCAGTCGCTCGATGCCAAGAGAGGCGTGCAGCAGTGCCGTGGTGCAGCCCGCCAGGCCACCGGCCGCCATCCCGCCGAGCGTGGCAAGGAGCGGGTCGATGCCGGCGGTGAGCAGCACCGCAGTGACGATGGCGCCGAGGGCGAACGAACCGTCCGTCGTGATGTCGGGAAACGAGAACAGCCGGTAGCTCACGAACACGCCCAGGGCGACGAGTGCCAGGGCGAGGCCGAACGTCCAGGTGGAGAGCAGTGTGATCATGAACCCGCTCCAGTGACGGCCAACGGCGCAAACCAGCAGCGGCCGCGGACGAGCTGCGACCGGCCGATCCCGAGCACGGGCTCCGGGTCGGCAAGGAGGTGGAGGAGGGCGAGCGGCTCGGCGGCGGTGATGTCGGCGACGGTCGTGGCGAGGTCGCCGCTGCCACGTTTCAAAGGCCGCAGCGGAAATACTGCCGCATGGAAATGGCCCTGCACGGTGCCGCTGCCCAACGGCCGCACGAAGTCTGCCAGGGGTCCAGTGGCCGGGCCGCGGGTAGCCACGCCCACGATGATCACCGTCCGTCTGGCATGCACCGGCTCGCGGGAAAAACTCAGCCACCGGGCGGCGATCGCACGGCCGGGGAGGCCGGGTCGGTCATCAGCCGAGGCCGCGGCCAGCGGCCGGATAAGCTCGGCCCCGACAAGGCCCTGGATCTCGCCGACAGCCACCATGGCGACCGTGTCGCCCGCCGTCTGTTCGATCACCGCGGCTGCCAGGTCATCGATCGCGACAGCGTCGGCATCCTCGATCGACTCGAAGCCGGCCCGGCCCGCGGGAACGCCCTCCCAGACGAGTCCGGCCGCGAGATCGACTTCCGGCACGAGTTCGCCCGTGGCTGCAAGGTAGTCGATCGAGGAAAAGGCCTGCGGCCGGCGGTGAAAGGCAGTGCCGCAGGCAGCGAGCATCTCACCGGCACATTCGGCAAGCGGCCCGGCATCCGCGAGCGCGGCAAGGCCGAGCGCGAAGGTATGTCGCGGCAACGGCACCCGCGCGGCCGTCGACATGTGTCCCGAGAATGCGGCGTCGGCACCGCCGATCAACCGCCCAGGGAGCAACGCGGCCCCCGGCCGTTCGAGGCCGATGAGTTGGACGGCGCCGCACTGCACATCGATCGCAGCCGACGAGGATTGCGGTGGCGCGTCCGTCGCGGTCGCGTGGCGCGCGGGCCCCTGGGCAGCCGCCTCCATCAGGAGCGGCGTGAGCCGGGTGAGGTCGAGCACCTTGCGGATCGGCTCGCTGGCGGCGCGGATCAGGCAGGTGCCCCCCACGCCCTGAGCAGAACGGCGAATCTCGAAGAGCACGCGGATGCCGGCGGAACTGAGAAAGCCACAGTCGGCGAGGTCGAGCGCGATCGCGTGATGACCGCGGCGCAATTCCTCATCGACCGCCCGGGCCAGTTCGCCCGCGTGCTCGGCATCGAGTCGGCCTGACACGACGAGCACGAGAGCGTCGGGGGAATCGCGGCGGCTGATTGAGATCTCCATGCCACGGCAGTCTGCCTGAGCGGCGGCGCGGGGCACAAGGAGTGTCGCTGATCAGAACATGATCCAGGCGTCCCCCCGCACGCCTTGCCGGTGTTTGACATTCAAGGCCAGTGCGATTTTCGGCACACGGTGATATCCTGCATCGGACCGTCCCCCAGGAGAATCGCTCCCATGCATCTACCCGTCTGGCGTTTTGGCAAGCCCTATGAGTCGCTCGAGCGGGAGACGCTCGTCCACTTCATGACCGGTGACCCTGTCGCCGAAGTGAGCCAGGCCGGTGGCGCAATCGTCGGACGCGACCTGCAAAAGGCAGCCCAAGCCCGTGCCGCCCTGCTGGCCATCGACGCCGAGGAGATCGTCGAGCGGCTGCAGACCGCCGGCAATCTCTATGCCCATGGCACGCTCATGGTTGGCGACACCCAACAGTCGCCCGACGACTTCGTGAGGCACCAGTCGGCCACGACCGGCCTCCCGGAATCGCTCTGCCGCGCCAACATGCAAAAAAATATGTTCGTGCTTTCGAACATGGATCGCATGCTCGATGCCCTCTCCCGCGGCCTTGATCCCGCGATCTTGTGGAAGGGCTACGGCGTCGAAGACCGCGGCGTGACGGTGAGCTATCAGGCACAGTCGCCCGTGCTGGGGCTCGTGCTCCCGTCAAACTCGCCGGGTGTCCATACGCTCTGGCTTCCAGTCATCGCCCTCGGCGTGGGGCTCGTGATGAAGCCGGGTAGCCAGGAACCCTGGACGCCCTATCGCATGGCTGCCGCCATGGTGGAAGCCGGCATTCCCGCCGAGGCGATCGGCCTTTACCCGGGCGCCACCGACGTCGGTGCTGGAATCCTCGCCGCCTGCGGCCGCAGCATGATCTTCGGCAGCGCGAAAACGGTCGAGCAGTATCGCGGCAACCCGCGGGTGCAGGTGCACGGCCCTGGTTTCTCCAAGATCATTCTTGGTGACGACTGCGTGGACGACTGGGAAGACCACCTCGACGTGATGGCCGAAAGCGTGGCGATCAACAGCGGCCGGGGCTGCATCAACGCCTCGGCCATCTATGCCAGCCGCCACACCAAGGCGATCGCCGAGGCCCTTGCCGCGCGACTCGGCCCGATCGACGTCAAACCACCCCAGGATCCCGAGGCAAAACTGGCCGCGTTCACGATTCCCGGTGCGGCCAAGGCGATCTGGGCGCAGATCGACGGGCACCTGAAAGCCCCCGGCGTCAGCCATGCGACGGAGCCCTACGGCCCACGATTCGTCGAGGGCGAACGGTGTGGCTGGCTCCGGCCCACGGTGGTGCACTGTGCGACTCCGGAGCCCGAGATCGCGAAAGCCGAATACATGTTCCCGTTTGTGAGCGTCGTCGAGTGCCCGCAGGCGAAGATGCTCGAGGCGATCGGCCCGACGCTCGTCTGCTCGGCCATCACCGACGACGATGCCTTCCAACGGCAACTCATCGATGCGACCAACATCGACCGTCTCAACCTCGGCCCGATCCCGACCACGAAGCTCGATTGGCTGCAGCCGCACGAGGGCAACATCATCGACTTTCTCTATCGCTCACGCGCGCTGCAGGTCCGCTCAGGAGTCGCCTCGCATCCTTGAAGGTACGTTCTGCGTTGGGCTGATGAACATGATGTCGCCACCTGCAGACGCCTGGAAGTCCTTCGAGCTTCGTGCCCCCACGCGGCTTGTTGTCGGCCCCGGCACGCTAGGCAGACTCGGGGAACTGGCGCGTGAGCTCGGCGCGACGCGGGCGCTGGTGGTGAGTGATCCGGGGGTCGTGCGGGCCGGGCATGCGGCGGCGGGAATCTCGGCGCTGGAAGGGGTGCGGGTAGCCTGCACGCTCTTCGACCAGTTTGGGGAGAATCCGACGACGGAGCATGTCGAGGCCGGCGCGGCAGTGGCCCGCGACGGGCGGCCCGATTTGATCGTGGCGATCGGTGGTGGCAGCTCACTCGACTGCGCCAAGGGCATTAACTTCCTCCATTCGTTCGGCGGACGGATGCAGGACTACTGGGGCCGCAACAAGGCCGACAGCCCGGCGCCGATGCTCCCCTCGATCGCCGTGCCCACGACGGCCGGCACCGGCAGTGAGACGCAGTCGTTCGCCCTCATCACCGACGCCACCACGCATGTGAAGATGGCCTGTGGCGACACGCGGGCGGCATTTCGCGTGGCGATCCTCGATGTGAACCTCACACTCACCCAGCCGGCTCGCGTCGCCGCACTGACCGCCATCGACGCGGTCTCGCACGCTGTCGAGAGCCACGTCTGTCGAGCCGCGACGGCCGTCTCACGAATCTTTTCCCGGGAGGCCTGGCGGCTGCTGGCAGCCAACGTGCCGCGGGTGTTCGCCGACCCGACCGACCGCGAGGCCCGGGCCGCGGTGCAGCTCGGGGCGGCCTGGGCGGGGCTGGCCATCGAGCACTCGATGCTCGGTGCGGCCCATGCCTGCGCGAATCCCCTCACAGCCGACCATGATGTCGTCCATGGCCAGGCCGTGGGCCTCATGCTCCCGCATGTCGTACGGTTCAATGCAACGGTGTGCCATGCAGGCTACGCGGAACTCGTGCATGATGTGGCCCCGACCGTCGCCGACACAGCGGGCGGCCTCTGGCTGGCCGACTGGCTCGCCTCGTTGCTGGTAGCCGGCGGGCTGGCCACCACGCTTTCCGCGCTGCGGATTTTGGACCCCGACGTGCCACGGCTTGCCGCCGCGGCCATGCTCCAGTGGACCGCCGGCTTCAACCCCCGGCCCCTGACCGCCGCCGATCTGGCCGCTTTGTACGAGGCTGCCCGATGAACCTGTTCGGCACGATGATGCTCTCCGCCACGGTGGCCTTGGCCATGACGGCGGCGCTCGCCGCACCCGACGAGGCCCCGGCCGACGCCTGGCCGATGATGCGAGGCACGCTCGCCGGTACGGGGCGATCGGCGACCCGCCTTTCCTTTCCCCTCGTCGAGGCCTGGCATCGCACCTTCGACAAGACTGCCTTCGAGGCCACGCCCGTGATCGTGGGCGGCACGATCTACGTCGGTGATCTTGACGGCACATTCCACGCCATCGCGCTCGACACCGGTGAAATGCGTTGGACGTTCAAGGCCGACGCCGGCTTCCCGGCTGCGGCGGCCGTGTCGCCCGACGCAGCACTGCCACTGGTCGTGGTGGGCGACGCCGAGGGCAACGTGCGAGCACTCGACCGTGAGACAGGAAAAGTCTGCTGGGAACACCAGACGGAAGCCGAGATCTCCGGTGGACCGACGATCATGGCCTCCACAGATGGGCCGCGCGTGCTGATCGGATCCCAGGACGCCACGCTCTCCTGCCTGCAACTTGCTGACGGCACGGCCGTCTGGACGCACGAGATCGGCGACCAGATTCGCTGCTCGCCGACGGTGGCCGGAGGCGCGGTGTTCGTCGCGGGCTGCGACGGCAGCCTGCACGTCATCGATGCCACGACAGGAAAGGAGACGGCGGCCGTGCCGATCGACGGGCCGACCGGCACGACCCCGGCCGCGCATGAGGGGCGGATGTTCTTCGGCACCGAGGGGGGCATCTTCTATGGCATCGACATCGCACCAGCCCGCGAAGCCTGGAAGACCGCAGCCGGCGTGAAGGGACGGGCGTATCGCTCGAGCGCCGCGATCGCGGGCGAACTCGCAATCGTCGGCTCCCGCGGACGCGCGATCGAGGCGTTCTCCCGAGCCGATGGCACGCAGCGGTGGCGGCACCCGATGCGGGGCCGCGTCGACGCCTCTCCGCTGGTGGTGCATCTGGGAGACGGTGATCGCGAAGCCATCATCGTCGGTGACTCAGCCGGCCGGATCGTGGCGGTCGATGCCGCCACGGGTGCCCCGATCTGGGAGTTTGACGCGGGGGGTGATTTCGTCGGTGGGGCTGCCGTCGCCGACGGTCGGGTCGTGCTGGCCAGCGGTGACGGCACGATCTGGTGTTTTGCCCAATCGCCCGCTGAGTGAGAGAATGCTTCCATCATGGAGGAGGCACGTCATGCCACGTTTCGCAAGTTCCGTTGTCACCTGTTTCACCGTCCTTGCAGGGCTGGTGTTGCCCGCCACTGCCGACGAGCAGGAGGGAGCCCGACCGATGCTGGTCTCCGAAGCCAACCTGCCCAAGGGCTTTCCCGCGCCCGGCACCGTCGGTGAAGTCGTCATCAAGACCTATCCGGCCCATCGGCTGGCCCGTGCGACTGTCGGCAAGGACTCCGATAACGCGATGTTCATGAAGCTCTTCAATCACATCAAACGCAACGACATCGCGATGACCTCCCCGGTGCAGATGGAAGGCAACGGCGAATCGATGGCGTTTGTGTATGCAACGCCCGACCTCGGCACGCCGGGCGCTGACCCGAAGGATCCGGTGGTGGTCGTGGAGGACGTGCCGGAGACCACGGTCGTCTCGGTCGGCCTGCGGGGCAGCTATTCCAAGGCGACGGCCGAAAAGGGCATCAAGCAGCTCCGCGAGTGGCTGGCCAACCACCCCGAATGGAAGGAAGCCGGCCCCCCGCGCACCCTCGGATACAACAGCCCCTTCGTTCCCAGCTTCCTCAAATACTCCGAAGTCCAAATCCCGATCACCCGCCCCCAGCGCTAGCTATCCGTATGGGAGGCGAGGGCGGGTGGGGGAAGTCGAGGCGAGTTGGCGTATCCTCGCCCCGAAGCCGAGGCTTTCCCCGCCCGCCCCTCGCCGGGCCAGGCCATTTGGCTCGGGGCCGCAGACTTCGCCCCCCCTCCCCCAACTGTCAAAATCCATTTTCATGGATTTTCCCTGTGTTTACGGTCGATTTTTTTCGGGCGAACCATTTCGGACGGGGGGCGTACTATTTGTTGCGATCTGTCCCGTTTCGGCCCCTGCCAAGGCCGCCCCGGGCGTCGCGGAGCAGACACCATGGCACGCAAAGATGCACTCCTGAACCTGCGGGCAATCCTCGTCCGCCGCCGTGACGCCCTGCGGAGCGCCTTGGCGGGAGACCTCTCGCTGCTCAAGGAGTTGCGGAGCGAATCCCCCGGCGACGTCATCGACGCGGCGTACGACTCGGCCCAGGATGAAATCAGTTCCCAGCTCGCCGAGGTGGAGAGTCGGGAACTAGCCTCGATCGAGAATGCCCTCGCCCGCATGAAGGCGGGTGTCTACGGCCTCTGTGAAGTCTGCAACTGCAAAATCCCCATGGCGCGGCTCAATGCTCTGCCTTATGCCACGATGTGCATTTCCTGCCAGCGTGATCTGGAGCGATCGGGCGGCGGGAGTGGTCGGCCGCAGGAGTCCGAGGAAATCTCGGGCGAAATGGAGATCGACATCTCCTGATCGGTGTCGGGTATGCTGGAAGGACGCGGAGATCGTCCATGATTCAGCCCCTGTCCCGACGCAGTGCCCTTCTTTACGGCGGCATCCGTGCCCTGCTCGGCCTCAGCGTGGTGGCGGGCATGGCGGCGGCCGACGAGCCGCCTGTCAGATTGGCCCCGATCAAGCCGCTCGGTTCGATTGAGCAGCGGATCGATCCGCTGCGGCCGGCGCGGCTCACCGAGTCGGAGCGAGAGTCGCTCTACGAACAGGTGGCCCGCGATGCCGACTACCTCGAGCGGCAGGCGGCTCAGCTGCGGCGGCTGACGCAGCTGCTGCGGCCCACGGTCGTCCACATCGATGCCAAGAAGCCGATGCTGCGGCCCCGGAACGGCAAGGCCAGTGAAGAAGAAGCGGGCTCGGGCGTGATTTCCACGGTCGCTGGCCGCACCGTCGTGATCACCAACCGTCACGTCATCCATCGGGCCGATCTGGCCAACATCACGATCCGGCTCGACGACGGCCGCGAGTTGCGGCCCACGAGGCTGTGGTCCGATGCCGGCACCGACATCGGCGTGATGGAGATCGATGCCGACGACGTGGAGACCGCGCGGCTGGCGAAACGCGACGCAGTGCAGATCGGCGACACGGTGCTGGCGATCGGCAGCCCGTTCGGGCTCGCTCATTCCGTCACGCTCGGCATCGTTTCAGCGAAGGGCCGCCGTGACCTCGATCTGGGCGAGGGGGGCGTGAAGTACCAGGACTTCATCCAGACCGATGCGGCCATCAATCCCGGGAACAGCGGCGGGCCGCTGGTCAACCTGCGGGGCGAAGTGGTTGGCCTCAACACGGCCATCGCCAGCAACTCCGGCGGCAGCGAAGGGATCGGGTTTGCCATCCCGATCTCGATGGTGATGTTCGTCACCGACCAACTGGTCCGCACGGGCACCGTCTCGAGGGCGTACCTGGGCGTGACGCTCGACAGCGTTTTCACCAATGAGGCAGCGAACCAGCTCGGTCTGGTCCGCCCCGTCGGGGCCCGGGTGTCGGCGGTGACGAAGGGGTCCCCTGCCGACGTCGCGGGCATCCTGCCGAATGACGTGATCGTCGAGTTCGACGGAGCGGCGATCGAGGATGACGACCACCTGGTGAGCATGGTGAGCATGACCCCCACCAACCGCACGGTGACGCTCGGAGTGTTTCGCGACCGCGAGATGATCGAACTCTCGATGCCCGTCGCCAGCCGAGATCAGTTCGAGTAGGGCGGGCACGCAACGGACCAAGACAGCCGGAAGCCTGTCCTACGTCGTCGCGGCTCCGGCGGCAGCCAGGCTCCGCAGTACGCAGTCGGCAACTGCTGCAGCGTCGCAGCCGATGAGCACGTCGGCGTTGGGCCGCCCCGTCCTGTTTTGACGGCGGTCGATCACGAGCATCCCGGTCGTCAGGTCACCCGCCGTCTCGACATCAGCCGCCACGCTCACCCGCTCGAAGAGTTCGGGATTGGTCGCCGCCACGAGCGTGACCACATCGTGCATGACGATCCCCTCGCTCCCGAGGATCTGTCGGTGTGCCCGGAACGAATGGGTCAGCATCCGCCGCAGGACCATGCCTGCCCGCGACGACTCGTCGGGCAGTTCATCGAGAACGTCGAATCCGAAGATCACCTGACCGCTGGTCTCGAGTGGCACGAGCGTCTTGGCCAGCGGCTCGCGGATCACGTGCCGGGCCGCGTGGGGATCGCAGTAAAAGTTGAAGTCGGCCACGGCCGTCGCGTTTCCGTGGCCGTGGACAGTGCCGCCGCCGATCACCAGCGTGTGGACCAGTTCCACGACGGATGGGTCGCGGGTGAACGCTCGCGACAAATTGGAGAGCGGCCCGAGGGCGATGATCGTTACCTCGCGGGGATGGGCCCGCAGCGTCTCCCAGATCACCTTCTCCGCCGTATGGGCGCCATGGAGGTTGGCATGCGGCAGATTGAGCCCCCCGAGGCCGTCGCTCCCGTGGAGGCTAAAGGGCCGCGCCGGCAGGAGCCCTTCGCCGGCGGCAACGCCAATTCGCGGGAGCCGGGGGGGATCGAGCAACTTCACGAGCGACTGGAGATTGCCCGTGGCCTGATCCGCGGGCACATTGCCGCCGCAGGCCGTCACAGCCAGCACTTCCAGGCGGGGATCGAACAGGGCCATGGTGAGGGCCACGGCATCGTCGATTCCCGGGTCGCAGTCGATGATTACCTTGCGAGGCATACGAGAATGGTACCAAGTCTGGCCGCGTCAAAGAAAAGTGGCTTAGGGTTTCTGCTGCTGCAACATCGGACGGTCGCGCAGCGAGGGGTTGCCCGTGCCACAGAGCCGGACGCTCGCTCCGGCCCTCCAGGCCTTCGCTCGCTCGGACCTGGCTGCGCTTCGGCATCCATGCCTGCGCTTGCCAGCTACGCCGGCTCTGTGGCACGGGCAACCCCTCGCGGGAAGCGTCTAGAAGGGTCAGCTATGGACGGGCCGTGTACAGTAAAATGTGGGATTGATTGACTCTTTTGCGCGATTCCGAGACTCAGCATGACTACCGACAAAAACTCGTTGATCGATGAGATGCTGAGCCGTCAGGCCGCTGGCGAGGCTTTGACACGTGGTGATGCCCGACACTTCGTCGAGGCGGTGCTCGATGAAGCGGTCACGATCGAGCGATTTGGTGAGTGGCTCACGACAACGGCCGACCGTGCGCCGACCGCGGCAGAGATCGCCGGCGTGGCCGATGCCTTACGGGCGCGGATGAAGGCGATTTGCGCGGCCCACCCAGTCGTTGGCGATACCTGTGGCACCGGTGGCGATGGCTCCGGCACCTTCAATATCAGTACGGCGGCGGCACTCGTCGTGGCGGCCGCCGGGCTGCCGGTGGCCAAGCATGGCAACCGCGCCGTGTCGAGCCGCACCGGCAGTGCCGACGTGCTCGAGCGGCTTGGCGTCGAGGTGTCTCCGCCACCGGCGGTGGTCGAGCGCTGCCTCGCTGACGTGGGGATCGCCTTCTTGTTCGCGCCGGCGCACCACCCTGCCCTGGCGAGGCTGCGGGATCTGCGTCGGTCGATCGGCCGTCCCACCGTGTTCAATCTCGTGGGACCGCTCTGCAATCCAGCTGGTGCCACCGTGCAGGTGATCGGCGTCGGCCGTGACGATGCCCGCTGGCCCGTTGCAGAAGCCGCGCAGCTGCTCGGGATGCAGCGGGCGATCGTCGTGCGGAGTGATGACGGTGTCGATGAGGTCGGTCTCTTTGCGCCGACCCGCGTGCTCGATGTCTCTCCGCAGGGCATTCGCGAGGCCTCCTGGACGCCCGAAGATTTTGGACTCGTGACGCGATCATTCGACGACCGCGCCGCCCTGCTCGCTACCGACGCCGAGGAAAGCGCCACCTGCATTCACTCCGTGCTCGATGGCGAGCCCGGCCCCCGCCGGGACATCGTCGTGCTCAATGCCGCGGCGCTGCTGTGGGCTGCTGGCAGGGCCGCCAATCACATCGAGGCAGCGCGGCTGGCCATGGCAGCCATCGACTCGGGCCAGGCCCGCCGCGTGCTCGAGCGATTGCTGGTGACATCGCATGCGAGCGAGGCCTGAGCCACCACTGCAGGCCACGTCATGCTCCCGCAATTGACGATCATCGAGACGCCTGCGGCGGCACCGACCGGCACGGGCCGCGAGCCTCTCAAGCCCTGCTGCGCCCGCGAAGAGCCGAGCACCAAGCCCGAGCAGCGGCGGCTCTTCGTGTGCGCGATTCTCGCCGCCCTCCTCATGGCAGTGGCCATGGCGGGCATGGTGGGACATATGCTTGGCCTCCATGTGCCCGAATGGCTGGCAGGAACGCCTGGCAACTGGCTGCAACTGCTGCTCGCCACTCCGATTGTCTTCTGGGGCGGATGGCCGATTCTCACCGGAGGCTGGGAGGGATTTCGTCGGGGCCGGCCCGGAATGTTTTCGCTGATCGCGCTGGGCGTGCTCGTGGCCTGGACGGCCAGCACGATCGCGACGCTCGTCCCCAGCATCTTTCCGGCTGCCTTCCGTCGGGATGATGGCAGCGTGGAAGTGTTTTTTGAGTCGGCCGGCATGATCGTGGTGCTCGTGCTCATCGGCCAGTTGCTGGAAAGCAGGGCCCGCCGCAGCACAACGGCTTCGATCCGCGCACTGATGGACCTGTCGCCACCGACCGCCGACCGGATCGTCGACGATGGCCAGATGGAAACGGTGCCTCTCGAGCAGGTTCGCCCGGGCGATCGGCTCCGCGTCCGCCCCGGCGGCCGGATCCCCACCGATGCCACGATTCTTGAAGGGTCGACCACCTGCGACGAGTCGCTCCTCACCGGCGAGCCGCTTCCAGTCGACCGCGTGGTCGGCGATCGGGTGCTCGGTGGAGCCATCAATGGCTCGGCCGCGATCGTGGTGCGGGCCGATGTGGCAGCCGAGGGGGCGCTCGTGTCCCGGATCACTCGGCTCGTGCGCGATGCCCACGAACACCGCGCACCGATCGAGCAGCTCGCCGACCGGGTGGCCGCGGTGTTCGTGCCTGCCGTGCTGGTCGTGGCGGCGGCGACCTTTCTCGGCTGGTCACTCTTCGGCCCGCAGCCGCGGCTGGCTCTCGGCCTGCTCTCGGCGGTGAGCGTGCTCGTGATCGCCTGCCCGTGTGCCCTGGGCCTGGCGACGCCGCTCGCGATGACCGTGGCGATCGGCCGCGGGGCCAGACTGGGAATCCTGGTGCGGTCCGCCGAGGCTATGGAAAAGCTCGCCAGTGCGAAGACGATCGTCTTCGACAAGACCGGTACGCTCACCCAGGGCCGGCCGCGGATCGTCGCCACTCTGGTCCTGCATGACGACGGATCCCGCCTTGCGATCGAAGGCGATGATCGCCCGGCGTGGCAGGCTTCTTCGGCCCGCCGGCTCCTTGGCATCACGGCCAGCCTCGAGGCGGCCAGCGAACATGCGCTGGCCCGGGCGTTTACCGATGCGGCGGCAAATCTCGAAATCTCGCTTGGAGAAGCCACGCAGGTCGAGGCGGTGGTGGGCCGTGGCATCCGTGGCCGCATCGGCGAGCATGTGGTTCTCGCTGGGAGCGAGGCTTTCCTGGCGGCCGAGGGCATCGACCTCACCGGGAGCCCCGGCACCGACCAGCTGGCTACGCCAGAAGCCACGCTTATCCTCGTCGCGATCGACGGCCGGCTGGCCGGAACGTTTGCCATCGCCGATCCCCCACGGCCGGAAACAGCGGATGTGATCGGCACGCTGAAGGAACAGGGGCGGCGGCTTGTCATGCTTTCCGGCGACCGTGATTCCACAGCGAAGGCGGTCGCGGCGCGGGTCGGCATTGAAGAGGCTCATGGCGGACTTACGCCCGCGGACAAAGCCCGTTGGGTCGAGGCCTGTCGTGCCGCCGCGCCGTCCGGCAGCATGGTCGCCTTCGTGGGCGACGGGATCAACGATGCGCCCGCCCTCGCCACAGCCGACGTCGGCATCGCGATGGGGTCGGGGGCCGACGTGGCCCTCGAGACCGCCGACATCACGCTCCTCTCCGGCGGCCTCGCCGCAGTGCCTCGGGCAATTGACCTCGCGCGTGCCACCATGACCACGGTCCGCCAAAACCTCGTCCTCGCCTTCCTTTACAACGTGCTGGCAATCCCCGTCGCCGCCGGAGCCCTCTATCCGCTGCTCGGCCATGTGACGAGCCCGATGCTCGCCGCCGCCGCGATGACGCTGAGCTCACTCTCGGTGATCGCCAACTCACTGCGGCTGCGGAATCGCTGAACGACAGGCTGCTGGAGGGGCTGGGCGGATGCGGCCCGCGAGCCACAGGCTCGCGATGGTCACCCCCGCGGCGAGGATGCCGACGGTCCCGAAATTCCGCAGCGGCTCCCCAGCGTTCCCGGTGACGATCAGCCCACCGACCATGGCCCCCAGGCCGCTGGCGACGTGCTGCACCGCGGAGTTAACCGACATAAAACTGCCGCGGCGTCGCGGCTCGATGCTCGCCGTGATCAGGGACATCGCCGACACCATCCGGCCCGCGTTGGTCGCCATCAGCACGGCCACCACCGGTGCCGCGCCGGCGATTCCGACCGCGGGCAGATGCGTCACCACCAGCATCATTCCGGCCGACAGCGGAACGATGCCAAAAAATACCCGCAGCGCACCACAGCGATCGACGAGTCGGCCGATGAGCGGCGTGCTGACGAGGGTGAGGATCCCGCCGGCGATGAACACGAGCGGGAGTTGTGCCTGGGTCACGCCAACGTTGGTGACGAGGGCGGTACTGATGAATGGGATGACGGCGAACGCGCCAACCATGAGGAGGGCGATCAGGGCGAAGGCACGGCGATGGGCGGGAACCACGAGGGTGTCGAGCAGGTATGCCACGAGAGGCCGCCGCGTGCCGTCGACGTGCGCAGCCAAAGGCGGCAGCGACCACGCGGCCAGCCCGACCAGCGGCAGCCCAAGCGCCGTGAGAGCGAAGAAGGGCGCCTGCCAGCCCAGCCGCGTGCCCAGCGCGATGCCGAGCGGTACGCCCGCGACCGAGGCCACGGCGAAGGCCAGCATCAGCATGGCCGTGGCACGGCCTCGTCGCTCGACAGGAAACACGTCCGCCACGATCGCCAAAGCCAGTCCGCCGAGGACGCCACCGAAGCCGCCGGTCACGCAGCGGGCGACGAGCAGGAGCGGGTAGCTGCCTGCCAGTCCACACGCCGCCGTACCCGCGAGCATGCCAAGCGAAAACACAAGATAAGCCGTCTTCCGCGGCACGCGGTCCAGCCACGGGGCCGCCAAGAATCCGGCGACCCCGGCGGCGAGCGTATAGGCCGACACGACCCAGCTGAACTCTTGAGCGTTGATGCCGAGGTCGGCCAGCAGCTGCGGCCCCAGCGGCATGACGATCATGAAGTCGACAATCCCGATGAACTGAAGCGCCGCGAGCGTGAAGAGGATCGGACCGTCGCGGCCGGCCGCGACGGCGACCGGCTGACCAGACTCAGACGGAGCGTCGGAGGACGTGGCTGCCACGGTGATGTGCGGTCTCCTCAGGGGCGTCCATGCTTGTGGCAGCGGCACTGGCTGGACTATACCTCAATTGATTCCGGCCGCCGCGTGCTGCGGTCAATCCTCCGTAATGACGCCGAACTTTCTGCCATGCTCCATCACCTCCTGAAACGCGGCCTGGAAATCGACCGTGAGCGGCCGATCCTCGAATGTGACGGGGCTTGGACGACCGCAGCGGATCTCGAGCGGATGGCATCGCGGCTGGCGTCGGGCCTGGCGGCCATCGGCCTCGAGGAGGGGGATCGGGTAGCCCTCCTGTTACCGAACTGCCTCGAGGCGGTCGTCTGCTACCTCGCCTGTTTCCGGATGCGGCTGGTCACGGTGCCGCTGGACTACCAATACCATCCGCTGCAGGTCGGCTATGCGGTCGGCCACAGCGGCGCATCGATCCTGTTCGTCGATCAGGAGCGTGTTGCCGGCCTTGAGGAGGCTGGAGCGCTCAAGGGCGTGCCGCGGGTGGTGGCCGTTGGGGGCGGTTCCGCGGCCGGAGGCTGTCGGCCGTTCGATTCGCTGCTTGGCGCCGAGCGTAAGCCAACCTCGGAGGCTCCGCACGACGACAGCCCGGCGGTGATGATCTACACTTCCGGAACGACGTCCCGGCCCAAGGGAGTCGTCCTCTCCCATGGGGCGCTCGCGACCGGCGTCCAGAAATACCTCGCGCGGGTCACGCTCACGCCGGACGACGTCGCGTTGATCGTGACGTCCGTCTCGCGCCCCCTGGCGCTCCGCTGCCAGGTCCTGCCTACCCTTTGGGCCGGGGGACGCGTCAGCCTGCTGCGCGGGTTCACGGTCGCAGACTTCGTCGCCGCCCTGCGTCGGCCGCCCGCGAAGACGTTTCTGACACTTACTCCCGCAGGCTTGGGGCAGCTGATGGCGAGTCCCGACTTCCGCGGTTGCGACTTCAGCTACCTCCGGCTCTGCCTCGCCGGCGGCGACCGCGTCCCGACCAAGCTCCTCGAAGCGTTCGAGCGGCTGACGGGCGTGGCGGTCACCGAGCAGTGTGGCTCCACGGAGACGGGGCCCTACGCCATGAATCCCCCGTTCGGCCGCAAGAAGCCGGGGTCTGTGGGACCTCCGTCGCACGGCGTCACCGTGGCGGTGGTGGACGACCGCGGCGTTGACGTGCCGACCGGGAAGGTGGGCGAAATCCGGGTCAGCGGACCGGGGATCATGGACGGCTACTGGAACGAATCGGCCATGACGAGGAAGACCCTCCGGAAGGGCTGGGTGCTGACCGGGGATCTGGGCCGCTATGACGAGGACGGCTACCTCTGGTTCGTAGGCCGGAGCAAGGACGTGATCGTCCGCGGGGGCAACAAGATCGCGCCCCTCGAGGTGGAGGCGGCTCTCTCCGAGCACCCGGCGGTCTTGGAGGTCTGCGTGATCGGGGTTCCCGACCCGTTCTCTGGCGAGGTGCCCCACGGCTACGTGATCCTGCAGCCAGGGGCCGAAGCGAGCCCAGAGGAATTGCGGGCCTTTGTCGCCAGCAAGCTGGCGGAGTTCATGGTCCCCGCAGAGGTCCACGTCATCTCCGAGATGCCCTCCAAGGGGCCTGGCAAGATCGACCGCGAACTCCTGCGGATGCGGGCCATCACCGCCGCCTTGATCGAACAGGTTCCATTCTTCAAGAACGCCAGCAACGACTTCCTGCGCGACATCATCCCGCGGCTCGATGCTCGAGTGTTCGCGCCGGGCGACGTCGTGGTTCACGAGGGCGACGTCGGGGACGAGATGTATTTCCTCACGAAAGGGCAGGTCGCGGTCCTCCGGGGTGATCCGCCGGAGCAACTCACGGTGCTGCCGCCGGGCTCATTCTTCGGTGAGCTGGCGATCCTCAAGGATGCTCCTCGGGCCGCCACGATCCGGGCGGTGAGCGACGTCGAGGTCTACGCGCTCCGGCGGGACGGCGTGCTTCAACTCGCCCATGCTCATACTGACTTTCGTCAGTACCTGCAGGCCGCCGCCCTTCAGTATTCGAGCGAATAAGAGAGGGGTCGATGACCAAGTCGGGCTCCTCGAGCAAGCCGGTTTCACGAGTCAACGGTTTGAGTGGTCAGTCAACTTCCGCGGTCGCTCGGCGTGTTGATCCAGGTATCCACGGAAGAGTTTTACCGAGACTTTACCGGCCGGGCTGTTCCCGCCGACATCCATGGCATCCTCCTGCGGGTGACTTCGCTCACAGACACGCTCTCCGGCAAGAACGTTCGCTGCGATCCCCCACGCATCCAGAGGCTCATGGCTGCCTCTTTCGCCCGACGCTCTCAGAAGCGGCGTCGGCCGGGTGATCATTCAGGAACGGCTCATCGACCGATCGCACACGGACGTTGCGAAAACGGATCGGGTGGCCATGGTTTTGCAGGCAGACGTGCCCCTCAAGTGGCTTGTGCCGCGTCTCCTCCAGCGTCCGCTGATCAAAGTAGTGAATCGGTCGGCCGTTAAGGACGACATCGATCGATGGACCTCGGCACGTGATGACCAGCGTATTCCACTCACCTGCCGGGCGGATCGCATTCTCCCGCGGCGCGACATACCGATAGAGCGATCCACTGGAAAATGGACTGGGAGGCTGCCCCGAGTCGTCGAGAAGCTGGATTTCGTAACAGTAGCAGGATGGCCGAGAATTTTGCGGATCGCTGAGGTCGATCGGCCCCGTGCGAATGCCCACGCCTGAGTTGCCACCAGCCGACATCACAAACTCCACGTGCAACTCGAAATCAGCAAACCGTCTCCCCACATACCGCAGGAAACTCCAGCGGTTGCCAACGCACACGATCTCACCATTCTTGACCCGCCAGACAGGCTCTCCATCGGGCAGCGTGATCCCCGCGGGCGGCCCCTCGATCACCCAGCCATCGAAGTCACGGCCGTTGAACAGCTCGATCCAGCCTGCTTGCTCGGCGGGACGCGCGGGCGAGGCTGACACCGGAAGCAGAGCCATCACGGCCATAATCAGCCCCCGCCGCAGGCACGAATGCTGGGCATGATGAAAAAATAATGCCATGCGATGAATCCAGGAAGCCCCGGGCCGAAGCGACGGGCCGGCATGAGCGGAATCGTTGCTCACACACGAGCCAACCCGCTCTTGGATTGTGGAATTCCCTCGGTCCACCTGCACCTATCAAATGTGAGTAACCACGCGTGATTACCCAGTCCGCCCGGCCATTCGGGCATGGGGTACATTGGACGCGTCATGACTCAACAGCGGTTTTCGGTGGTTTGCCTTTTGGGTGTCGCCGTGCTCGCGGCCGGTGGTCGGCTCTGCACCGCGGCCGAGCCTGAGATCACGGCGGCCATGCTCCGCGACTGGTCATTCACCGCCGTGGAAGCCGGGGCGGGCGAGCACCCGGTCGCAGAGAGCCCCGATGGCACAATCATCGTGGGGCATGCCGAAGGACTTCTCCGCTTCGACGGCCACCGCATGATCCCGCTGGAGACGGCACTCGGTTCGTCGCCGGTGAAGCTTCTTCTCTTCGATCGGTCCGGCAACCTCCACATCGTACTCGCCGACGGTACGCATGCGATCCGCTACGAACGCGGCCTACGGTTTGTCAAGGATGCCGAGGCGATACCGCCGCTTCCCGACGGGGCTACTCCCCAGCCCCTTTCTCTCTGCGAGGCTGGCGACGGCAGTATCTGGGTTGGTTACGAGGAGGGAATTGTCAGTCGCGCAGTCGGCCTGCAGCGGACCTGGCACCCCATTCCTGCTGGTGATAGCGAGTCGTCCGATAGACGTGCGTTCGTGGCCAGCGATACCACCGGGCGGGTGTGGCTCGCTCGGCGAACGCGGCTGGCGGTCTGGTCGGGCAGTGGCTGGCAGGTCGAGCGGCATTTGCCCGATCAGCGGACTTTTGTCGCCCGGGCCAACGACGGGGGCGTGTGGATCCGTGTCGGGAATCGCGTGCAGCATTTCGACGGCACCCGGCTCACGCAGCCGTTCGAAGACGACATTCTGACGATCAACGGCCTCGTGGAGGACGCTGCCGGGAGGCTCTGGATCCCGACCACCCGCTACGGTCTGGTGATGTGGGACGGCAGCCCACTGGCCATCGCCGAGACCGCCAGCAGTAGTATTTATTCCGTGCTTGTCGATCGGCACGGGGGCGTCTGGGCTGGCACCACGGCCGGGCTCGAACGGGGCATGCCGCGGATCGTGCAGCGGGTCGAAATGCCGACCATCAAGGGGCTCAAGTCGATCCGCTACGCTACCGCCGATCGGCTCTGGTTTCTCACACTCGACGGTGAGGTCGGTAGCCAGCCTGGCCCTCTCGCGACGTGGCTTCGATCTGGCGGCCGGGGCACCGACGCGACGGTGTTTCACACGCGACTCGATGGCTGGCGATACGGCGCGGTGACAGCAATCACGATCGCAGCCGACGATACCGTGTGGCTGGGCACCCGCGATGGCGGAATCGTTCGGATCGATCAGAAACAACCCGATCGTTCCCAAAATCTTTCAACACCGTCTGAGCTGCGGGGCCTGCCGGTGACGGCACTGCTCACCCATGGTGGTGGCCTGCTCGTGGCGATCGGCACGAGCCTGCTTTGGAATCAGGGCGATCGCTGGCATCCCGTCGCCTGGCCCACCGGGCATCCCGCCGCCGAGGTGACCTTGATGGTGACCGAGAACGACGCGACTGCCTGGTTCGCCACGGCCGGCGGCAGGCTGTATCGCCTCACGATCAATTCCGGAGCAGACGAGCAGCCAGCCGTCACGATCGAACCGATCCCGTTCCCTGCCGGCGAGACGGCGACGATCACCTCGATCGTGCCGCTGGCCGATGGCTCCGTGTGGATCGCGACTCGCGGCGACGGTCTGTGGAGATGGCAGGGCGGCGAGTGGTCGCAGGTCGCCTCGATCCACGGTCTGCCCGCGGAGACCGTGCTGGCAGCCGTACCTGATCCACAGGGACGGCTCTGGTGCGTTGCCCCGAGGCTCTTCTTCGCCGTGATGATCGAGGAACTGGCAGCCGTTGCGGACGACCGCAACGACCGATGTCATTGCTGGATCGTCACCCGCGACGATCGCACGACCTACTTCGACCCAAGCGTCGTGCCTCCCGACATCGCCACGATTGACCGACACGGCACGATCCTCGTTGTGTTGCCAACCGGCATCGCGGCCTGTTTTCCCGATCGGCTGCCGCTGGGCAGCCCGCCACCGCCCGTGAGGATCAGTGACATCCGAACCGACGGCCACCCGCTTCGTCCGCTCTCCGCCAAGGCCCTCATACCAGCCGACCCTCGGCTCGTTGAAATCCTCCTCCGCGAATCGCTTCTGCCCACGCCGACGAATGCTCGAGTCGAGCATCAGCTGATCGGCATCGACCCTGACTGGGTCGAAACGCCCGCCGATCAGCGGCTGGTCTACGAGCGGCTGCCCCCCGGCCGCCACCCACTGCGGCTCCGCACCACGAACGATGCCGGCACGTGGACTGACTCGGCTCCGACGTGCACGCTCGACATCGCTCCGGCCTGGTGGGAGCGGCCGGCCGTGCGATGGGCGGCCATCCTCGTAGTCGCGATCACCACGGCGGCCGCCACGCTGTCTTTCCAGTCGCGAAAGACAGCTGCCCGCATGGAGCGGCTCCGGCAGCAGGCCACGCTCGATCGAGAACGGATGCGGATCGCCCGCGACATGCATGACGACCTCGGCACGAGCCTCACGCAGATTTCACTGCTTGCCGATCTTGCTGGCCGCAAGGCGACCCCGGAGACGGCCGCTTCCCTGGCCCACATTTCCCGGATCGCCTGTGACACGGTCACCGCCTTCGATGAGATCGTGTGGGCGGTCAACCCGGAGCACGACACCCTGCAGCATCTGCTTGGCTACATGGCACTGTCGTCTTCTGAAACACTCGCGTCGCTGGGTATCGAGTGCCGGTTCGACATCCCGAGCCACGTGCCACCACGGATCGCACCGGCCGAGTTTCGTCGCGGCGTGCTCCTCATCGTCAAGGAAGCAATCACCAACGTGGTCAAGCACGCCAGGGCGCGGCGGGTGGCGATCTGCTGGCGGGTGGCCGGTGAGCGGCTCAGCATCACGATCACCGATGATGGGCAGAGCAGCTCATCCACCAGGCCCGATCGTCCCCGGCCGGCTCTGGGACTGGGAAACATGCACCACCGCACGGAGGAACTCGGGGGCATCTGCACGGTCACGGCGGGGCCAACGGGTGGCACCCAGGTGACACTCGATCTGCCACTACCTCGAGCCGACCAAGCCGGCGCGGGATATCCACAGCAAGAGGAGGCCCCCGATGCCCCTTGATGTGTCGATCATCGAAGATGACAGGGTCACCCGGGAGTCGCTGGCTGCCATCGTGAGCCAGGAGGCCGACCTGCGACTTCTGGCCACCTATGCCGACGCCGAATCCGCGCTGGCTGATGTGCCTGCGCGGCCGCCCAATGTGCTCGTGGTCGACATCGGGCTGGCCAAGCGGGGCAGCGGCCGACTCAATGGCCCGGCTTGCGTGGCCGCGCTCAAGGCAGTCGTCCCGACGCTGCAGGTGCTGATGCTCACGGTCTACACCGACCAAAAACGGGTGTTTGAGGCACTCCGGGCCGGGGCGAGTGGCTATCTGCTCAAGCGGTCGCCCGCCGCCGATATCGTGCGGGCGATCCACGACGTCGGCAGAGGGGGGGCCCCGCTCTCTACCCCTGTCGCGCGGCTGGTGGTCGATTCCTTTCAAGAGCCCCATTACGCGGCGCGATCGACGGCGGCCCCGGCCACCGACCAATTGGCCGTTCTTACGCCCCGCGAGCTGGACATTCTCGCCCTCCTTGCCGAGGGAGATTCCTCAAAGCAGATCGCGGCACGACTGAGGCTCACGCCGGGGACCGTGCGGGCCTACCTGCACACGATTTACGAGAAGCTCGGGGTAGAAAATCGCACGCAGGCGGCCGTGCGATTTCTCGAGTCCCGTGGCGACTGATCCCAATTCCACGGCCATCCCCCCCTTGCCCTACCATCCGATAGTGTTTCGCGGAGGCCGGCGGGGATACCGTGTTTTACCATGCATGAAGGGTCGTCGTCTGATGAGGCGAGCCAGGCGAGGAGATGACGCGATGAAGTTTGGGAACTGCTCTGCTGCCGTCGGCGCCCTCATTCTCCTCGGGGGTTTCGGGTGCGGTCGCGATCCAGTCGCAGGTCGTCGATCCCTCGACCTCGAGCAGGCTCTACACGGGCATTGGTCCAGCACCAAACAGTTGGATCTTGCTCCGGCTGCTGCACCGTGGGATGTGGAGAACGCGTCCGAGCGATCGCATGTCGAGATCGACCTCTATATGAATGCCCGAGCGGAGCCCAAGACCTGGATCGACTTAAAAAGCGAGCGCCACTGGCAAAGCGAGTCGGCGGACCCGCACACGGGAGATATTGCAATCACAACCTGGCCCGCTGGGCGATCTGCCAAACCGTTGCGAGTCGAACTGCGATTGAATGACGAACGCACAATTCTTCTGGAGAGACTTCCATCGATGAACGAAAAAGAGAGTATTCGGGTATGGACTTACATCAACGACCAGGGCATTCCGTAGCATCATTTCCAAAGGCGAAGAGCTCGACGAATCAGCGTGAAAACTCTTCTGCTGATCACTACTGACTGACCGCCTCCCCTCCGGCAATGGTATGGATCCCATACCAGACGAGCGTGTCAATCGAGTCGTTGACGAATCGCGTGCTCCCATCGGCAAGCGCCACATTCGCACCTCCAGGATGGGTACTCCGAACGGCGACTCCCCTACTATTGTCGTTGCAATAATACATCGTGTCGGCAAGTGGCTTGCTGTTGGGACACCAGGCCGTTCCATCGGCCATTTCCGCTTGATTGGACGACGTGAAGGTGGCATTCGGTCGCCGCATGGCCGACTGAATATCGGTGGCCGTCGGTGCGGCCATCGTCAAGCCGCCGCTGAATGCGGTAGACCCTTGCACGTTCCAGGCTCCACGCGAGTCAGAAACGCCTGATGACTCGGTGATGATCTCACCGAGGAGAAAAGTCTTTGAGGTGCCGTCAGAGATGTCCTTGATTGAGGCCCCCCACTGTCTCGCCTCGTTGAAGACTCCGCGGAGCCCGGGTTGCCACGAACCCGTCTCCGAGATCGCCCGCCCAGCTCCGAAGTTGCCGCCAAAGTGAATCTTTGAAACGTCTCTCGTAAAATTTGTCCCGGAATAGGCGTCCGCGAGCCGAAAGCCACGCAACTCCGGCTCTCGACTAGGGCAGAGCATTGCCGACAGTTTCGGCACCACCGCGTTCATGTTGCTCAACGCACAGTTTGGGATGCTGAAATTGTAGGCATTGTAGATCGACTGGTATTCCGTGTAGGGAAGGATGCGGATGATAAAGGACTCACCCCAGTTGCCACTCCGAGCGGAGAAGTTGCCGGCAAAACTGCCGGTCAAGTCGCAACTCCCCGTCGTGCAGACCAGTCCCTTTGGAAACTGCCTCATCGCGTCGTGATGATTCATGAGGGCGAGCGCCAATTGCTTGACGTTGTTGAGACAAGACGATCGCCGCGACGCTTCTCGCGCGGCCTGCACGGCGGGCAGCAGCAGGCCGACGAGCACACCGATGATCGCGATCACCACCAAAAGTTCGACAAGCGTGAAACCCAGGCTTCGATTTCGTAGGGTGCCCAGCTTTGGCAGAAGAGCGGACGGCGTTTTCATGGATGATTCTCCGATCGGAAACGAAGCATGACGGCAGTCATGCGAATGCCGAAAAACCGGACCGCAGCGTACGGCAGCGGAAACTCCCCAAAAAAACTTTATAAAGCTTCTCCCCAGAGATGCCCCCTATCAAATGGTAGGGTTCCGGACCTATTTTTTGTTTTTCTTAAGGTCGGACGAATCTCGTTCCCGCGCCGGTCATGTCAATCACGCACTCCCCGCCCACCGCAGGAAGCGACGCCCGTGCGATGAGCCTTCCCTCTTCCGAGACCGATGCAACCAGCCGGATTTTCTTTGCGACGGCCTGGGCATCCTCTGCGATCACGATCGGCACGACCGCCAGCACAGCAGTGACCGGGTGATCGGCGACCTGACGACGGGAAAAAGTGGTCACGAAACTCGACCGTCGCGAGCCATCGGCCCGCGGTGCATGCATCGTGGTGGGCTCTACAAGAACACTGTCGATCGACACGTCCGGCCCACCGAGATGTTTCACGAGCATCCGCCGCTCAGCCTGCGTGCCGCCGGGCAACGTGAAGGGACCGCCTGACTTCGCCACAAACCAATCGTCCCCCCGGGCCTCGAGTTCATAGAGTTGCCAGAGCTGGCCTGCCGACCAGCCGCGGGATGTGGCGGCCGGGGCGAACGTGTCGGCAATCACCAGCCCGCCTTCGGCCGTGACGGCGATCCGCCGTGTGAGCCGATTGCCCGGCCGGAGATAGTCGGCAAACTCGATCTCTCCCGAGGCGTCGCGGCCAGACTGCATGGTCCGCGCCGCCGTCACCCGGCAGGGCAGCACATGGTCGCCCAAATCGACCCACTGGTCGAACAGCCGGCGGAGATTCACATGCGGCGGCCGGCCGGTGAAGAAGAAGTCGAATTTCACCCGATCAAACTCGGCGGCTGCAACATGCCGCCCTGCAACATCCGCCTGTTCAAGCATCCGCGTGGCCACCTGATGCCCAAACGCGTGTGGGTTGAGCTCCTGGGAGCCGCTGCCCTGCGTGTGGATTGAACTGGTTGCCAGGGCGACGTCTGCAACATTTTTCGCGTTATCGGACCAACTCTCCGGTGACTCGAATCCATCCAGGAGCAAAGTCCCCGCCGGGCCCACGAGCCGCAGATTGTCACACTTCAATGTGTCGGTGTCAGGCATGGGAAACGTCCGGAAATCAAGGCCATCCGCAACCGTCCAGGTATCGGAGACCGGGCCGGGAAAGAGATGCTCCACCGGCACGGTCATCGTGTTCCACACCCCCGCTCGCGGATGCCCGGGGAAGGCATCGGCGTCTTCGAGGGCCCAGAAGAGATTGCCACAGGGCGCCGACCCGGTGCCGCGACGGCCCAGGTTGTGAAAGAGCGGCACTCCGGCAACTTCGTAGTAGCCGACGGCGCCACACTTATACGGATGCACATGGCTGCCGCGGGCATAGAGATCGACCATCACCATCGCCGCATCTGAACCGGAGCCCGTCTTGAGAATCAGCTTGTCGGGCACCGTGGTCGGCGGATCGCCCGGCACCCGCCGCTCCTGCACCTCGGAGAGCGGCAGGGGCGACGCTGCCGATGGCGTGAATGCCGCAAGCTCCAACAGCATGAAGCCGCGGCAGAAGTCGTCGGGCACGATGGCTTCACCGGCACGGGGCAGCAGCCTTTGCCCTACGCTGCGAAACGAGCCGTCGTTATAGAGACGAGTCGCCATCTCCAAGAGCACAACAAAATCGAGCCGCGACGCCTGCGCCTTGAAATAGCTGTCGCCATACTCGGGAATCGAACCAGCCGGCGAGACGATATCCCGCATCCGGCAGAACATGCGACGGAAGTCGGTCGATGCCGCGATCCGATCAAGCCAGCCCTCGAGCTTGGCCAACTCAAGGAAAAAGCAGATCCCGAGGCTGGAATAGAGCGACGCATTTTCATCGAGATCGCCCGTGGC
This sequence comes from uncultured Candidatus Kuenenia sp., assembly GCA_964578555.1. Lineage (GTDB taxonomy): Bacteria > Planctomycetota > Planctomycetia > Pirellulales > UBA1268 > CACORA01. Next base: position 28,064 of record CAZODJ010000015.1, read on the forward strand.
GAGGATCGTCTCCCCAAGTGCGGCCACCTTTTCCTGTACCTTGGCCACGGGCATCGCCGGATCATCAGCAAAGGCTTTGGCGAGAGCGCTGGCAGCCACCATGTGCGCCAGCGCAATGTTGCAGTCGTAATACCGCTGATCGAGGGGATACCGCGTGAGATACCAGGTCACCACCGGGGTGGCCCGGGCGGCGGCCCGCTCCCGCCGCGCGCCGGTCAACAGACCGGCATGGTGAAGCTTCAGGGCCAACAGCCCAAACGGCCGGCTGATATGGAAGTCACGATCTTCCCTGCCCCCGTCCCGATCCAGAAACGCATCGAACCCTGCGAGGGCAAACTCCCGCAGCCGGTGATCACCCGTGCATTCGGCGACAAGCCAGGCCGCGACCGCGTCGTAGAGCCTATGGGCGATGGGCACCCGCGCGGGATCGACAGGGTTGTCGATCCGCGACGCCAGCGACTCCCGATACCGTTCCACGGTGATAGCACACACGGCAGGTGCAACATCATCAATGGGCTCGGACGGCGTGGCCGCCCCGGCTTCAATCGTTGCGAACAGGAGAGTGACACCGCAGCACAGCCAGAACGAGTGCTTGAGCAGCATAGTACGGTTGGTCATCCTGCATCGTGGCATGACAGCGACTTGCTCGGGAACAAAGGGGGGCGAAACATTCAGCATCTTGCCCGCAGGCTAGAACCAGCCCCCACTCGGTCACCAGTACCGTTTGATAGGAGCGGGGTCGTCACACACTGCACCATCCGAAAACAGCCAGGCCACCGTTCCATCTACCTCTGGGCAACAGGCGGCTCGAGCGAACGCGATCGGACAGCGCCCCCGACTGAATGTGGGCTGACACCGTCTGTCACGAGGCTCTCGGGCCCGCCTTTTTGGGACGCGGCTTCTTGGAATGCCTCTTCTTGAATGGGACTTTGCCTCGCGCTGGCCGCTGCCCGGGACGATGCTGCGGGCCGCCGCGACGGGG
>CAZODJ010000016.1:0-28708 GCA_964578555.1 uncultured Candidatus Kuenenia sp.
GCGGCATCGTGCACGAGATCGTGATCGTCGATGCCAATGCCGACCTGGCCGACGGCCAAGCCCTCGACATGCTCCATGGCACGGCGGCGATCGCCGACCAGGTAATCTACGCGGGCGGCTACGACCGGCTCGCCGACGCCGACCTGATCTGCATCACGGCCGGCCTGCGGAGAAAGCCCGATGAGAGCCGGCTGGCCCTGATCAACCGTAATGTCGAACTCTTCAAGACGATTCTCGGTTCGATCCAGTCGGCCGGCATGAAGGCCGACGCCATGATCCTCGTGGTGAGCAACCCCGTTGACATCCTCACATATCTGGCCGAGAAGGAGCTGGGGCTGCCGAAGGGCCGCGTCATCGGCCTCGGCACGCTGCTCGACACGCTCCGCTTCCGCAGCCTCCTCGCGATGAATCTCAAGGCGCCGGCCACCCAACTCGAGGCGATGATCATCGGCGAGCACGGCGACAGCATGGTGCCCGTCTGGAGCAGTGCCAGCATCGCCGGCCTGCCGCTGGAAAAGTGGCCCGGCTTCACGCCGAAACTGGGCGAGGACGTGTTCCAGCGGGCGAAGACCTCGGGTGCCGAAATGATCAAGAAGAAGACCGGCGCCGGATTTGCCGTCGGCGTCTCGATCGCCGAGGTGATTCATGCGATCGCCCTCGATTCGAAACGGGTCCTGCCGGTGTCGACCGTGTTGACGGGAGCCTACGGTCTCCGCGACGTGAGCATCTCGGTGCCCACGGTGGTCGGCCGGGCGGGCGCCGAGAAGATCATCGAGCTCGAACTCTGGCCCAAGGAAATGCAGGGCCTCAAGCGCAGTGCCGGCGTGCTCCAGGACACGCTCCGCCAGGTGCTGTAATCCAGTATTTGGCAGCGTTGACCGGTGGGTCATCCCGCGGGCGTGCGCCCTGCGGCTTCCGGCTGCCACACAGAAAGCACCGGGCGCAAGCCAGGTGGACTGCGGCATCGCCGGCGGGTGCGTCGTCCCGCGAACTGAGAGGCAGGGTTTTCACGCCTGGCCAAAACCTGCTGTGCACGTGACAGGCAAGAACTCAGCCTCGACCTCCGCAATCACCTCACCGACTCACAGGCCTGCCTCTTCCCGCAGCATGGGCATGTCATTCGGTTTCCGCTGCTCGCGGAAGTAGCGAACAGGCCTGGTTTGGCGGGCCTCGCCCCCTTTCCCCCCCTGCGCGATGACGCGGCCGTCCGCGGTGAACGTTTCGTCATGACCGGCCCGCGAGCGAATCCAGCCTAGCAGGTTGCCGCGGTCGTCATAACGGTACGTATCGGCCCAATCGGCTGGTGTCAGCACCATCGGATCGGCATAGGTATTCGGCCCCGAGAGCGGCAGTCTCTCGATCGAGACGATACGCAGCGGGGCGTCACCGTTGACGTCGTCGGCGCGGTCGGCGGCGACGGTCGCGGGCAACGGCTCATACACCCGGCGCTCGTTAGGCGGAAAGTACCATGTGAGGAAGGCGGGAGCTGACAGCTGTGACCCGTTGTCTGTGAACACTCCGACATCGACACGGGCGGAGGGCAGATCACTTCCCGGATAGACGGCTCGCGGATGCCAGTCGACGACGATCTCCGCCCGCATGCCGAGAGGATCGAGCGGCCTGATTCGCACGCGGTCCGGGTCGCCATGGAGCAGCCGCCACACGAAAGAGAGTGGTTTCTCCCGAGGGTCCTGCGTCTTCGCCACGCTCGCCACCAGACGGCGGCGATAGCGTGCGGATCGGGCCACCCTGGCCACGGCTGACACGGTATCGAACAACTTCTCGGCATGCCCCACCTCGAAATAGTCAATGCCGGGCCGACCGAGATACTCCTCCTCGATATCGAGCCGCACGACCGGCGGCACATCGTCGGGCTCAAGCTCGTGGGCCATCCGCACCATCTTCTCGACATCGAGTGTGGCCGCGTCGAAAACGGGCGGGTGGGCGATGCCCGAAAGGTATTCCGCCCGACCAGCGACCGGCTTGCGGCAGCGGCGGAAAATCAGTTGGACGGTCGGCATGAGGAGCCGTTTTTCGATGAGAAACCGCTGCGTCTCGGGGCGGAAGGCGGCGATCGTGGACGCCACCGCGTCCATAAACGCCTGATCCGACCCCGACGAGCCCTGCGAGGTGATCAGGTACGGCACGTTCGCCGGAAACACGTCGCCGTGGCCCTTGTCGGTCTCCGGGTCATGGTCGCGGTGCTCAGGATAAAAATAGAGCATGTTGTTGACGTATTGATCGGCCAGCAACGTCGCTGTCACGGCGTTTGCGAGTGCCAGCCGGGGCATGCTTCGCCAGAAGGGACCCTGCGTCTGCGCGACGGAGGCATTACCGATCACGGGCGCGTTGTGCAGGAAGATGACCTGGAGGCCACGGTGCAACTCACCCAGGCCATGAATTCCCGCACGAGCCCTCTTCGCAGAATCGCAATATTCCACGCGGGTGAGTTCCGGGAACCACTCGTAATGCATGTTGCTGTGATCCTCGTCGTGGTTGTCATAGAGCACGCCATGGAGCCCGGCGGCGGTGCCCTCCTTCCGCCACTGCCGGAGCAAATCGCCCACGGGCCCGGGCTGCGTGGAAATCTCGGCGCGGGGATCACCGGGCGGGAACTCGTGCGCGACGAGGAAACGACCCAGTTGCGGTACCCAGCGCGTGTTTTCTTCCGCCACCTCGGCCACGCCATCGGCCACGAGTCGCGGCTTCGGCGGCGGTCGCTGCTGCCCCCGCTGCGGCACGGCAAACACACTTTGATCAGACTTCTCCGTGGGTGACGAGACAAACTCGATCTTCACGGACTTCGGGGCCAGGGCCGCGTCAGGATCGACCGCCGGCGGTGCAGCCGACGAATCGGCACCTGTCGCCGTCTTCCGGGGTGGCAGATTCCGCGGATCGCGGGCCGGCTCCAGCCGCCACTGAAAAAATGGGGCTGAGGGCGGGGTGGCGGTCGCTGCTTCACCGATCCGCAGCATCTGCACGGTGGCGATGTCGACCCGACAGGGGCCGATGACGGGGCTTGTCCCGACCAGCATGTTTCCATCGATCGCCGTGGCCACGAGGCGAAGCCGTTGGCTGCCGCCCAGCACGGCCTCAACCGGCAGGCCGGCCGCGGCGACGGGCGGGGGCGGCCGCCATTCCGTGGCCAGATTTTCCGGGTGGAGCCAGATGAGCCGAGCCACCTCGGCCCGTGGGATCGCCACGGTTTTGCCCCGCGTTCTTGCCTCCACGGCGACCCGCGCCGTGTCGCCATCGAGCGACTCGAGTCTGCCGCGCAGGTAATCGCCGTTTCGCGACCGTAGCAAGTGCGTCGGTGGATCCTGCTCCTGCGACCGCGGCAGCACGGTGAGGCTCCGAAATTTTTCCCGGGAGAGCGGCTGCGACGGCGCGGGCACGAGTTCCACGGCCTGCACAAGGTCGTGGGAGACCGTGACCGGGTCGGTGTCGAGCATCTGCACCCGCACTCCGGCTGCGTCGATCGACTCGACCCGACACGGCAGCGTCTCGCCGGTCCTCAGGACCAGCGTGGAAGCAAACGGAGCGTTGGCCAACTCCTCGAGCCGGGTCGGCGTCGTGGCCACAAGCCGATCGTGCGTGGCCAACGCCTTCTCCAAAAGCAGCGGATTGCTCTGGCCGAGTGGCCGCCGTGTGATGCTCACCTCCTTGATTTGGCCCTGCTGTGGCTGTGTCGGCTTCAGCCGCAGCGTCACCTTCGTCCCGATCGTGCCCCGTAACAGGTCGTGGACGTCTTCCAGTGGCAGCCCAGCCGCCTTCACGAAATGCCGATCACCGTTCGGTGCGATTTCGAGAATCAACGAGCCCGGCTGAATGCCATCCAGCGGCCGACCAGCCCAGCCCACGATCGCGGGTGATTCGTTCATCATCATCACATTGGCACCCAAGCCACCCAGAGCCTTGTCGCCACCCGCTTGCTGCGACGGCTCCGCGACATACGCGATCGTGGCCTGCGGCGATTTCCCCCCCGGCTCGGCTGCCAATGGGCTGGCGGTGAGGCTTCCCTGCGGCTGCCAGGCGATCGCGTCCCCGGCCGCCTCGGCAGAGGGCTCACCCGTCACGAGGCAGCCGACACAGGCCCCGGCCTTGCTTTCGATTCGGCCGAGGCGGCCGGCGAGGTTCCGTGGCTCCGCACGCTGCAGGAGGCTCGAGAGCGTCGCCAGCCCGTCGATCGGCAACGCCACCGGATGCTTGAGAGCGGGATGGACGAACACGAGTGCGTCGACCTCGATGTGGTCGATCCCACCCGTCAGCCGGGAGCCCCAGCGGTCGTGCAGCCGCACCGACCGCGGCTGACTGGTCTGACCGGCAGTCCCCCCTTCAGGTGTCGCTGCAAACAGGATCTCGGCCACCATGCTAGCCGGGATGCGTCGCGCGTCGGGTCCGGCAAGCACGAGCGAGTCCCCTTTCCAGCCAGCGGGTTCCCCCGCGATCGTCGCTCCGTCCTGCAGCCGGATCGATCCTGCCGCATCGGCCTCGAGCGTCGGCTCCTCGCCGCGCCACGGCCCGACCCGCAGCGATTCGAGCACCACGTCACCGGCCTCGATTGCCAGTCGAAAGCCGCCGCCGGCCTGACGTCGCCGCGGCGGCAACGAAAGGTCGGCCGCCGTGCCGGCCTTTCCAGGCAGGACCACGGCCATTCGGCCCGCCTCCTCGTCGATGAACACCGACATCGCGATGCCCTCTGCCGGCAGGTCGCCCAGCGGCTCCAGATCGACCGCCCCCGATTCGATTGCCTGTGCCTCGGGCTCCTGCCGCACGGCAACCATGCCAAACGAACCCACTTCCAGCCGGTAGGCTGGCTCATCAGCGGCGGCACCGATCCCCAACGCCACCTGCATGGCTGGCGGTTTCTTCCAGGAGAGCACGAGGTCGTAGCGGCTCCTCGGCCCCGCACCGAGCTGGCGGAAGAGGGTCGCCCCTGACTCACCGATCAGACGGCCCCCCTCCTCCCGCCAACAACCACTCGGACTCGCCTTCCAGTCGGCCAAACCGGCCGGACCCAAGAAAAATCCCGTGCCGCCATGAGTGATCCGCGTTACCGACTCGCGCCGGATCGGCATCTGCACTGGCGCCGCAAGGCTGCCGATCATGGCCACCACGGTTTGCTCGTCGATCGACTCGATGCGGCCGACGAGTGCATCGCCGTCAACCAAATCAATCCGCCAGTCGCCGGCCGCCGGCGGAGGTCCATCGACCGGCCGTGGAAACCGGATGCCGCGAATCGAATCGATCGCGAATTCGCAGGGCTCGGTGAACATCGGCGACCGCCACAGGAGCGTCTCCCGCGTTCCGCTCTCGGCGGCCGGAGCGGCGACAAGCACCCCGCTGAGAAACCCTTTCGCCGGCAGGTCGAGCACCGTCTGGAGGCGCGTGTCGAGAGGCCGATCGGAAACCGCGGCGGTGGTCGTTTCCTCGGGTCGGGCGGCCGCACAGGCCGTCAGGCAAAGCCATGCCGCCGCGACCGCGAGCCGAGCCCGCAACGGCCGGCGGATCGGCAGGAAGGAGATGTCGTTCATAGTTCACCGCAGGAGCGAAACGGGGGACCTGCCGCACGTGAACGCACCATCAGCGTTCGTAGATCGGCAGGAATCGGTAATTGACCGCCAACGCGAGGAGCGTGAGGCAGGTGCCGACGACGGGTGTCTCGCCGGGGGAGACGAAGCTGCCGTCGGGGAGCCGTTGCCCCTTCATCTCCTGCACCAGCTGTGAGTTCCACTGCTGCCAGGCGTCTGGGTCGGCTTGCAGCAACGCCTGCGCCCGGTAGTAGCGTGTGTAGGAGGCGTGCGCGTTCTGCCGAGACCCTGCCTGCGTCTGCCGCTTGAGGTATTCCGAAGCCTGCGTGAACTGCGGCAGATCCTTCCGCCGCGCGATGGCCAACACGAGCGTGCCGATGGAGGTGGTCGCGTCACTGCCTCCCTGGGGGCCGGCATAGCCCACGAGCCCGCTGGCGGCCGTCGACGCCGTGAAATACTTGATCGCCTTCTCGATTGTCGCATCGGGCACCTCGATGCCCGCGTTTCGCGCGCCCAACAAGCCCATCATCACGGCGCCACTGACGGACGTGTCGGCGTCTTTCGACTCCGGCGAATACCTCCACGCGCCGGTGGGATTGCTTGCCGCCGAGACTGCCGCGAGTTGCACGGCCCCCTGCAGCGACTCGCCGATCGATCGTCCCGCCCCGCTGCCCCCAGCCTCCGACCAGAGTCCGCGATCATCCACCACACCGTAAGCCTCGGCGAGGGCCAGCATGGCGAAGCCGTGGTGATACATGCTCGTGCTCCCCCCTTGCGGATTTCCAAAATATCCGGTTTTCTCATCCTGGGAGGCGATGATGCTGCGGAGGGCGCGGCGGATGGGGAGGCGATACGCCCCGAAATTCGGATCCTCACCCGAGGCCAACAGCACCATCAGCCCCATGCCTGTCACACCCGGACCGCTCTGGGGATCCTGCCAGGTGCCGGTGGCCTCTTGCTGCGTGCGAGCCAAATAGCGGCAGCCCGATTCGTAGAGCTCGCGGACATCCCGTGGCACAGGGTCTCCAGAGCGGATCATCGGCACCTGCGGCCTGGCCTCGCGTGCGAACCCTGTCCAGGCGACGGCTGCGAGGCAGGCCACCGCGATGCCACCAGCGCGCGGCGACCGATGGCGACCGAGCGGAGCCCGACTGGTTGACGAATCCATTTTGAGACGTGTTTTGGCCGTGTCGTTCATCTTTGGGTTTCCACGAACAGACGTCAGTCGATGATGATTCTTTGCTGCTTGAGGTGAGCCGCCATGGCCTTGCCCTGCGCCATCACCTGCGAGAGCACCGTCCACTGCCTGTCATCGACGATCTTCCGCAGCCGCTGCTGGTCGACCAGCGACAGTGCGTATCTGCAGACAATCGAGCCAAAGCCAGGATGACCGAAGTTTGCACTGCCGGTGTTCTCGTCGAACCGGAGCGGCTTCTCGTCAAGGAGCGCTGCGATCGCCTCACGCTGGGCCGTGGTCAGCCCCAGCTGCAAATCGAGAGTGGCGAGCCCTTCGCCGACCACCCGTCGCCAGCACGCTTCGTCGCGGGCCTCCATCTCGCGCTGCCACACCAAGCGCTGCTTGTCGTCGAGCATGGTCGCGATCACGCCGGACAGCAGCTCGCCTCCCCCGCCAGCCCCCAGGATCTTGGGCCGCAACTTCATGATCTCCTGATTGAGGCGTTGCCATTCGGCCTGTGCCTCGCGCTGCTGCATGTCGAGAATGCGTCCTTCATAGCGACGACGCACGGCCTCGACTTCGCTGACGGTCTCGGCCACGACAAGCGCGACGGCGGCCTCGCCTTTCCGCTGCTGCCGCTCCGTGAGCCCGCACACGGCGTCAACCCCGGCCAGCTGGAGCCTGGCCCGTGAGGACAGCTGCTTGATTGCCGCCTCCTCGTTGCCGCCATGCTGTCCGAAAAGCATGCCGCTGATCTGCTGATCGAGCACGATCGAATGCTGCTGAACGTCTGGCCGGCCAAGCTGCGGGTCGTCATTCACCACGGCGTCATCGGCGGCCTGAAGGGGCGCGATAGCCACGAGCCATACTGCAATCGAGACGGGCATTGATCGGCGGCATCGCCCAGCCAGTCGGCCCGCCCGCTGGACGAGCCACCAAGGTTTCCTGTGGGACGCACCGTTCATCATGCTCGCCATCATTCGAACCACCATGGATCGCGGTTGAGGGGGGGAGCGCATTGGCCGAGCCGGTATATCAAGGCCTGCCACGACGGCATGCCGCCCCCGACGGGTTTCGGAAGGCTGTAGACATCCAGTTGCATGGCCGTGAGATGGGGAAGGATGAATTCGTCACGAACGCCGGGCAGAACCCGACGGCCGTTGGCCATATGCCTACCTTGCAGTGCTTGAACCATGCTCTCGTCCCAGTGCTCAAGCAGGGATCGCTCCACGGCCTCCCGCTGCTCCGTCGTGAGCCACAGTTCGGTGTCGAGGATGCCGACGAGCGAGGCGACGACCGATTGCCGCCATCGTTCCTCACGGGCCGCCAACTCCGCCGCGAATGCCGCCGCCTTCTCGACGCCAACAGTATCGGCCAAAGCCGCCTGGAGGGCAGCGGCGATCGAAGCCGCCGGATCATCACCTGACGCCGCGTCGGCGGCCAGAGCTTTCGGCGGCCGGTCGGCCCGCTGCTGCTTTGCCATCTGCTGCTTTCGCCGGCCGAGTTGCTCATCCGCCAGCCATGCGGCCGCCTCTTTTGTCGCCTTCATACCGGCCAGGGCGATCGCCCGCCGCTGCTCTCGCGACAGTTCAACACACAGCGTGCGAATGAGGTTCAAGTGCGAATGGAGGAGTATGCTCAGCTGGCCCTCCCAGTGCTGGGCCTGCTGACGGCGCTGCTGCTCCTGCGGATCCGGTTGCGGCTGCCCGGCCGGCTTGGCTTTCTGAACAGGCTTCCCATCGTCGGCCCACGCCAACTGGCACGGACCACCCACAAGCCCAAGACAGGCCGCGGTGGTCGACATCCAGGCCGTTGCCACAGCAATCCATCTCAACCTGCCGGTCATGGCTTGCTCCCCAGCGACTCGCGGGCCCGCTCGAAGGCGTTGAAATACGCATCGAGCCCGTCTCGAAACTCATCGGGCAGCACGACTCCACTTCTGCCGACGGCCTGATCAGCTTCTGCCGCCTCCGGCCGTGCCCTGCCGCTCACACCTGCCCCCAACCGTGCCAGCGCCGAGCCGCTTCCACCACCACCACCACCACCGCCTCCTCCACTGCCGCCACCACCTCCTCCTCCACCACCACCGCCACCAAACTGAGAGGCGAGCAACAGTTCGATCACCTCCGTCTCAGCGGCGATCGCCCTCCGGCCCGTGTCGGGACTCCGAAGAATGCTGCCGGCCTCGACCATCACGGACCGCACGGAGCGAAAAAACTGCTTCTCCCGCGCATACCGTGGAGGCGGCTCCGGCCGCGGCAGCAGTTCCTGCTTCATGCGCTCGATCTCGTCCGCAAACCGCAGCGGCCCGATCGATGCACTCTCCAGCATCTCGAGGATGCCGTCCACACGGTCGCCCAAGGCCCGCTGCTCCTCAGCGAGCGCGGCCGCTCGGCCGCGGAATGCTTCGGCGCCGATGGTGCCGCGGACCTGCTCTGTCACGCGGGTCTGCTCGCGCAGGTTCGTCTCGGCCTCAAGAATCAACATCGTTTCGAGCACCACATCCGGCGGCAGGCTTTCGGCCGACGCCCCACCGCCGCCTCCCGCACCGTCGCCATCCTCAGGGGGTGGCACGAGTTCGTCGGCCCAGCGATCCAATGTGTCAGACCAGAACTCGGTTCGGGCGATCGACATCCCCGCTTCCCGCTTCATGTCGTCGCCGAGTTGCCGGAGGCTGCCGAGCACGTCGAGTTCCCTCATCTCATCGAGTACCGTCCGCAGCGCCGGCAGTGGTCGCCGCTCAGCGTAGGCATCCATGTCATCCATGATTGTGGAGATTTTCTGGCTCACCTCGGTGTTTCCCCGGGAGGCGGCCGACACCGCACGACTGGTGATCTCGTCTTCCTTCGCGGCCGACGGGCTGCCAAAGGCCTTCGCGACAACGCTCGCCAGATCCTCGCCCACCTGCAACTGGCCGCGTGAAGCGGCCTTGAGCCGCTTCACAAACGTCGTGCCCTCGAGCCGCCCCATCAGATCGGAGAGCAGCTCCGCGATTTTCGCGAAGTCTTCGAGAAGCTGCTTCTGCTTCTCCAGCGCTTCCTCGAGCAGTTGCCGTTGCGAAGAAGGGCGGCCGGAACCTCCAGCCTTGGGCACGTTGCCCACCGATGTGCTCGGCAGGCCAAGCTGCCCCGCGGTGGGGCCGGCCCCACCTTCCTCATTGGTGTCGTCGGGCTGCCCATCCGCACGATAAAGCGAATCCTCTTTGTCACCTGACTGCGGCGTCGGCGGACTGGGGGACGAAGCCGATTGGCCAGCTTTCGATTCGCCCGGGTCGGCTTCCTGAGGCTTCTCAGCCTGGGCCGCCGATTGCAACAACTCGCCAATGTCGGGCATCCTCGTCTCGGCCATTGCCTGGAGCTCTTCTACCTGCTGCGCCAGTCCTTCCAGCGTGGCGGCGTCGAACTCGGGATTCCGTGCCGCCTGCCTCACGAGGTCTCCACCGCTGTCGGCGAGCCGAGCAAGCCTGCTCGCATTGGCCCGCTCCGCCGCCGCCTGCTCCCTCATCACCTTGCGGTTATCGGGGGCGTCGAGCTCCTCATCTGAAAGTGCACGCAGCTCCTCGTTGCGGGCGAGCAAGGCCAGCTCACGGTCGCGAACCTCGGCCGTCTGCTGCTTCCACCGCGCGATCTGTTCATTCATCCACAGGGCATGGTCGCTGGCCGTCATCACCAGAAACACCGCCGGCGCGGTGTAGACCCTGCCCCGATCGGCCAGGTAATCCTCCACAAAGCCGCGAACCTCGACCGTTTGCGAGCTGATGCCCACCTGCCGCGGCGAAAACATGCCTAGTGCCTCGAGAGTCTCCGCCCGCGGCCCGCCTGCCGCCAGCAGATGCTCGCCGGCGATTTGCGTGCCGGCGGAGGCCGTATTGTCGGCGGGCTCGCCGCCGCCGATTCGCCATTCGATACCCACCTGCTTCACGCCGAAGTCATCCCGCGCCGCCAGCGTGAACCGCACCGTATCGGTCTCGAGGAGCACTGATCGGCCAGCGAGGCCGTCGGCCACAATCGCCGGTGGCTCATCGTCGATGGCAGAAAGGCTGACCTCCAGCGGCTTCGCTCCGGAGAGTCCCAACGTGTCTTGCCACTCGATCACGATGCCGCAGGTCCGGTCCACGAGCACCGCCGGTGCCAAAATGGTCGCCGCATCCGGCGACACCCGCTTGCCGTTGACCAGCGCCTCAGCGAGTTCCCTGGTGGCTGTGGCGGTCACCACCGCGATGCTTCCCCGCACCACAGCCAGCACACCGCCGCGGGCATCCTTCGTGATCGGCTCAGGCCGCTCGAGATAGGCGGGGAGCGTGACCCTCGCGACGATATTCTTGATCTCCGGCCGCAGTGTGGGCGTCACCGCCACCCGCTGTTGGGCATCCCCGATGGCCAGCCGCAACGAGCCGCGGTCCGCCTGCGGCGGCAGGAGAAACGTGTATTGCCCGTTGGTCTGCCGGGCTGTCAGAGGCGAGCCGCCACCGATGCGGGCCTGGGCCCGCGTCGGCCGCCACTGCGAATCCTCGCGAAGCCGCACGCTCATCGCCGTCTCTTCCCCATGCGGCACCACGAACGGATCGGGCAGCCGATCGACCCGGGTGAACGTGAACCGATCCATGTGTCGCCACGGGAAGAGCAGCCGCGCCCAGGCATTGGCTGCAGCGTCGGGAAAGAACCAGGGCAGCGTAACCGCCACGAGCAGCGACACGGCTGCAAGACGAACCCAGAGCACATGCCGCGGCCGCGGCACGGCCTGCCCGAGGTCGTGGTGACCGGCAGCCTCCGCCACCTGCCCGATCGCCGCCTCGCACAGGCTTCGCGACCGCTGTTGCTCATTGCGGCTCCGAACGATCTCCACCACACCAAGGAGTTGGTCGCCCAGCGAAGGAAACCGCCGAGAGATCAGCCGGGAAAGCCGATCAAGGCCACGGTGCCACCAGATCCAGCGATGCATCGCCCACGGAATCGCGGCCCCGCAGGCGAGCACCACGACGAACAGCGGCCAGCGGACGAACGGTGGTGTGTCGATGAGGCGATCCATCACGAACAGCACAAGCCACGCCCCGAGCGTACCGACGATGGCGAGGCCGACGGCCTCGAGCGATTTGATCCACCAGAGCGTGCGTCGGAAGGAGTCCAGTTGCCGTCGCAGGTGGTCGGGCAGCGTCAGGTCGCCGACGTCCTCTCCCACTCGCTCTGGCAACATGACTGCATGCCGGTTCATCAGATCAGCCCCTGCCATTTGCGTCCCATCCAAAACAGCCCGAGCAGGCTTACGAGCGTCGCCAGCGCCGCCGGGTGCGCCCACAGCCGCAGCCGGTGCACCTCGGGCGGACTGTCGGGAAGTCCGGCGAGCGACACGATCAAGTCCTCGAGCCTGTCGGGGGGAGTCACGCTGCCCTGCGTCAGCCGCGCGATTTCCTCCATCACGTCGGGCCGCGCTGCCTCACCCACGGCCTCACCCGGCGCCGCCTGCACGAACACGCTTGCCTCGAGCGGCGCGCCGGCCTCGGCGCAGGCAAGCTGCAGAGAATGGCTTCCCGGTTCACGCGGCGTCCATCCACCGGAAAACACTCCCCACTGCCCCTGCTCACCCGGTGCGGCCAGCTGCACCCTCTCCACGGCTCCCGAAGGCGGCTTGATCGTCACCGTCACCATACCCGAGACGACCGGCTCGCCCACCGCGTCGCTCACGGTCGCGTCGAGCGCCACGGCTTGCCCCACCTCGGGCTGCTCCGGTGAAAACAGCAGCCGCATCCGCTCTCCCTTGGCCATCGTGCGTCGATACGCCATCCAGCGGACAACCTGTCCCCAGAAGCGATAATGGTATTTGTCTTCCACGCCCTTCCGCCACCGCCATGCGCCGTCGGTGCCCATGAAGAGCACCTTGCCCGCACCAAAGGGCCGCGTCACCAGCAGCGGGATCCGGCCATATTCGTTGGCGGCCTCATCGTGTACTGCGAGCACCTCGCTGCCCACCTTTGAGCGGAGCACCGGGCCATACCACTGGAATCCGGGAAGCGAGCCCCACACGTCCAGATTGTCCTCCACGGTATCGGCCAGCCGCGTAAGCAGGCTGGTGCGGCCCTTGTCGGTAAGCGCAAACCGTCCCGCCACCGCCATGCCCGTACCCTCGGGCCGCGCGGCGTCGAGCACCACCGGCAGAAGATCCTCCAGCGGCGACCCCAGCAGCGACATTTCGTTGCCCAGCCACCCGGGCATGAAGACAAGCCCCCCGGCCTGATACTCGACGAGGCCCTTGAGCAGCCGGCAGTCCTCCTCCGTGAGCTGCTTGTCACCGATCCCGACGTCGCCAAGAAACACGACGTCATAGACGGCAAGTTCGTCGAGCGTGCCTGGAAATGTCTTGATGGAGTCTTTGTTGCCGCCGCCCACCTGGGAGAGGCCCGGGTGGAACAGCAGGCACGAGAGTTCGACACCGGGATCACGCGACAGCGCGTTGCGCAAATAACGGTATTCCCATCGCGGCACACTCTCCACGATCAACACTCGCAGCTTCTCCTGACGGATCGCCACCGGCGTGGTCCGCACATTGTTGTCGGCGAGCAGCTCTCCTGGCTGCGGAGGCACCCGCACGGTCACGGTGAAGTTGCCCGTCGAGGCGGGTGTCCAATAGACCGCATCGCCGGTGTTACCCATCGAGACGAGCCGCATCTCCCGGGTGAAGGTCTGGCCGTCGGACGTCTCGACGACGACGGTCGCCGCCTGCTCCCGCGGCAGCGTGCTGCGGATCGTAAACGGCACCCGCAGCGGCTTGCCGACCACACCGGTCACGGCGCAGTCGACACTGACGACCGACACGTCGGGCAACGGTGTCACACCGCCGACAGGCACAGCCATCACCGGGATGCCGGCCACCCGGAGTGTCGTCGCTGCCTGCAAGGGGGGCCGGCCCTCGTTCCAGTCGCCATCCGACGCGAGCACCACGGCCCGCAGCTGCGAATCGCCTCGCACCGTGGCTTCGAGGGGATCGCTGAGGTTCGTGCCGGCCGCCGACGCCGAGTCGCCTGCCGCGGGGAAAGTGGTCACCTGCACCGTGAACCGGCCAGCCAGCGGCTTCCAAAAGTCCGCCGCGGCCAGCCGCTCCACCGCCATCTGCCGCGAGACCACTGCCGGCGCGGAGGCTTCCTCATGAGGCCGAGCCGCCACCACATCAATGGTCGTCATGCTCCGCGAACCGTCGACAAGGACGGCGATCGTCGGCTTGTCGGACGACTTCATCGCCGTGATCCACTCGGGCTGGTTGAGCAGGAGTACAACGACCGTGGCGATCGCGAGCCGCAGGAGTTCCAGGCATCCGTACCACAAACGGCAGCCGCTCCTCCACCAGCCGGCCATGCAGACCGCTGCCACGACGGCCAACAGCACGACGGAAATCCCGACCGACCAGGGAGTCCAGGAAAACGTGAGCCCGCTCACGGTCGTTGTCGCGGACATGGTCGCAGCCTCGGATGAAGCGGTCATGCTGCGGCCCCTCCGAAACTCCCGGCGGCCCGGAGTTTGGGCCGCGTCGGCAGGCAGAGGAGACCCTCGACGACCAGTGCCACCAGCACGGCCACGAGAAACAGCCGCCACACCTCTTCCACGATCGTCCCGCGGTGACCGGCCTTTTGTTCGAAGCGGCTGAAAGAAAGCCCCTGGAAGAGCGACTCCACCACGCGATCGGGCACCACCGCGGCAACGTCCTCGGCTGCGGGGCGATTCACGGCCGTCAGGCGGCCATCAGCCACGTATATCCCGGCATGCCATCCCGGCTCCGTGGAGGCTGCCGGCGGTCCCGCGATCTGCCGCCAGTTCGATTCCGGGGAAAACTCGCCGCGTTCCTGGCTGCCTGCGTCGAGCTGCCGCGCGATGCTCACGGCCTTCAGTCCTTCGTCCACGGCCCGCTGCACCATCGCGTACAGCACGACACCGTTTGCGGCCAGGTCGGAATCGCGGGGTGCCGGCGTCGTCGCCAACAGCGAGACGCCGCCGCGACCGTTCGCAGCCCGCACCAGCAGCGGCCGGCCGTCGGGAAGCAGCGCCAATGGCGTACCCTCACCGACGATCCCGCAGGTACGCCGCAGCTCCAGTTCGCCCACCGGCAGGGTCTGGCCACTGCGAGTGGAGGCAAGCAGCCCCTCCTCCACCCGCCACGAGGCTGGTTGCACGGGAGGGCTGTGCTCGGCCCACGGCTGCCAGGACATCCCGGCAAATTCAACCTGCCGCGGCGACGCTGGCGGCATGAAGATCACCTGTCCACCCCGCGTTACGAACCGCGACATCGTGTCAGCCGAGTCGCCCTCAGGCAGGTCGCCCTGCCAGACTACGAACGCCACATGGTCGAGCGACATGCCCGCGAAGGCGGCCGCGTCCACTGCTTCAGCAGTTGCCTGGAGCTGTTTTTCCGGTGCGATACCGGCGACCAGTTCGAGAGACCGCCGCGCAAGCGGGTCCTCCGCCACGATCACCGTCCCGCGCGCCACCGGCGCGCCGAAGCTGAAATAAAAATCGTTATCAGCGGGGTTGTCATCAACGGGAATCGAGACGCGGCCCCAGCCGTAGGCCTGCTCGGCCTCGCTGGCGAAACCGGCCGCCTCTGCAAGGACCGCGGCGTCGATCGCGATGGTGTGCCGCGACAGCAGGGCCTCCGTATCGGTCAACTCCAGATCGACCGTCGATCGCGCCTTGCCCAGCTCGATCTGCACGGGCACGCGGCGGGCGGTGCCGGCGGCCGCGCGGCTGACCATGATGTCGAGCACGAGATCCCAGCCCGCTCCCCGTGGCTGGAGCTCCGCATTGATGACCCGCACGGAGAGGTTGAAGGAAGCCGGCTCGGTGTAGCCCAAGAGTGTCAGCCGCACCGACTGCGGCAGCTTCGCGAGGGTGTCGCGGAGGGTTTGCCAGGCGGCATCCGCCACCTGCCAGTCGTTGGCCCGCTGATCGGAACAGATCCAGATCGTACCCGCCGCGGCGTTCGCACCGGATAGCTGCTCGCACGCCAACTGCAACAGCCGTGGCATGTCGGCCGGGGCCGCAGACGCCTGCGTCTCGGGCACCTCGAGCAGCGCTCGCGGCGAGGAGAGTTCGAGCGGCCGACCCATAACGCCGTCGATGAGGACCGTCCGCCGCACACCAAGCGTCTCGAGCGCCGCCACAAGCTGCCGCCGCGCGGTGGCGAGCTTCGACTCGGCCCCGGGGCCGGCGGCCTGCAGCATGCTCGATGAACGATCGATCACGACGACGGCCGTGCCAGCACGATCGCCCCCCACGGCCGCCAGCCAGCCCCGCGACAGCGGCCGGCTGATCGCCACCACCGCCGCCGCCACCGCTGTCATCCGCAGGAGCATGATCAACCAACGCCGCAGTCGGGTATAGCCCCGCGACATTGTTTGGGCGGAGATCAGAAACATCATCGCCGCCCACTCGACCGACTGAAACCGTCGCTGATTCACCAGATGAATTACCAGCGGCAATGCGACCAGCGGCAGCGCCATCAGGATCGCGGGCTCGAGAAACGTCATCGCGCGCCCCTCCCCGCTGCCCGGCTCACGAGGAACCGGGCCAGCACCTTCTCGTAATCTTCGTCGAGCAGCACGCGGTGATAGTCGATCCCCTGCTCGAGCATGATCCGACGGATGGCATCGAGGTGTCCGGTGAGCGCCTTGGCATAGCGGTCGGCAATGTCGAGCGGATCGACAAAAAGCGGATTGCCCCCCTCCATGTCGAGAAAGCGGGTCGGGCGGCGGAAGTCGAATGACATCTCCCGGGGATCGAGCAGGTGGAAGACCGCGATGTCGTGCCGGCGAAACCGCAGGTGGCCGAAGCAGCCGGCGAGTTCAGCGGGATCGATGAACAGATCCGAGAGCACCACGACCATGGCTCGCTGGCGGACCGTCTCCGCCGTCTCGTGCAGAATCTGCGGCAGTCGCGTCGCGCCCTGCGGCCGCACCTGCTCGAGGGCGTCGAGCACCAGCCGCAGGTGTGCGGGGTTTCGGCGCGGCGGAAGGTGCTGCACGATCCGCTCGGCCACGCACGAAATGCCGACGGCGTCTCCCTGACGGCAGGCCAGGAAGCCGAGCGTGCCGGCCAGTTTTCGCGCGTAATCGAGGCGGGTGATGCCGGTGGAGCCGTACCCCATCGAGCCGCTGGAATCAACGACGAGGCAGCACCGGAGGTTGGTATCGGCCTCGTATTCTTTCACGTAGTTGCGGTCGGTGCGGCCGTAGACCCGCCAATCGAGCCGCCGCAGGTCGTCACCGGGGACATACTTGCGGTACTCGGCAAACTCGACGCTCGATCCACGGTGCGGGCTCACATGCCGTCCCGACACACCGCCGATCATCGGCCGGCGGGCGAGCAGTGGTACGGCAGCGAGCCGGGAAAGCACGCCACTGTCGAGAAAGCTTCGTGCCGTCCTGTCGGTGATCATCGCTCACCTCTCCTATTCGGCGATCGCCTCGGCGACCAGTCGCTCCACGATCCTTCTCGAATCGATTCCCTCGGCCTGCGCGGCAAACGTGGTGAGAACACGGTGCGTCAGCACGGGGGCGGCCACCGCCGCCACATCTTCGAGCCGCACCATGTAGCCGCCGGTCAGGGCGGCCCGCGACTTGGCGCCGAGGATCAGGTACTGAACGGCGCGGGGCCCCGCCCCCCAAGCCACCAGCGGTCGAAGCCATTCGGGCGCCGCGACCGTCTGGGGCCGTGTCCGGCGGACGAGCCGCGCGGCAAACTCATAAATATGGTCCGGTACCGGTACGCGACGGACAAGATGCTGAAACTCGACGATCTCGGCCGCATCGAGCACGTGCTTGAGCGTCGGCAACGCGTCGCCCGTGGTGGTTCGGGCAATCAACACCTCCTCCTCCTCCGACGGGTAATCGACCTCGATCAGAAACATGAATCGGTCGAGTTGCGCTTCGGGGAGCGGATAGGTTCCTTCCTGCTCGACCGGGTTTTGGGTGGCGAGCACGAAGAACGGCGGCTCGAGCCGAGACGTCTTCCCGACCACCGTGACCTTCTGCTCCTGCATCGCCTCGAGCATCGCGGCCTGCGTCTTGGGAGGAGCACGGTTGATCTCGTCAGCCAGCACGATGTTGGCAAACACCGGCCCGGGAACAAACGTGAACTCCCGACGGCCGTCCCGGCCCTCCTGGAGAATGTCGGTGCCGGTGATATCCATCGGCATGAGATCGGGTGTGAACTGGATTCGGCTGAACGACAGCGACACCGCCTCCGCGAGCCGGCTGACCAGCAGCGTCTTCGCGAGGCCGGGCACACCCATCAGCAGCGCGTGGCCGCGGGCAAACAGGCAAATCGCCAATTTTTCGATGGTCTCGTGCTGGCCGATGATCACCCGGCCGAGTTCCTGCGTGAGTCGGTCATAGCAGCCGCGAAGCCTCTCGAGTTTCTGCACATCGTCGTCATGAAGGTCGGGACCATGGCTCATGGGGCTGGATTTCCTCGAAAAAATGCACCGGCGTGAGATGACCCCATGGTATTCGCACGCTTCTGGAAAACGGATTCCAACAATTTTTGCATCCGCCGCGGCCACCGCTGCGAAAACGCAGTTGGAAAGGATAGTTTAAGGCCTCAGGTCGCACCGTCGGTTTTTGGGCTGAGGCTGTGAAGACGATCCTCTGCGGCTCCATGATTCTCTCCAACGTCGCCACTGGTATTCCGGGAGCGATCGAGGAGTGCCTTACCGTCTATGGTTGCCTCGTCTGGTCGCTCGCCCGCAAGATGTCTCCCACTTTCGAAGACGCCGAAGAAGCCGTGCAGGAGATTTTTCTCGATGTCTGGCGTCATGCCGGGACATTCGACTCCCGTATGTCGTCTGAGGCGACGTTCGTCGCCATGATCGCGCGGCGCCGTCTCGTCGATCGTCATCGACGACGCGAGAGCCGGATCCAGCCCGAACCGCTGCCGGCGACGTTGCCGGTCGTTCCCGACAGCGGCCCCTATCGTGCCGAGCACTGCGAGGATGTCGAACTGGTCGGCGCCCTGCTCGAGAAACTCCGCCCCACGGAGCGACGCGTCCTCGAGCTCGCGATTGGGCAGGGCCTCACGCGAGCCGAGATCAGCACGCTGCTCGGCGTTCCTGTCGGGACCGTGAAATCACTTGCCCGTCGCGGACTTATCCGGCTCAGGACCTTGGCCGAATCACGCGAGAGACTCAGATGAAACAGAACTCCCATCATCCGGGCAGCCCATCCGCCGCGCCACGCATCACCGATCTCTTGGCGGATCGCGCGGTTTTCGGCCTCGATGCAGACGAAGAGCAGGAATTGGCCACGCTTTTGAAAACGATGCCTGATACCGATCACGAGAGCCTCGATCGCATCGCCGCCGCCCTGGCGGTGCAGTGGCTCAATCCCCAGGCCAATGCGACTCCACGGCCCCCCCGAGCCGCAGACAAACACCGCCCGTTTCTCTTCGCCGTCACCGCACTTGCGGCGTCGTTGATCGCAATCGCCGCCTGGCCCATCTTCACCCGGCGACCGGAGCCGCCTGCCGGGTTGCCCCCGGTGGCAGACACGTTCGTGCGTGCACGTGACGAAATGCTCCGTTCCCTCGACGACGTCGTCCACCTGGAGTGCAATGCCATCCTCGCGGCAAATGAGGTCGTTTCCCCACGTGAGCGTGCCCGCGGTGACATCGTGTGGAGTCCATCGCGACAGCGTGGCTTCTTACGCATCCGCGGCCTGCCCGCCAATGACCCCCGCGAGAAGCAATATCAGATTTGGATTATCGCCGGCCGCCGCACCGTGCCGCTTCGCTGTGGTGTGTTTGACGTGCGTCCCCCGGGAGGCACTGAGATTTCTGAGCCGAACATCGTGGTACCAATCCTGCCACCGGAGTTCGTCCAGGGCCCAATGACGTTCGCCATCACCGTGGAGCAGCCTGGCGGGGCCGACCACTACGCTCCGGAACGAGCGCGGGCCATGGCGCAAGTTGACTGATCTGGCCACCGACGAGCCCCCTGCCTGGGAGCGCGCCCGCGAATTGGGGCAAGGCTCGCTGAGGCCTTGAGGCAGAGAATCCACCTCAGGTACGCTCAAAGTCCATGACGTCTTTCGCGTGGTCTTCCTCGCTCTCTGGAGCGGCCTTCACGACGCTTCTGGTCGGGCTCGGAGTGCTGACCTCAGCCCTCGGCGCCGATGTGCCGCCAGAGTCACGGTTGATCGACGACGCTCCAGAGTGGAGGCCACGACTGACCCCTGACGAGGCCCACGGAATCGTCGATCGACAGGATGCCTGGGAACTGACTCTCCCCAACCTCCGCGAACTCGATGCCCCCACTGCTGAGGCGCTCGTGTCGCGAGGTCGTTTTATTCGTCTCTCGATGCCAAGCCTGGAGCGGATCGATGCCCTCGCAGCGGCCGCGTTGGTTGCCGGCGGTTGCGATCTGGATTTGCCCGCCCTGCAGAGCCTGACAGCGTCAGTCGCAGATGCCTTCGCTCGGCATGAGAGTCGGCTCGAGCTCTGTGGCTTGGCTTCGCTGTCGATCGAGTCGGCCGACGCCTTTGCCGACCACCGTGGCCACGTGGTGTTTTCTGGAATACGGTCTCTTGACGTGACGGTGGCTCACGCTTTGGCCAAGCAACGTGGCCAACTTTCGCTTCCTGGCCTTCGTTCTCTGCATCCTACCGTGGCGGCGACCTTGGCCGCACACCGTGGCTGCGTTCTCACGCTCAGTGGCCTCCGTTCGCTCTCTGCGGACGTGGCCGCGATGCTGGTGCCACACAAAGGCACGCTGGTACTCAATGCGTTGGAAACACTCGATGTTGCGGCAGCCGGCCTGATTGCACTCCACGAGAGCCCACTCGTGATCGGTGGCCCGACGGCTGTCACCACGGATGTCGCGGGGGCCCTCGCGCACCATAAAGGAATGCTTACGCTCGCAACTCGTTCGGAAGTCGCAGCGGAATTGGCCGCCGGGCTGGCGACGCATCGCGGCACACTTTTGTTGCCGGATCTGGCAATGCTGACTCCGACAACAGCCTTGGCGTTTACGTCGCACCGTGGCACGCTGTGCCTGCCAGGGATGTCAGTCCTGAACGCGGATGCGGCCGAGGCGCTGTCCGGGCACGAGGGGTCACTGGTTCTGTCTGGGCTTCGTTGTATTTCCCCGAGAGCGGCGCGGGCCCTGTCCATGCACAGAGGCAGTCTCGACCTGTTTGCCCTGACTCAGACGACCACTCTTGACTCCGTAGATCTGGCGGAGTTGCTAAAACGACGGGTGGAGAGCCTGAGGCTCCCCAACGTGCTCAGGCTCGACGCCCCCCAGTCGCTGGCCATCGCACAGTCGCTCGCCTCGAGTACCGGATTCGTCGCCCTGCCGAATCTCAGGGCCGCGTCTCCGTTGGCACTGGCGGCCCTGCGAAGCAAGCCCGACATGATTCTACCTCCCCCGGAGGCGATCGAACTGGTGCCGGAGCCATAAGGATCACGGGGGGCTATCACCATGTGAAACGTGAAGCCTGATATGGTGCGAGACGCATGAAATTGTTCTTTCTGGCCTCGCTTTTCGTCGCTTTCGTTGGGCATGTCGCCGGTCCAGCGGCCGCCGGGGCCACTCCCCTCACCACTGCCGCCGCCGTCGCCCGGTCGGATGTCGGCATCAACGACGAGCCACCACCGGTGCGTCTCGACGCCGTGGTCACGCACCGCGACTCGCAAGGCACGACCTTTCTTCGCGACGACACCGGCAGCACCTTTATCGTGCCCCGCGCCGGCAATCCGCATCTCGAGGCGGGGGATACCGTACGTGTCAGCGGTGTCGTCCACATCGGGCTTCTCATCAACGGCATCCGCGACGCACGGATCGAACTGCTTGGTGCCGGCCCGCCGCCGGAGCCCAAGCCGCTCACACCACAGCAGATGACCTCCGGTGTACTCCACTACGACTGGGTCTCCCTCGAGGGGGTCGGCCGGAGCTGGCGGCGGACCGGCGAAGAAGGGGGCAGCCTTGCCCTCAACGTGGCAGAGACAGTCGTTGATGCCCGATTCGAAGTGGCCCCAGCCGATGCCGTAGCCCAAACATGGATCGGTGCCCGGCTACGGCTGTCCGGCATCGCCGCTGGGGAAATCAACGACCGTCGGCAACTGATCCGGCCCTATCTGCTCGTTCCCGGCGATCACCAGGTGACCGTGATCAAGCCGGCCCCTCCCGATCTCTTCTCGCTGCCTGATCTGGCCTTTGCCGATCTTGGCCGCAGCGAGCCTGCCGACGGCCTGCAGCGGATATCGGGCATCGTCGCGGCGGCGCCCCGGGACCAACGGCTGTTTCTCACCGATGGTAAACGAGGGCTATGTGTGCTGTTAGCCGACGAATCCTTCGAGGAAGCGACGACGATTGCGGCCGGCGATCGGGTCGAGGCGGTCGGCTTCGCAGAGCGGGGCCCTTTCGCCACGCGGCTCGGAGAGGCGCGCCTGCGTCGCATCGGCACGGGTGAGCCGCCCGAGGCGATGCGGCCGAGTGTCGGCGTCTTGCGTGCCGGCTGCGACGCCCAATTGATCCAGATCGAGGTGCCAGTTCGCGAACGCGAAGACCATACCGCGGGGACGCTCCTCATCGGCGATCTCGACGGCATCGCGCTGAGAATTTTTGCGACTGCCCTTCTGCCTGGCGAGATCACGCGGTCATCACGGGTCCGCGTGACGGCCCCCTGCCTCGTGGATGAAACAACGAACACCACCTACAGCCTCCGCGCCGGCAGCTATGACCTGTTTCCCGTCGCTCCTGACGACGTCGTGCTCGTTGCGGGGCCGCCGTGGTGGACGCCGCGGCGGCTGGCCATCGCACTGGCAGGAAGCCTCGCGGCCGGTCTGGCGGCTCTCGCCTGGGTGGCTCTCCTGCGGCGTCAGGTACGCAGACAACTGGCCGTGATCGAACAAAAGATCCAGGCCGAGGCCGTGGCCGAGGAGCGGCGGCGGATCGCACGGGAGTTTCATGATTCGCTGGAACAGGATCTGGCCGGGCTCGCCCTGCGGATCGATTCAGCTGCAGGAAGCGTCGCCGACCCGCATGCCCGCCGCACGATGGAGCGGCAGCGGGAAATCCTCGCCCGGCTGCAGGATGAAACCCGCCAGTATGTCTGGGACCTCCGCGAGCCGGCTCGCCTCCAGGGCAGCATCGCCGACCGCGTTACCGTGATGCTCGCGGAACTCCGCGACCTCACCGACACCCCACTCCAACTGAACGTCTCCGGGCCCCTCCCCGCCCTGCCCGCCGAAACGACGCATCATCTCCTCAGGATGCTGCGGGAAGCGATCAACAATGCCGCGCATCACGCTGCTGCGACGAGGATCACTGTCGGCCTCACAGCCGACGAGCAGGGCATCGTCGCCACTGTCTCCGACAACGGCTCGGGCTTCGATCCCCACGCTGCCGACGAGCGTTCCCCCGGCCACTTCGGCCTGCTTGGCCTCACCGAGCGCGCCACCCGCATCGGTGGCCGGGTGACCATCGAGAGCCGCCCTGGCCACGGCACGGCCGTCACGATCCGCATAGCCCCCGACTGCTTGAAGGGATGAAACCCAGGGCGAGATGGCGAGGCGGTCGTCACAAGTGCCAGTGGGCGTGGGCTGGCTTCTGTTGGCATAGTGCAGATTTTCCATAACGAATGGCCGAGCACCTGGACTCCGATGCGACTGCTGCTCATTGACGACCATCCCGTGTTTCTCGAAGGGCTCGCCGAGGCACTCACCCGGCAGGCCGACTTCGAGATCGCCGGCCTGGCGACCGACAGCGATGCCGCCGTCGAGGCCTGTCAGCGGCTCAGGCCCGATCTCGTGCTGCTCGACCTGGCGATGCGGGGCCTCGATGGCCTCGCCACGCTCGCCCGGCTGCGACAGCTCACGCCTGCCCCGCCGATTCTCATGCTCACGTCGTCGGACGACGCCACCCACGCGGTCGCCGCGCTCGACGCCGGTGCTGCCGGCTACGTCACGAAGTCGGCCCGCTACGACGAACTGGTCGCGGCGATCCGGGAAGCGGCAGCCGGCGGTCGGCCAATCGGCGAGGCGGTGGCCCGCCGGATCGCCGCTCGCGAAAAGCACAGCCCACTCACCGGCCGCGAACAGGAAGTGCTCGTCCTGCTCGCCGAGGGCCTCACCTACGAGGCGATCGGCGAGCGGCTGGGCATCGCCAAGCGGACAGCCCGCGCCCACGTGGTGGCGATCCAGGAAAAGCTCGACGCCGCCAACAACGCCCAAGTGGTCGCCCGCGGCTACGAACGCGGCCTGCTCCGGCCGTAAAAAACAGTCGTCACAGCGGGAGTGTGGTCATCCGCGATCAATGCATCTCGACGGCACAGCTGCCGAGGCCGCCGCGGAAGTAGTTGAACTGCACGTTGGGGTGATCGGCCAGGAGCGACATTGGCACGCTCGCATCGGCGAGGCCCTTCGAGATCATGAGCGCGGTGAGCCGCTGGCCGAGCGGATTGTCATGCACGCCCGCGTGCCAGATCGAGACCTTCTCAGCCTGCCAGGTCTGCACCGGGCCCACCGTGATCGCCCGCTGGGGCACCATCGTGATGTTGCCGCCCCCGCTCGTGCGGGCGTTTTGCGCGAGCGTGACCGGATGCAGATCGACCACCCGCGTCGAAAGCGCCCGATACTCGGCTGGCGATGGCGGCGCGTCTTTGTATTTTCCCTCTCGCCGCAGCGGGTCATTAAACGCCCAGTGCTTGATGTCGCCCTGCCCCCCCTGCATGACGGCGCAGCGGGCTGTCTCCCAGCTGGCGACGTAGGGCCCGACGTCGGCCTTCGGAAAGTGGAGGTTTGCCTCCGGCATGCGCAGCTCGGGCCGAATGCGGTCGAAGCAGAGTTCGCGATCGGCCTTCTCAAAGGAGAGCGGATGGGTGACGGGTACCTCGCGGCCATTGTCATACCACTCATCCATGCCCCAGAAATGCGCGTGACGCAGATCGAGGTCGAGCTCATTGACCAGCCGGGCCACGAGTGGCAGTTGCTCGGTCGGACCGATCGGCCCGCAGATTCCCACGGGCTCCTCCGCCGTCGCCTGCTTCCAGGCGGTGATGTATTCGAGCGCCTCGGCAAGGTAGAAGTCTTCGAGTGTGTCGTAGAACACGACGCGAAACCCCGGCCGCGCGAGGGCGGCGAGGTCGGCCCCGGTGAGCGCCGCGGCGTCGCGGATCAGTTCGGCGTCGAGGGTCGTGTAGTCCCACCAGTCGGGGGCGATGCGGCTGAGGGGTCGCGGCACGGCGAAGAGGCTCCTGGGGCTCAACGGGGGAGGCATTTGCGAAAACCCAGTTGTCCCACCTCTTCGGGCTGCCGAAAAGCAGCGATTTCTTTCAATCCGTAAGGCCGGGCTTTCGCTTTAACGGACCGGCTGCCCTTCCTTAGGTACGACCATCGCGTTGCCCAAGGCTGCGGCGAGTGGATCATCATCTGTGGCCGAAAGGCCCAGATGCAGGTGCCTCCGCCAGCCCTCCGCATAGGCAAACCGGCCCGACATCCGTCCCACCGCGCGGGCCGCCTTGTCGCCGGCATCGAGGTAGCTGTCCATGCCCTGCGTGGCGTCGAGCCACTCCTTCTGGCTCGCATGGGCGGCCAGCGCCTGCCGCTTCACGCTCTGCACGGCGGTCGTATCGACGAACAGGTCGGGCACGACTGGCCGCCGCAGCCCGTCGCAGAGGCCGTGAGGCATCGCGTGATAGAGGGCCACGTCTCCCGTGACGGGCGCGATCGGCGGATCAGTCACGAAATTGGGCATGCCGCGGGCGAAGGCGGCGGTCACAGCCAACCGCGCGGTATTCATATGGTCTTCCATGTAATCCTCGGGCGAGTGGGTGAGCACGATCCGCGGCTGCACCCGCCGCACCACCGCCGCGAGCCGTCGCAGCAGCCGCTCCTCGTAAAAGATGCAGAGGTCCGACGCGAGGCTCTCGTGGAAGGTCGCCCCGAGAAGTGCCGCCGCCGCCCTCCCCTCCCGCTCTCGGATCGCCCGCGTCTCCTCCGGGCCCGTCGTCATGCTGCCGCAGTCGCCACCGGAGAGGTTCAAATAGTGGATGGAAAAGCCGGCGTCGCGGAGGAGCAGGAGCGTTCCCGCCGCAACAAACTCGATGTCGTCAGGGTGGGCGAAGATGGCGAGCGCGGCAGGATCGGGCATGGGATCAGGTCTCTGGGTTCAAGAAATCGGAAGGTGCCCGCCCACGGCAGGCGGCCCGCATGGCGGCGGGCGGCATACCGAAGTGGCGGCGGAAGAGCGTTGTCATGTACGCAACCGATCTGAAGCCGGCCCGCGGCGTAATCGACTTCATCGGCAGATCGGTGGTGGTCACGAGCCGCCGCGCTTCCTCGAGGCGGACGCGAAGCATGTCGTCGTGGATGCTGCGGCCGACGGCCCGCCGAAATCGTTCCTCGAGCTGCCACCGGGAGAGCTGCGACTCGCTCACAAGCTCCGCGATGGTCAGCCCCCGCGTCGCCTGCTCCCGGATCCTGTGGATGACATCTGCGATCACGGGATCGCCGACGGCCATGGTGTCGGTGGATCGTCGGGCCACCACGCCGATCGGCGGCACGACCAGCCGCGCGGGCTGGGCGACAAGCCCCTCTGCCCCTGATCGAGACCGCTGCTGCTTGAGAAGCTCGTCGAGCAGCCGCGCCGCCTCACACCCCACGCGGCGGGCAGCCTGGGCGACGCTGGAGAGCGGTGGATCGGAGAGTTCGCAGACAAACTCATCGTCATCGACGCCAATCACCGCCACATCGTGCGGCACCCGCAGCGAAAGCGCACGGCACACCTCCAGCACATGCCGGGCCCGCACGTCGTCGCAGGCCATGATGCCCACGGGCTTGGGAAGCGCTGCCAGCCACGCCCCCAGTTCCGCCTGGAGGAGCGTCCATTGGGTCGCCTCGTGCCCGGCGATGAGTGACGTGCACGAGCGGTCGGCGGCCTTGATGCGGTCGGCGAAGGCGTTGCATCGCGCCTCGGACCAGACGGTGATGGGTGATGGGGGCAGCCCGTAAAAACCGAAGTGCTCCAATGCCCGGTCGAGAAGGTGCTCGGCCGCGAGGCAGGCGATCCGCGCGTTGTCGGTCTCGACGTAGGGGATCGAGCTCGCCGGATCGAAGCCGCCGCCACCGCCGCCGACGGCCACCACCGGCAGGCCCGACGCCATCACGGCCCGCACGACCTCGGCATCGTCAAACGACGCGATGATTCCCTCACCCGGCCATTCCTTGAAGTCGGGCAGCCTCCGATTCTGTTCCTCCTCCACATAGAGCCGCCAGTCACCTCGCTCGCGAGCGTACTGCGCAGCCCCCATCGCGATCGCCCGGTCATAGGGCGACGAGGAATCGACCACAACGGCGACGAGAGTGCCGTGCCGGGAGTCGGGCGACTGGGGCTGACGTTTGCGAGCGGGGCGTGCCATCCGCAACATTGTGCCGTTGCGGATGCAGCGGTGCACAGTGGGCACGAGCTGCAAAGTCACTGGCAAAAATCGCAAGCCACGCCGCAAAGATTGAAAAACATTGCCATCCGCGCGGTCCAGCGGCCGGCGGATGAAAGGTACGATGAGCGCTATGTATCGAGGACGCCTATTGCCTTGCCAGAAATCCCAATACGAAACGGATCCAACCATGTCTCACCTCACCCCCCGGCAGCCTGCCGTCCCTCGCCGCACGTTCACGGCCACCGCGGCGGCGCTATCCGCAACGCTGGTTCATTCGTCCCGCACCTCCGCCGAAGAACAGCGGGAACTCCGGCTGGGCATCATCGGCTGCGGCGGCCGCGGCACGGGCGCGATGGGGAACTCACTCTCGATCAACTCAGGCGTGAAGGTCGTCGCGGCCGCCGACCTCTATGGCCGCAACTGCGTTAAGCTCTGGAAGGCGATGCGTGAGGCCCACCCCGACAAAGTGGCCGCCACCGAGACGAGCCACGAGGGGCTCGATGCCTACAAGCGGATTCTCGACGATCCGAATATCGATGTCGTGCTCGTCACCTCGACCCCCGGCTTCCATCCGCTCCATACGCAGGCCGCGATCGCGGCGGGCAAGCACGTGTTCGTCGAGAAGCCGGCCTGCGTCGATCCGGCTGGCTACCGGCTCTGCCTGGCCGCCCACGACGAGGCCCTCGCGAAGGGGCTCGCGATCGTGTGCGGCACGCAGTACCGCCGGCAGACGAACTACGCCGGCGCGGTCGAGCAAATCCGCCAGGGTGCGATCGGCGACGTGATCGGAGCCCAGGCCCGCTACTGCGCGGGGGGCATCTGGTATCGCCCGCGAGCCGAGGGCATGAGCGACGCCGAATACCAGATGAACAACTGGTATCACTTCGTCTGGCTCTCGGGCGACCAGCTCCTCGAGCAGGGTGTGCACAACCTCGACGCCATTAATTGGATCATGGGCGAGAATCCCATCGCGGCCTACGGCTCGGGCGGACGGTTCGCGCGGCCGGATGACAGCGAGCTGTGGGACACGTTCGGCATCGACTACGAATATCCGGGCGGGAAGTTCGTGTCGTTCCAATCGCGGCATCTGCCCAACACGTTGTCGGACGTCGGCAACGTCATCCACGGTTCGCAGGGCACGTGCCACATCGGCGGGGCCAACGCCGGCTCGCGAATCGTGGACCGCTCCGGGAGGCTCGTTTGGGAGATGAAGGGCAGCATCGCCGATGCCTACAAGCAGGAGCACAAGGACCTGATCGATTCGATCCGGTCGGGCCAGCCAATCGTCGAACTGCGGCAGATGGCCGACAGCTCGCTCGCGGGCGTGCTGGGCCGCCTCGCCGCCTACACCGGTCAGAAGGTGACCTGGAAGTTCGTCGCCGAGGAGTCGCAGCTCGCTCTCTTCCCGAAGGATCTCACCTGGCAGTCGTCGCTGCCGAGCCCCGGCTTCGCCGTGCCCGGAAAAACCAAGCTCGTTTGACCAAAAGACGTCAGCCCCGGGGCAACGCTGAGAAACTCTGCAGCCGCGCTCTCACCGCTCGAAGAGCACCGGGTTGAGCGGGTCGGCCATGATCTCGCCGACCT